>JANNNO010000168.1:0-10208 GCA_031398585.1 Myxococcales bacterium | reverse complement strand
AGCGTCGGCGGGTAGTTGCGGCCCAGCTCCTGCGGGTCGATGTCGACATGCAGCAGCTTCGTGGTCGGGAAGTTCCAGGCCCGCTTCGCGCTCCATCTCCTCCCTCCTCGCCCCCCAAAGAGAAGCCAGCGCCATGAAGATCACGACGAGCCTCGCCCGCGTTTTTGCCTCTCCCCCGGCGATCTCCGCCGCGCTCCTCGCCCTCGGCCTCACGGCGGCGCCCGCAGCCGCGCAACCCTCGACGCCGGCTGCCCCACCCAAGAGCCCGACTCAGGCGGCACCTGCCCCCGCACGCTCGCCGCAGCCGAGCTTGCCGGCGCCGCGCCCGACCTGTGCGACGAGCGATCTGTTCGTCGACGACTTTTCCAAGCTCCCGCCCGGCCCGCTCAGCAAACCCGTCGGCACGCTCAACGCCGCCATCCAGGAATACCACTACCTGCCGCACCGAGGGGTGCCGACCAAACCCTGGATCAACGCCATCTGCCACCTCGACGCATGGGTGGCCGGCGACGAGGAGGGTTTTGCCTACGTCGAGCAGCACACGGTGGCGGATCTGCCCGAATTCACGATCCCGACCTTCCTCACCGGCGATCCCGAGTGGAGCGACATCAACTTCGAAGTGAAGGTCAAGCCGCTCAACCTGACTCACTTCGCCGGCGTCGCCTTCCGCTACCAGACCAACAAGCAGCATTACCTGTTCGTTCTGGCCGGCGGCAAGGAAGCCCGCATCTACCTGCGTGGCCCGATCGACAAGGCCTACCGTGAAGCGGTCTGGACCGAGATCGCCAAGGCGCCCTTCGCCTACGAAGCCAATCGCCGTTACTACAAGCTTCGCGTCGAGACCGAAGGCCCGCGCGTCCGCGCTTTCGTCGACGCCAAACAGGTCTTGGAGGTCGGTAACCTCGAGTTCAAGACCGGCAAGGTGGCTCTCGTCGCGAACGGCCCGGCCCGCTTCACCGAAGCCAAGGTCAGCGCCTGCGCCGAGACCAAGCAGGCAATTGACGATCGCATCAAGGCGCGCGAGACCGAGCTTGGCCGCCTGCGCGCCGAGAACCCGCAGCCCAAGCTCTGGAAGCGCTTCACGACGCCGAAGTACGGCGCCGGTCGCAACGCGCGTTTCGGCGATCTCGACGGCGACGGTCAGATCGACATGCTCATCGCGCAGAACATCCCGCGCGTTCGCGGCGACACCTTCGATGCCATCAGCGCGCTCACGGCGGTCACGCTGGATGGCCGCGTGATCTGGCAATCGGGCCGCGCGGATGCGCGCAACGGGCTTTTGACCAACGACACGCCCTTTCAGATCAACGACGTCGACGGCGACGGCAAGAACGACGTTCTGTTGATTCGCGACTTCAAGCTGCAGCTGCTCGATGGCCGCAACGGCAACGTGAAAAAATGGATCTGGATGCCGACCATGAAGGAGAACGCTCCTTCACGGCCCTACGATCACTACAGCGGCGATTCCATCGTCTTTGCCAACCTCACCGGCAAACCAGGCCGCCGCGACTTCATCCTCAAGGATCGCTATCGCCATGTCTGGGCCTACTCGCGCGACTTCAAGCTGCTTTGGGAGGGCGACGAGGACACGGGACACTTCCCCTTCCCGATCGATCTCGACAATGACGGCAAGGACGAGATCTTCATCGGCCACGGCATGTGGAACCACAAGGGCCAGCGCCAATGGAGTATGGCGGGCAAGCTGAAGGACCACGTCGATGGCGTCGCGGTCGGCAACTTCACCGGCGTCGCCAAGACCCCCCCGCGTGTCTACTGGGCGACCAGCGACGAGGGCTTCATGATGCTCGACCTCAAGGGCAACGTGCTCAAGCACACGATCGTCGGGCACACCCAGACCGTTGCGGTCGGCAAGTTTCGCCCCGAGGCGCCGGGCCTGCAGTTGATGATGACCAACTTCTGGCGCAACCCAGGCATCGTCAGCCTCTTCGACGCCGACGGAAATCTGCTCCAGCAGGCAGAGCCCATCAGCACCGGCAGCGTCACGCTCGCGGTCAACTGGCGCGGTGACGGGCAGGAGTTCGTATTGCTGTCGGGCAACGTCGCCGAAGGCGGCATGATCGACGGCCAGCTTCGCCGCGTGGTCATGTTCCCCGACGACGGTCACCCCGATCTCACGTCGACGGTGCTGGATCTGACCGGTGACCCCCGCGACGAGATCATTCTGTGGGACGAGGCGAGCGTCTGGATCTACACCCAGGACGGAGCCGCCATCGGCGCCGACAAGAAGGGCCGCATCTACGCCCCCACGCGCAACCCGCTTTACAACGACTCCAACTACCGCGCGCACGTCTCGTTGCCGGGCTGGAAGACGGTCGCCCCGAAAATCCGTCAGTAGCCGCACGTCACTGCGCCCGCAGAGGGTGACCGACCGTCGCCCGACAGAGGTCGCCGCGACGAAAATGATGTCGCTGCGGCCGCGCCGCCAAGCGAGTTACGCGATCTTCGCCGGTTGGAAAACAGCCGGAAACAGAGCCGGTCCTATAAGACCGACATGACGAACATGCGCCTAACCCGATCGTCGTTGGTCCGCCGCTCCCTACTTACCGCGGCCCTTTGCGCGCCGTTGGCGGGCTGTAGCGAGACCGCCAAGGTCGTCGACCTCGTTCTCCCCAAGGCCCACGCCGACGCCAAGTCGTTGGTGGTCGGCTTCGTGTACGTCGGCCCCAAGGACGACTGGGGCTACAACCAGGCGCATGCCGAGGGCGCGGCCGCCGTGGCCAAGCTGCCGGGCGTGAAGGTGCGCGAGGAAGAGAACGTGCCCGAGACCGCGGCCGTGCAAAAGACGATGGAGAGCATGATCAGCCTCGACGGCGCCTCGCTCGTCTTCCCGACCTCGTTCGGCTACTTCGACCCGCACATCCTCAAGATGGCGCAGAAGCACAGCAAGACGCCGTTCCTCCACTGCGGCGGTCTTTACGATAAGAGCAAGCACCCCACGAACGTCGGTAGCTACTTCGGCTACATCGACGAAGCGCAGTACATCTCGGGCATCGTCGCTGGCCTCACGTCCAAGAAGAACAAGCTCGGCTTCATCGCCGCCAAGCCGATTCCCCAGGTCCTGCGCAACATCAACTCGTTCACCCTCGGCGCTCTCTCGGTCAACCCGAAGGCGACCACCAGCGTGGTCTTCACCGGTGAGTGGTCGATGCCGCTCAAAGAGGCCGAGGCCGCGACCAGCCTCATCGACCAGGGCGTCGACGTCCTCACCATGCACGTCGATTCGCCCAAAGTGATCGTCGAGACCGCCGAGAAGCGGGGCGTCTTCGTCACCGGCTACCACGCCAACCAGGCCAACCTCGCGCCGAAGGGCTACCTCACCGGCGCGGAATGGAACTGGGCCAAGATCTACACCGACTACGTGACCTGGACCCGCGAGGGCAAAGACTTCCCGCACCTGCTGCGCGGCGGCCTCAAGGAAGGCTTCGTGAAGATGTCGCCCTACGGTGTGGCGGTCAGTGCCGCGGCCAAGGCCAAGGCCGACGAGGCCAAGGCCAAGCTCATGAAGGGCGGCTTCGTCATCTACAAGGGCCCGCTCGAGGACAACACCGGCAAGACGGTCATCCCGGCTGGCAAGGCGCTGCCCCAGACCGACATCGAGCTCGAGAAGATGAACTACCTGGTCAAGGGCGTGGTCGGCAAGATCCCGTCCTAGTCCTCGTCCCGCCGATGTCTGATTCGGCGGTCGGCCCATACGTCGACCGCCGCCACGCCACGACCTCGTCGTGGCCGCTGCGTCGGGTAAGAAGTTCCGCCGTGTGTGCGGACGCGCGTCTGCGAGGGCTCCGAGCTTGCGAGTGATCGCCACAACCCCATGACCGACTGGAGGGCGCCGAGGTGTCGCAAAGTTCCACCGAGAACCTCGCCGAGTCGTTCCTCTTGCCGCTCGGCGCGATCGTGCTGTCGATGCTGCTCTTCGGCGGCTTCGTTGCCGCCAATGGTGTGAGCCCGACGGAGGTCTATTCCGAGATGTACCGGGGCGCCTTTGGCACCTGGTTCTCGTTCCAGAACTCGCTGCTGCGAGCGGCGCCGCTCATGTTGACGGCGCTCTGCACGGCAGTTCCCGCGCGCCTCGGCCTCATCGTCATTGGCGGCGAAGGCGCGCTGGTCCTGGGCGGTCTCGCCGCTGCGATCGTGGGCCAACGGTTGCAGACCTCGTCACCCTGGATGGTTCTCGTCGCGATGGGCATCGCCGCCTTCGTCACGGGCGGGGCCTGGATCGCTCTGGCTGGTGCGTTGCGCGCCTTCCGCGGCGTCAACGAGACCATCAGCAGCCTGCTGCTCACGTACATCGCCATTGCCCTCTTCAATCACTTCGTCGAGGGACCGCTGCGCGATCCGGCCAGCCTCAACAAGGCGTCGACCCATCCCATCGGCGAGGCCAACGCGCTCGGCTCGCTGCCCAACATGGACGTTCACTACGGCCTGGTCTACGGGCTCATCGCCTGCGGGATCTGCTGGGTGTTGATGTCGCGCACCACTTTCGGTTTCGCGGCCCGTGTGGCCGGCGGCAACGTGCGCGCTGCCTGGCTCGCCGGCTTACCGGTGCGCCGTCTCATCGTCCTCGCCTGCTTCGTCGCCGGCGGCGCCGCCGGGGTCGCTGGCATGGCCGAGGTCGCGGCGGTGCACGGTACGGCCAACGCTTCGCTCATCGCGGGCTACGGCTACGCCGGCATCCTCGTCGCGTTCCTGGCGCGCCACAAGCCTCTGCTCGTGGTGCCGGTCGCGCTCTTGGTGGGCGGCATCGGCGCCAGTGGTGGCCTGCTCCAACGCAGCTTCCGCTTGCCCGACGCGACCGTGAACGTGCTGCAAGGGATTCTCTTCGTCGTCATTCTCGCGTCCGACAGCCTCGCCGGGCGTCTGCCCAAGCTGCGACGGCGGCTGCCCACCGCGGTGCCGCTGGCGAGCCCCAAGGGAGCGGCGTGATGGACAGCGCCGTCTCGCTCGGCTGGTGGGGCGTGCCTTTGGCGGTGCTGGGCGGCGCCATCCGCGTCTCGACGCCGTTTCTCTTCGTCAGCCTCGGCGAATGCCTCACCGAAAAATCCGGCCGCGTGAACCTCGGCCTCGAGGGCACCCTCGTGATGGGCGCCATGGTCGGCTTCGGAGGCTCGTACCTCACGGGATCCTCGCTGCTGGGGGTACTGGCGGCTTGCCTGGTCGGACTGCTGTTGGGTGCTCTTCACGGCTGGCTCTGCGGCCGCCCGCGCGTGAACGACATCGCGGTCGGCATCGCGCTCATGCTCCTCGGCGTTGGCTTGGCCTTCTTTCTTGGCAAGCCGCTCATCAAGCCGACCGCCCCGCAGCTGCCTTCCATCGGTCTGGGCGACTTCAGCCCGGTGCCCGCGGTGCGCGCGGCCCTTCAGATCAACGTGCTGTTCATCGCGGGCGTGATCCTGGCGTTCGTCATGCGGGTGCTGCTCGTGCGCACGCGCTGGGGCCTCACCCTGCGCACCGTCGGCGAGAGCGCTGACACCGCACGCGCGCTCGGCACCAACGTCAACCGCGTGCGTCTGCTCGCCACGACCATCGGCGGAGGCTTTGCCGGCATCGGCGGCTCGTTTCTCTCGCTCTACTACCCCGGCAGCTGGAACGAGGGCCTCTCGAGCGGGCAGGGATTGATGGCCGTCGCGCTCGTGATCTTCGCCCGCTGGGATCCCATCCGTTGCCTCTGGGCCTCGCTGCTCTTCGGCGGCGCCTCGGCCCTTGGGCCGGCGTTGCAGTCGGTCGGCATCACCTCCGGCTACTACCTCTTCGGCGCGGCGCCCTATGTGCTCACCCTGGTCATCTTGGTCGCCACGTGCTCGGCCACGCGAACCCTGCGGGGCCAGCCGGCCGTGCTCTTGGCGGCGCGCTGACGCCAAACTCGTACCGCTCTTCCAAGGAGGAACCTCGCATGCCTTTCATCCCCGCCGATCCCTATCCCTGGCCTTACGACGGGGCGCTCAGGCTCGACAATACGGCGCTCGTCGTCATCGACATGCAGACCGACTTTTGCGGCGAAGGCGGCTACATCCAGCTGCTCGGCTACGACATCTCGCTCACGCGTGCCTGCATCGCGCCGATCAAGCGCCTGCTGGATTTCGCCCGCGCCAAGGGCGTCACCGTGTTTCACACGCGCGAGGGCCACCGGCCCGATCTGTCGGACCTGCCCGCCAACAAGCGCTGGCGCTCCCGCAAGATGAAGGGCGGCATCGGCATCGGGGATCCCGGTCCCTGCGGTCGCGTGTTGGTCCGCGGAGAGAGAGGTTGGGACATCATCCCCGAGCTCTACCCTCTGCCCGGCGAGCCGATCATCGACAAGCCCGGCAAAGGCTCGTTCGCCAACACCGACTTCGAGCTGCTCTTGCGCACGCGCGGCATCCAGAACGTCGTGCTGACCGGCATCACGACCGACGTCTGCGTTCACACGACCATGCGCGAGGCCAACGATCGCGGGTTCGAGTGCCTGATCCTCTCCGATTGTTGCGGCGCCACCGACGCCGGCAATCACGAAGCGGCGCTCAAGATGGTCACGATGCAGAACGGTGTCTTTGGCGCCGTGAGCACTTCGTCGGCTTTCATCGAGAGCTTGTCGTGAGCAACCTGCTGGCGCCACCGGCGCTGTCGGTCGTCGATCTGCACAAGCGGTTCGGCGCCCTGCACGTGCTCGACGGCGTTGGCCTGGATCTGCGCGCCGGGACCGTGCACGCCTTGCTCGGCGAGAACGGCGCGGGCAAGTCGACCCTGGTCAAATGCGTGATGGGGTATCACCGCCCCGACGGCGGGCGCATCATCGTGGATGGCAAAGAGGCCGACATCAGCAGCCCCAAACGCGCGCAAGCGCTGGGCATCGGCATGGTCTACCAGCACTTCACCTTGGTGCCGAACATGACCGTGGCCGAGAATCTGGTTATGGCCCGCGCCGGGCTGCCCTTCGTCATCGACTGGCAGGCCGAGCTGGCCGCCCTCGATGCCTTCATGAAGAAGGTGCCGTTCCCGGTCGATGCGCGCGCGCCGGTTCGGGTCCTCTCGGCCGGCGAGAAGCAAAAGGTCGAGATCATCAAGCAGCTCTACCTCGGCAGTCGCATCATCATCCTCGACGAGCCGACATCGGTCCTGACGCCTTCGGAGGCTGACGACGTGCTTGGGCTCATCGCGCGCATGACCCGCGAGGCCGAGCTGTCGGTCCTGATCATCACCCACAAGTTCAGAGAGGTGCACGCCTTTGCCGACGAGGTGACCGTTCTCCGTCGCGGTCAGGTGGGTGGGCGCGGTCTGGTCAGCGAGCTCGACAACGAGACGATGGCGCAGATGATGATGGGCTCGTCCGCGCTTGCCACCGACACCTCGCCGCGGTCCCCGAGCCAGCGGCGCCGCTCGCCGACACCGCGGCTGCGCCTCGACGACGTCAGGGCGCTCGACGAGCTGGGTCTGCCGGCCGTGCAGGGCGTGTCGCTCGATGTCTTCGGTGGCGAGATCGTCGGCATTGCCGCGATCGCGGGCAATGGCCAGGAAGAGCTGGTCGAGGTGCTGGCCGGGCAGCGGCGCCGCAGCGATGGCCGCGTGCTGGTCAACGGCACCGACTACGACGGCACCCGTGACGAGATGAAGGCGCAGAAGGTCCGCTGTCTTCCCGAAGAGCCGCTGAAGAACGCGGCCGTTTCCAACATGAGCGTTGGCGAGAACCTCGCCTTGCGTGACTTCGACGAGCCGCAATTCACCGTCGCGCGCGTGGGTCTTCGGCCAGGCCGCATCTTCGAGCGCGCGCGCGCCGTGATCACCGAATACGGCATCCGTGCTCGCGGTCCCGACACGCCGATCGGAACGCTCTCGGGCGGCAACGTCCAGCGTGTGGTGCTCGCGCGCGAGCTGGCCGGCGAGGTCGGGGTGCTGATCGCGGCCAACCCCTGTATGGGCCTCGACTTCAAAGCCGTCGCCGAAATCCACCGTCGCGTTCGCGATGCGCGTGACGCTGGCACCGCGGTCCTGCTGGTCAGCGCGGACCTCGACGAGATCCTGGCCCTGGCCGATCGCATCCTCGTCATGAGCGAAGGACGCATCGTCTACGAGACGACACCCGCAGCGGCCGACGTTCACCACATCGGCGAGTTCATGGCGGGCCACGATCGCGCCACGACGGAGGCGGCGTGAACCCGGATCGACAGCATCAACCTACCGTCCCGCCCGCGCCTCGACGGCTGATCGCCGCCGCGCCTTACGACTTCGGGTTCGATCCCGGCGCGCTTGCGTTGGTGGTCATCGACATGCAGCGCGATTTTCTCGAACCCGGGGGGTTCGGCGCCGCCCTCGGTAACGACGTGAGGCTGCTGCAGACCATCGTGCCGACCGTGCGCAGGCTGCTCGAAGGCTGTCGCGCCGCCGGTATGCTCGTGGTGCACACGAAAGAGGGACACGCGCCCGATCTCAGCGACTGCCCCGCGGCCAAACGGGCGCGCGGCCGCGGCGATCTGCGCATCGGCGACGAGGGTCCGATGGGCCGCGTACTCATCCTGGGTGAGCCGGGCAACGACTTCGTGCCCGAGCTCGCTCCCATCGCCGGCGAAGTCGTGCTGCCCAAACCGGGCAAGGGCGCCTTTTACGGCACGGCCCTGCAGACGATCCTGCAATCCCGGGGCATTCGCCAGTTGCTCATAGCCGGGGTCACGACCGAGGTTTGCGTCCAGACCACCATGCGAGAGGCCAACGACCGGGGCTTTGACTGCCTCCTGGTCGAGGACGCAACCGAGAGCTACTTTCCCGCGTTCAAAGCCTCCACTCTCGAAATGGTGCGCGCCCAGGACGGCATCGTGGGATGGACCGCGCCGAGCAGCGCCGTGCTGGAAGGACTGCCATGACGTCGGTCGCGTCGCCTCTCGTGCTCGCGCTCACCCGCGTCGCACACGCCGGCGGCGGTCCCACTCTCGAAGGTTTCGCCTGGGAGCCGTTCCGCGAGGGCGTCGATCGCTACGTGATCTACGACAGCGGTCCTGACGGATCCTCTGCGGCGCTCCTCCGGTATCGCGCGGGAGCCGCGGTCCCGGTGCACGAGCACACCGGCTTCGAGCACATCTACGTGCTCACTGGATCCCAGGAGGACGATCGCGGCCACTACGCCGCGGGAACTCTCGTCGTCAACCCGCCCGGCAGCCGCCACCGCGTCCGCAGTCCCGAGGGCTGCGTGGTGCTTGCCATCTGGCAGCACCCCGTCCGTTTCGTTCAGAGTGACGGCTGAGACCGGCGACGAGCCGCTATTGCAGCTGAGGCGCCTTGCCCTCGGGGGGCGCTGGCCGACGACGCCCGTCCTTGGAGCCCTTGGCGCCTTCGCCGTCACGTCGCTCGCCCATGCCCGCACCCCAGCTGCCGCCCAGCCGGTGATCTTTGCCAACGTCTTCGCCGTCGGCGCGGCGCTGCTCTTCCTTCGCTTCGCGGATGCGGCGGCGAAAGTCGTCTTCCAGGCGCGGCAGCAGCAACAAGAGTTTGGCCTGCTGCATGGGTGACAGGGCAGGGCGCAGCGCCTTGAAGCGCTCGTCGTCGAGGGCGTTGCGCTTCTGCTGATTGGCCAGCAGGCGGTTGATGAACTCACGCAGCTTGGTCTCGTCGGGCTTGTCGCTGCGGGTCTGCTGCAGGACCTCGCGGGCGATCTCGCGGCGCTCACGGCCGATCTCCCGAGCGCGATCGTCGTACTGGGCCAGCGTCGGAAAGACAGTCGCCGCCGTCGGCTGGTCCAGCTTCAGCTCTTCGGTGAGCTTCCACATGCGCATGGCGCGCATCTGATCCATGACCTCGTTGCGCAGTCGTTCGTGCGCCGCTCGTCGCGCCTCGCGCCGGGCTTCATCCGCCGGCGTTGTCGCACCCGAAGCGCCCGCCGCTCCCGGCCCGGCCCATACCGGCGCCGCGATCCCGAGTGTGAACGCCAACGCCAGTGCCGGCGTGTCGCGCCAAACGCCGCGCGAGGCCGCAAACCGCAACCGCTTCATTGACTCGATCCCCTCTCTTCCAGATTCGCCGAGAGCGCAGCCAGTCCCGCTACGTTCAATTCCTCGAGCTCATCGGACAGCGCCGCCGCCTGCGACGCGGCCCCCTCGTCGGTCTCGCCGAGTGCGCGGCCGCGAAAATCGTCGGAGAACGTCCGTTCGAGCCCCGCTTGCAAAGTCTCGAGCGACGCGATGTCGAGCTCGCCCAGCTGATCGTCCAGCACGCCTCCCGGCGCC
>JANNNO010000437.1:0-11205 GCA_031398585.1 Myxococcales bacterium | reverse complement strand
GACCAGCGGAGCGTTGTGCGCCTCTTGCACCATCACGCGCAGCCCGCTCGGCAGCTGGGTCAGACGCTGCTGATAAACCTGGTTCGGCACCATCGGTTCCTTGGGAACCTGAGGACCTGTGGCGCAGCCAAGCGCCAACATCACGCCGGTGAGAGGAAGCCATCGACGTGGGAGCCGCAGCGGTTTGCTTGCCATCGGCAACGACGATACAACGACTATCGCGATTTCCGCTTTGACAGCGAGGCCGTCCGGACACAGAAGCCGCCTGCAAGTGTGGCTCGGCCCGCAACCGCGATGGCTGTGTGAAAGTCGTGCAAACATTCCGTGCGAAACGGCGGCGGCGACTCGTTTAGACTGAGGCGCAGTTCCATGCGAACAGCGGTGGTGTCGGGACGAATTGCCCTTTTGCTGGCGCTCGGGCCGTTTCTCGCCACCTGCGACGACAAGGCGACGGTGCTCGGAGATGCGTTGGCGTTCTCCAATGAGATGGCGGAGGCGATCTGTTCGGTTTTCGTTCGTTGTGGGGCGTTGCCCAACAGGGAGATCTGCCTTGCCAAGTGGCGGGTCGATTCGCGCGAGGCGCAGGAGGGGCCGACGCTTGCCGCCAAGACGGCCAAAGGCCGCGTGATTTACCGCTCGGACATCGCACAGCAGTGCCTCGCTCTCATTCGCGGCGCGAGTTGCCGTCGGGCCATGCTCGACGAGCAGGCGCTCGAGACCGCGTGCGACGACGTGTTCGAGGGCAAAGTGCCGGATGGGCAGCCTTGCGAGATCGACGAGGAGTGTGCGGGCCAGGGAAGCTGCATCGTGACGGCGGTGGATCGTCGCAGCGGGTGTCCGCGCGGTCAGTGCGTTGGTCGGACTCTGAATGCGAATGCGTGTCAGGGTGATCATCACTGCGAGCGCGGGCAGACCTGCATCGCAGGCAAATGTGGTCCCATTCCGGGACCGGGTGAGGCTTGCAGCAAGCCGAACTGCCGCCAATCGGTTTGCGACGCCGAAAAGTTCGTCTGCCGCGCCCCTACGCCGACCGGCGGCGCCTGCCGCCACAGCAGCGAGTGTGACGAATGGCTCGCGTCCCTATGCGCGCACGACGGCACGTGCCGCAAGCTCGTCGGCGCGGGCCAGCCCTGTGTTGGGTTTGGCGATTGTTCGCCTCACCTGCGCTGCGTGGGGGGAAGGTGCCAGCCGCGAAAGGCCGAAGGAGAGATCTGCACGGCGGAAGACGACTGCCTCGTTGGCCAATGCCGACACGGCGACATCTACGACCCCAACGGTACCGAGCCCAAACGCTGCCTCGTCCCTGTGACGCCTCTTTGCGACGGTTTGCCCGCGCTCTGAAGACGGCTGCCCTCGCCCTCGACGTCGGTCCTGGGACCCTTACCGTCATCTACATCGGCCTGCCGGAGCCACGAGTGCACCAGGCTGTCAGCCAGCCCAACTCTCGCGCCACTTGCGCGGCAGTGCCCCTCCGGAGCGCACCAGCGCCACCGTCTCGGCCTTGAACTCGCCGCGTGTGCACGCGGCGGGTCCGCCTCGGTTCTTCCTTGGACATCGGGTCACCCTTCTGCGCCCATGTCTCCTGAGCGTAGATGTCCACCGAATCGCGGGCCAACTCCAGTCCATGTGAGAGGTCTCTGGGCAGAAGGTTCCTGCCCTGTCGGCATCACGAAGCCTTGAGCTTTGGAACCTTGATGTTAGGTCGCTCCTTCGTCAGGTCATGTTGCGCCTGAAGGTTCATCCAGTACTCCGGGCTCGTCCCGAATGCCTGGCCGAAGATCCAGGCGGTCTGAGCGGTGATGCCCCGCTTGCCGTTGACGATCTCGTTCAGCCGCTGCAGGGACATCCTGCAGTGCTCGGCTGCCGCGCTCTGCGAGATCCCGAGCTCCTCGAGAATCTCGCGCACGAACTCACCCGGATGGGTGGCGATTCGGTTTGTGGGTATCATGTGCATCTCCTGTTCAAGTCCAAGTCCAGAGAGTCCAGGGCGAGCTTGACGGTGACCGGGATGGGTGGCGGAGGACGCCTAGTGGTAGTCATCCAAGCGCACCTCTGATGGCCCGGCCGCGCCGTCGGGCCACTTGAAAACGGCTCGCCACTGATCATTCACACGGATCGACCACCAGCCGGCGAGATCCCCTTTCAGTTGCTCGAGCCGATTCGACGGCGGCAGCCGCAAATCCGCGACCGTCGTGGCTGCGTTTAGCTGATCCAACCTGCGGACGGCACGCGGTCGAACGTCTTGCGGGAAGGACCGCGCTCGCGCGGATTTTATGCCGTTGAAAACGTCTTCGGTCGTCCCGTCGCCGAAGCTCAGGATCATGATGCAAGAATAAGGCTTTCACGGATACCGTGCAAGGGTGAATAAGGGCAAACGCGACGCGCCGAGAGGAAGGCAGCGGCGTATCGCGTAGCCCTCTAACGTGTCCGAAGGAGATCGTTCCCTTGACCGGGACCTATGGCGATCGGCGACGGCGGCGGATCTGCCAGGCGAGCGCCGCGATGATGAGCCAGGCGCCGTGATGTCTGGTGGCTGGGGCGGAGCCGATGTCGCAGCCGCATCCGGAGGGAGATTCGCCGCCGGGTTCGGAGGGGGCGGACGGTGGCCGCGTGTCGCGAGAGCCGGCGTCGTTACCCGGCGGCTTGCTGCCCCCCGTGCCGTTGTTTCCGCCGGCGCCTCCGCTGGCCGTGGCTCCGCCGGTGCCAGGCGATCCGCCGCTGCCGCCACCGCTGCCACCCTCGCCCATGCCGCCGCTGCCACCGCTGCCGCCCGCGCCGCCACCTCCGGCACCGCCCGCGCCGGTCTCAGCGCCGCTTGCGTCGGCCGCGCCGCCGTCGCCTGCGCCCGCATCGCTGGGCGGTGGGGCGGCGCCGTCGGCGCATTCGGCGGCGCTCGTCTTGGATGCGCAGAAGTCGGCGAAGCGGACCTGTTCGTCGCGCAGCATGCCGCGGTTGTTGAGGCTGCGGTAGATGCCGAACTTCGAGTCGTGGCCGCTGGCGCCGGCGTCCCACATGTCTGCGCCGCCGGCGTGTGAGAAGAGTGTCATGCCATCGGAGACGCGTTTGATCGTGATCTCGATGCGTCCGTTGTCGCTGTAGAGGACCTTGAGGTCGACCGCCACCCACACGCCGATGAACTTCGCGAGATCGGTCCTGCCCGGTCCACCCGCGCGTCCCGTGATCTCGAAGGTGTTCACTCGCGGGGTCAGCGTCATGATCGGCGCGCCGAGATCGGACTTGATCTGAAAGATGTGCGTGAAGCTCGGCGAGCCTTTGAAGCCTGTCGCCAGCTTGAACTTCCAGCGGTAGTAGAGCGTCTCGCCGTTCTCGGCGACGATGTCGGCCGCGCGAGCGCGGATCTCGGTTCGTTGCCGATCGGTGCCGCCGCAGCGGTCGTCGTCCTGGTTCACGTGCGCGTGAAAGACGAAGACGTTCTTCTTGAGCTCGTCGTCGAACTCTTCGGTGATGTGCGGGACCATGTGCCCACAATCGGGCAGCTCGGTGGTGTACGCCTGGCGAAGCAACTCGTAGGTACCGCCGGGTCCATCGGCGGACATGAGATTGCGCGCGTGTGCGGCCGACGAAGTTGCGATGACCAGGCCCAACGCGACAGCCGTGATAGCCGCGCACGAGCGAGGCGCGCGGCGGTTGGCGTGACGGGGCGGATGACGGAAAGAATCAAAGGGAAGCGACATGGTTTCGTCCTCCCCCCGAAGTGGCTTCATCGCTCGAGATCCGCTGACAAACAGCGGGAAAACGCCCGCCAAACCGCGGCTTTGACAGATTCTTGAACGCCTTGCTGCGAACGGGAGACCGCCGCATCTACCGAACGGGAGACCTCCGTCCCATCGCGGCTGCCGACGAAAGGCGTCGTCGCTCGCCAGCTCACCCGCCGCCGGCGACGCGTCCGACGGCTGCGCTGACCGATTGGATCGATCCCCACGCACCCCAGAGCGCCAGCGCGAAGACGCCCGCCATGAAGATGTTGGCGGGGGCCCGATTGCGATAGCGCTCGTCGAGGAACTTCGGGCTCGACGTGATCCACCACAGGCCACCAGCCAGGAACGGGATCAGCACCACCTGTAGGCTCTGCGCGATCAACGTGAGCGTCACGAAGTCGGGCATGCCGGGCGCCGTCCAGATCAGCGGCGAGATCAAAACCCAGTGCACGATGTTGCGGTAAACGCGTGAGTCAGAAGGCACGCCGGCACGCGGGCCGGTCTTGCGCCACAGCCGGTGCGCATGATCGCCCAGCGATCCAAGCCCGATCGCATGCCCCACGATGGACGTGAAGACCGCGGCGAAGACGCCGAGGTGAAAGAGCACGCGGCCTATCTCTCCCAGTGTCTCACTCAGCAACTTCGCGAGATCGTCGAGGTTGGCAACCGTGCGGCCGGTGCCATGTACCAGCTCGGCACCGAGGCACCAGATCGAAAGGTCGAGAACGACCATGACGATCACAGCGACGAGGAAGTCGTACGTCTGCACCTTGCGGTACTCGGGGCCGCGCCAGCCCTTCTGATCGAGGAAGTAAGGATAGGCGAGGTTCATCAGCGATCCGCCGACCGCGCCGATCATGCCGACCGCCAGCAACATCGAATCGAAAGGTCCCACGCGGTCGGGCATCGCGAAGCCGAACGTGCCCTTGAGAATCCCGCTCGGGCTGGGGCCAACCCACGCGGCGACGCCGATGAACGAGACCGACAGAAGCCCGAGCAGCACCTTGAACACGATGTCGAGCAGCCGCTGCCCCGGCTTGAACGCAATCGCCAGCGCCAGCGCGGTGAACGCCACCGCCCAGATGAAGGTCGTGCCGAAGCCGGTCAGCTTCACCCAGGTCTCGCCAACACCGACCGCCATGTACGCGCCATACACGTGCCCCATCACGATGGCGGCGAAGAACAGCGCCGGCGCGTAGAAGGGATGCAACCGCACCAGGGCATCGACCACGCCTTCACCGCGCGGATTGCACAGCTGGTACTTCGCCAGCAGGGAGACGAACAGGAAGCGCACCAGCAGCGCCACGACAACGATCCACATGAGCGCGTAGCCGTAGTTGCTGCCCGCCACCCCGGCCTCGACGACATCACCAGCGCCGAGCCAGGTCAGCACGGCGATGAGCCCCGGACCCATCGATCGCACGTACTCCCAGAACGTGCGCGGGATGGGAGGAGGGGCGACGGCGTGGGGGGGACCTTCAGTCTGGGCGTCTTGCTTCATGGATCGACCGGCGCCGCGCTGAATGGAATGGGGCCGTAGACGTAGAACCCGGGCGGCAACGGGCTTCGGCTCGTCGTGCGAAACAGGACGTAGGCGGGATCGTCGCCTATGACAGTCGCGTATTGATGAACGCCCTCGGCGATCCTCACTGCGCGACCGAGACGCGCGCGGCCGCCGTCGCTGACAGTGCGCGCGAACTTCAAGCTCATGCTCTCGTGGCTGGCGTCGTAGTCGTCGGCGAAGACGATGCCGCCCGCGACCGGCTCCATCAGGTGAACCGCGCGTGCAAAACGGACCGCGCCTCGACAATCGTCCCTTGGGGCAAAGTAGCCGTCGTTGCGTTCCTGGTCCTGCCCAGCGCCTTCGCTCCAGAAGATCAGATCCGCGCCGGCAAACCCGACGTTGAACACTTCAGCGCGGCCGCTGGTGGCCAGCAGACAGGTCTTGCCGTCCGTGTGGCGCACGATCTGTCCCACGAAGTCGTTGGCGACCCAGGCCGTGTGCCGCAGGTCGGGCGCCACGCGCACCGCCTCGGGCGTGGAGGCAGCGAGCAGCAGAGTCGTCGGCGGCGCGCCGTTCGCGGTTTCGCCGAGCAGGCGATACCCGCGGCTGCTGCCCACGCCGCTGTCGACGACAATCGCGCGGCGATCTCGCGTGCCAACATAGTCGAAAGCGCGCACGTCGGTGAGCAGCCGCTGCGGCGTCGGATTCGTCAGATCCAGACGAAACAGGCCTCGGTCGGCGTCGCGTCCCAGGTAATGGATCGTCTCACCCGCGCCCGAGCGCCACGAACCCACGCCCTGCGCGAGAGGCGTGGGGGCCTTGCTGCCGGCCTCGCGTGTGGCGACGGTGCGTAAGGTGGTCACCGCGGGATCGGGATCCGGGCTGGTGATCACGAAATGAGCTCCCGCTTGTGTGAACCCGACTTGCCAGTCCGACGTGCCGTCCGATCGCAGGGGGCGAAAGCGCTCGATCACCGGCAGCTGGCCGGAGGGCCCATCCACCAGCGATCCGGCGCGCAGCTCCACGCTCTCGGGCCTGGCCGGATCGCCGCGCACATCGTCGAGGCAATACGCGACCGCCGCGCTCGCGTGCCCGCGGCAAAGGAGCCCCATCGGCCCCGAAATGAGGCGCGAGGCCGCCCAGCCTGGTCGCCAAGCGAAGATCGGGCCGGCGTGCAGATCCCGCAACGCCGTTGTCGTCGCCCCGAAGATGATCAACGTATCGCCGTCGAAGGCGTGCGCGAACGGGTGGCTCGGCCCGCCGAGCGGCGACGACAGCCAGAGTTGCTCGTGCACCTTGCGACAGATGGGACGGCTTCCGTCGCAAATCACAGGCTGACCAGCGGCCGCGGCGGCCAGGTCGAGCACGTGGAGGTCGAGGTTCGGCCCCTGCGCCGCGGGCAGCGCGAACGCGCACAGAGTTGCCCCACCTGCAGCCGTCAGCTCGCCGTGCGAGCAGCTGCTGCGGCCGTCACCTGTCATGACCACGTCACGATCGAAGATTCGGCGCGGTGGCGGCAGATCGGCGGGCAGGGGAACGACGGCTGGCGGCGGTCCTTCGGGCGGCGGCATCTCCTGCGTATCGGCGCGCAAAGCATCGACAGCATCCGCGCTCGCGTCCGGCGGGCCTGCGACCGCATCAACGACGCCCGCCTCGATGGACCCATCGGGCGACGCGACCCCGCCGCTGCCATCCGGCTTTCCACCCGTAGCCCCGGCACGCGAGCCACCCCCGCACGCCAGCAGCTGCACCGTCGCGAGCGTGCATGCCGCAAAGAGAGACAGTCGGGCGCGTTCCTGGCAGCCAACCTGCGGCGACATCGAGGTGCCTTTCGCGTCGCCCTCACCGCGGCGGTGCGCGCGCGGCGCTGGGAAACCGCGCCACTTTAACTTTCGGCCCCCGCGACACAAGCGAAAAGGCCGCGGGATCCGGTAATATCCAGGCGCTCGCGCTTCGTTTCACGCCGCGGGCAACCAACAACATGTCGGCAAAACGTATCCTGGTCACCGGCGGCGCCGGATTTCTCGGCTCGCACCTGTGCGATCGCTTGATCAACGAAGGGCACGAGGTGGTCTGCCTCGACAACTTCTTCACCGGGGCCCGGGCCAACATCGAGCACCTGCTGGGCAACCCGCGCTTCGAGCTGATTCGCCACGACGTGCAGCACCCGCTGACCATCGAGGTCGACGAGATCTTCCACCTGGCCTGCCCAGCGTCGCCCATCCACTACCAGCGCAACCCCGTCCGCACCATCCGAACGGCGGTGGAAGGCACGATGCACATGCTGGACGTCGCGCGCGAATGCCGCGCCCGGATCCTGATCGCATCCACCTCCGAGGTCTATGGCGATCCCAAGGAGCACCCCCAGAAAGAGACTTACTGGGGGCACGTCAATCCCAACGGTCCACGCGCCTGCTACGACGAGGGCAAACGTTGCGCCGAATCCCTCGCGGTGGCGTATGCCGATCAGTTCGGTGTCGAGGTCCGCATCGCGCGCATCTTCAACACCTACGGCCCGCGCGTGCATGAGCACGACGGCCGCGTGGTCTCGAGCTTCGTCGTGCAGGCACTGACCGGGCAGCCGCTCACCGTCTTCGGCGAAGGCACGCAGACGCGTTCGTTCTGTTACGTCTCGGATCTCATCGAGGGTTTCCTGCGGCTGATGGCCAGCGAACACGGCCACGCGCCGGTCAACCTCGGCACCCCGCGCGAGACGACGATGCTGGAGCTGGCGACGATCGTCAGGCGGCTCACCGGCTCTGCCTCATCGGTCAAACACGAGCCGCTGCCTACCGACGATCCGGTTCGTCGCCGTCCCGACATCACCCGCGCCGGTGAGCTTCTCGGCGGCTGGTCCCCCAAGGTCGGTCTGGAAGAAGGCCTGTCGGCCACCATCGCGGATTTCAAACAGCGCTTGCAGATCCGCTGACGCCCGCGGCGCCGCTGCCGGCCGGAGCGGCGATGCCGAGCCAGTCGCGCAGACGACCCGCCAGCGGTTCGGGCAGCTCGACTCCCGGTCGGGGAATCTCGGGCGTCGTGCCCCCGTGATAATCGGAGCCGGCGGTGATCACCATGCCGAGCTTCTCACCGAGCTCACGCCACGCGGCCTTTTCGCGGGTGGCGTAGGGACCGTAGTGGGCCTCCATACCCCCCAGGCCCGCTTCGCGTGTGCGCTGGATGAGTGCTTCGACGAGATAGGGATGCCCGACCGTGTGGGGATGCGCGAGGCTCACCTTCGCGCCGGCGCCGCGCCCCAGCTCCGCGCCTTCCTCGACGGTCAGGCGCGGGCTCGGCACGTCGGCGGGTCCGCCGTCTTTCAAGAAGCGATCGAAGGCCTCGCGCTGGGATCTCACGACGCCGGCTTTTACGAGGGCCGCCGCCACGTGCGGACGTCCAGGCGTTCCCCCGCGCGCCTCGGCCACGATGACGGCGGCATCGAGACGGATGTCCCATTTCAAGAAGCGCTCACAGATCTCGGCGATGCGATCCCGCCGCCGCTCCTGCAGCGAAGCGATCGTGCGCTCGAGGCGCGGCAAGCCGTCTCCCTCACCCACCCCCAGCAAGAGCAGGTGCACAGGTCGCCCGCGCTCGCCGCAGGTCAGCTCCATCCCGCGAAGAACGATCATGCCTGGGGCCACGCCGACCGTCTCCGGGTGCCCGGCCAGCGTGTCGTGGTCGGTCAGACAGAAGAGCTCGGCGCCGGCGGCCGCGGCCATCGCGGCCACTTGCCGCGGAGGCAAGGTGCCGTCCGACTTCAACGAGTGGCAATGCAGATCGAGGATCACGAAGAAGCGAGAGTACCGACTGCGGCGCCCGCCCGGGGGTGCACTTGACGACCTTTTTACAGATTCCGTGGATGGAGAGCTGGCCGCACCCGCTCTCAGTGGTGTCCCAATCGCCGCCTGACCGCCGCGCAGCGTTGCGCAGGCAAACCATTCCTTTCCCTTATTGAATGCTTTTAGATATCGCCACGACACGCGGGGGTGGCAGAGGGCACTACCCTTTGTCGCGCCCTGGGGGTCGAAACGCGGCCCTGCGTCGGACCGGTCCCCGTCCCGGTGGCTTGCGCCTTTTTTTTCCAGCCTGCCTTCGTCTGCGCCGCGCCCCTCTCCCCGCCGCAAAAGGAATCCTCATGAACGGCTCTCGCAACTGCCCGGCTTCGGGGTCTCGCGTCTCTGCCGCCGCGTTGGCCCGCTCGACAGTCAGCGTCCTGGCGTTGTCGTTGCTGTCCGCCGCGTGCAGCGACGCCTCTTCCCAGCTGGCGACGAATCAGCGGGCGACGGACCCCGCTGGCCATGTCGTGGCGCCTCCCGCCGCGGATGCCGTGCGCGGCAGCGTCGTGCGCTACGTCCTCACCATGGAGGACGGCACCATGCAGAACCACGACTACTTGCGCACCTCGGCCGCGGAGCCCGAGCAGCAGCTCCTCTTCGCCACGCAGCCGCAGCTCGAACCGGGCGCCGTCATCGACGTCTGGGGCGAGTCGACCGCGGACGGCATCAGGGTCTCGCGGTGGGCGTCGGTCGCCGCAGCGCCGGCTTTTTCTTCTGGCGTTGAGTCCAACGGCCAGGCGCTGATCAACGACACGCCTTTGCGGCCCCGGCGCTTCGCCTTCGTGCTGGTCGATCTCGGCGCCGGTGTCCGCCTCACGAAGGCGGAGGCCGAGCGCAAACTCTTCGGCGTCGGCGCCACGGACGCTTCGCTCCGCCAATGGTTCATCGAGGCTTCCTACGGCAAGCAGGACATCAGCGGCGAGGTCTTCGGCCCGATCAAAGGGACGATGGCCGGCTGCAATTTCCCCGCGCTTGCGAACTCGCTGCGCGGCCAGGTGCCGACCGGCTACGACCACTACCTCTGGTACTTCGGCTCGCGCGTTACCAGCTGTGGTTTCGCGGGCGTCGCCGCGACCGGCACGCCGGCACGTCCACAGCGTGACACCTGGTACAACGCCTTTTCCGATTGCGTCGTCCTGGTCCAGGAGCCGGTGCACAACTTCGGCACGCTCCACTCGTCGTCGATGCGTTGCCGGAACAACATGCCGTACGCCGACGATCCGCGCACCACGTGCACGCACAACGAATACGGCGATCGCTACGATCCGATGGGCGGCGGCTGTCGCCACATGAACGGCTGGCAGAAAGCCTTCCAAGGCTGGATGGGCGGCTGCAACGTCGTCGACGTGAACTCCTCGGGCACGTTCACGCTGCTGCCGATCGAGACCGCCTGCAATGGCGTCCAGTTGCTGCAGATCAAGGCGCCCAAGAGTCGTCCCTTCGCGCACTCGGGTGGCGGTGGCGGTGCCGGAACCACCGAGCTCAGTCACTACTTCGTCGAGTACCGCACGCCGGTCGGCTTCGATCGCGGCATGCCCGCGATGGTGCAGGTCCGCGTCTCGGGCGACATCCGCTTGCGGACCCAGCGCGGCTTCAACACGTGGTTCCTCGACATGAACCCCGCCACGCCCACGCTCGATGGTCTCGTGGCTGGTGGGACCTTCACCGATCCGGCGGGCGGCGTCACCATCACCGTCGTGTCGATGGACGCCAAGCAGGCGGTGATCAAAGTCGACACCACAGCGGGCGCCGGCGGTGCACCGACCTGCATGGACGGCAAGCCCATGCCGACCACCGGGCTCGGCCCCGAAAGCTGCAACGCCGCTCCCTCGGTTCCCAATGGTCAGGCGCCACCGTCTACGCCCGTCGACGGCGGTGTCACGCCGCCCACCGGGTCAGGTGGTGCAGGCGGCGGAGGCGCGGGCGGCAACGGCGGTGGCGCGACCGACGGCGGCCTCATCCCCGTGCCCTACGATGCCTCGGCAACGGAGGGCTGGAAGGACGCGGGCCTGGTACCGCCGACCGGATCGGGCGGCATCTCAGGTGGTGGTGCGGGCGGTTCGGGCGGGACCCTCGGCGGTTCGGGCGGCAGCGGCGGGTCGAGTGGCGGCCGAGCCACCGGTGGCGCGCCCGGCGGTACCGCTCCGCC
>JANNNO010000151.1:0-2391 GCA_031398585.1 Myxococcales bacterium | reverse complement strand
AGGCAAGAGCCGCGCGATGCAGAGCTTCTGCTGCTGTTCCAGCTGCAACGACGTGGCCGAGCTGTGCAGCCGATCCTTGAGGTCGTTCCAGAGGCCGACCTCGGTCAGCGCCTTTTCCACCACTTCGTCGAGCGCGGCTTTGCGAGTCGCCTTGCCTTCGTTGTGGATCCGCGTGCCGAAGACGACGTTCTCGTAGACCGTCAGTGGCAGCGGGTTGGGCCGCTGAAAAACCATGCCGACGCTCTTGCGCAGCTCGATCAGCGACACGTCGGGGTCGTAGATATTCTTGCCGAGGAGCTTGATCTCACCCGACGTGGTGACGTAGCCGTAGCGCTCGTTCACGCGGTTGAAGCAGCGAAGCAGTGTGGTCTTGCCACAGCCCGAGGGCCCGATGAGGGACGTGATGAGGCCGTGCTTCATCTGCACGGTGACGTTCTTGAGCGCCTGGAACTTCGCGTACCAGAGGCTCAACTCGCGCGTGGCGAGGCTGTAGCGAGTCTCGGGCCCGCCGGTGGGGGGCTCAATCGGCGCGCTCGGTCCCGCGCCCAGGGCGTTCTTGAGTTCAGCCGAAGATTCCATTGACGTATTCGTAGGTCTTCCGGTTCTTGGGCTTGTCGGAAAAGATGACGTCGTTGTTGTCGAGCTCGACGATCTCCCCGTTCCAGAGAAACATCGTCTCACGCGCCAGACGCCGCGCCTGCTGCACCAGGTTGGTGACCAGGACGATGGTCATCTCCTTTTTCAGCTCTTTCAAGACGTCCTCGATCCGCATCGTGGTGACCGGATCGATGGCGATGGAAAACTCGTCGAGGCAGAGGATCTCCGGCTGGTGCGACAGCGCCCGCGCGATGGTCAGCCGCTGCTGCTGCCCGCCCGACAGCTTCGTCCCCAGGCTATCGATCCGATCTTTGACCTCATCCCAGAGCGCCGCCTGCCGCAGACAACGCTCGACGAGGCCATCGAGATCCGCCTTGTCCCGCAAGCCCGCCGCCCGGGGAGCGAAGGCGACGTTGTCGTAGATCGAAAGCGGCAGCCCGACGGGTAGCGGGGCGACCATGCCGACTCGCCGTCGCAGCTCGTACACGTTGCGCATCTTCGAGACGTCGACGCCGTCGATGTGGATGCTGCCGGAGGTACGCGCCCCTGGCACCAGCTCGATGGTGCGGTTGAGGCAGCGGAGCAGCGAGCTCTTGCCTGACTGGGCCGGCCCAATCACCGCGAAGATGTCGTTGCGTGGAACAACGAACGAGATGCCTTTGATCGCTTCCTTGGCGCCGTAGCGCAGACGCAAGTCGCGAACCTCGATCTTGGGGCTCCCGCCATCGGCGGCGACGGTTCCGGCGGCTACCATTTCTTCCTCGAGCGCAGATAGACCCGCAGCGCGATGGCTGTCGCGTTGACCAGCAACACCGCCCCCAGCAGCACGACGGCGGTGGCGTAGGGCAGCGGCTTGGGCGCGTCGGTCACCTGGGTGGTGATGGTGAAAAGGTGCATCGACAGCGCCATCGTCTGGTCCCAGAGGTTGTAGGCGAAGGGATCGCCTTCCGGGATCTTCTTGAAGAAGACCGCCCCCGTGAACATGATCGGCGCCGTCTCGCCCGCGGTGCGCGAGACCTGCAGGATAACACCCGTCAAGATGCCGCTGACCGAGTTGGGCAAGACGATGCCCTTGATGGTCTGCCAGCGGGTGGCACCCACGTTCCAGCAGGCCTCCCGGAACGACAGCGGCACCGCAGCCAGCGATTCTTTGGTGCTGGCGATGATCACCGGCAACGTCATGATGGCGAGAGTCAGCGAGGCCGCGATGATCGATCGCCCCATGCCGGCGAACACCACGAAGGCGCCGAGGCCGAACAGGGCGTGCACGATGCTTGGCACACCGGCCAGGTTGACGACCGCGAGGTTGATCACGCGCGTCACCCAGCTCTCGCGTGCGTATTCGTTGAGGTAGACGGCTGCCAGAACGCCGATCGGCGCCGCGATCAGCAGCGATAGGCCGACGAGGTAGAGGGTTCCCAGCAACGCCGACCAGATGCCTCCGCGGCGCATGCCGCCGGTCGGGTTGGTGGTGAGGAACTCCCACGACAGCAGCGGCATCGCCTCGATCACCAGGTAACCGATGATCAGCACCAGCGGGATGACGATGGCGAGCGACATCGCCCCCAGCACCCCTTTGGCGAGGAGCTCGTTGCGGCGCTTTTTTCGGATGAGCGGCGTCTCGGAGAACATGCGGACTTACTTCTTCCGGATCCCCTTGACCACCAGGTCGGCGGCCAGGTTGACCGCGAAGGTGATGGAAAAGAGCAGGATGCCGATGATGAACAAGACCTGGTAGTGGGGCGACCCCACCGACGCTTCGCCGAGCTCGGCCGCGATGGTCGCGGTCAGCGT
>JANNNO010000146.1:0-7645 GCA_031398585.1 Myxococcales bacterium | reverse complement strand
GGCGTCGGCGTGGTGGGCGTCGGCGTGGTGGGTGTCGTCGGTGTGGTGGGCGTCGTCGGCGTGGTGGGCGTCGGCGTGGTGGGCGTGGTGGGCGTCGTCGGCGTGGTGGGGGTCGTCGGCGTCGGCTCAGTGGGTGTTACGGGCGGATTGGTCCCGGGCGTCCCGCCAGTTCCCGAGGCGCCAGCAGCCCCGGCTGCACCCGCGGTACCGGCCGCGCCAGGCGTTCCGGCCGCGCCAGCGGTACCTGCCGTGCCTGCGGCACCGGCAGTCCCGGTCGCACCAGCCGTGCCCGCCGCACCGGCGGTGCCCGCAGCACCCGCAGCACCTGCCGTGCCCGCAGCACCAGCAGTCCCATCGGTCCCGGCAGCACCGGCAGCACCGGCAGCACCGGCGGTGCCTGCAGTCCCGGCCGCACCAGCGGTCCCGGCGGTCCCGGCATTGCCGCCCGCCCCGGAAGTGCCGGCGGTGCCAGCCGAGCCCGCGATTCCTCCCGCGCCACCGGCGCCGGGTAGCGGAGCTGGCGGCGACGACGTGCCGTCGACCGCGGTGTCCTGGCCGCCGTCGCCGGCGTCGCTCGCATCGGATGGCCGACCCATGTCGACCGACGAATCACTGACCGCGTCGCGAGATCCATCCGTCGTGGCGTCGCGAGGCGCCGCAGTATCAGCGGCATCGGCGCGCGCGCCGTCGGCCGAGGCGTCCCCGGAGCCGCCGCCGGGCTGTCCGCCCCCTCCGCCGGCGCCAGCGGCGCCCCCGTCGTCAGCGCGTGCCGGTGCGGGTGGTTTGGGGCGAGGGCCGTTGGTGCCTCCGCAGCCCAGGGTTCCCAGAGCGATTCCGAAGGCGACAAGCGAGGCTAAGCGGGAAAGCTTCATATTCGATCCTCCGTGAGCGCCCCACACGAGGGGCGAAGGTGCGAGCGGCTCCCATCATCAGCATCGGCGCCCATGAGGTCAACCAGCCCGTCAGCCAATCTCGGAGAACCCCTGGCTTTCCTTCCGGCCTCTTGCTCGACCTGCCAATGCCCTGCCAGCAGGGATCCCGGCCGTCATTGGCGAACCTTCTCCCCCGGGTAGGGTTCACCGCGGCAGGCCGGTGATGCCAGGCCGGTGATGGCAGCCCGGTGCCGCCAGCTCCGGGATCGAACGCGGCACCGCCGACGGAAGTTAGCCGCGCGCGCCGCCCGCGGCGGCCATCAATGGCATCTCGTCGGGATCGATGATGAGGCCGCGGCAGTCGGCTGTGCCACAGCGGCACGGGATCGCGTACTGACTGGCAAAGGCGTAGTCGTACGTGAGCTCTTCGCCCGCGCCGATCTCGCGCACGGCGACCAGTCGAGCCCAGACCTTGCCGCTGTCGTCGAGGTCGGCTTCGATCTCGCAGTTGGGATCGCACGAGTGATTGATCCACCGCGTCTGATCGACCATGTCGAAAAAGACGTCGTCGGTGATGAGCAGGCAGTAGTCGTCGTTCTCGAGCTCCGACCGTCGCAGCTGCACACCGTCGACGTCGGCGATGAACTCGCCGCTGCGAAACGCGCGTGTGGCGACGAGACCGTATCCGTGGATGGACGACTTGACGACTCGGATCCCATCGAGCTGAGGCATGCAACCGCCACTATGAAGGAGCCGCGCGCGTCTGTCATCGATGACGAACGGCGAGCGCGCAGATCCAATCCAATTGTCACCGACCTGCATGCGAGCGCAACTTTTCCGATCACGCCACGGCTTCACGCCACGGCTTCACGCTAGCGACTGACGACGTCTGCGAGCCTGTGGACAAATCGATCAGCTTCGCGCGACTCCTGTGGATAACTCGGCGGGATGGGTCGACGGCACTCGTACACTCGAAGGGCGCTCATGCGCGATCGACCCCTCTAGCACCCGATGCGAGCGCGCGACTTTGCCGAGCGCCTACAATCGGCCCCACCACCGAGGCCGCAGGTTCCGGTCGCACGACCATGCAAACTTGTCTCGGCTGGCGTTATCATCGATGGGATGGGTAGGGCGAGCCGGGCGGCCGAGTCCCAGGAGATCGCGGCGCTCACGACGGCGTCGCTCGACGAATTGCAGGCGCGCTATCCGGAGGACTGGAACGCCACCGGCCAAGCTCTGGTCGCAGCGGTCGAGGCCAAACACGCCGCCGGCGCTGCCCAGTTTCTCGCCCGCGCGCGCGCCGAGGCCGCGCCCTGGCGCTCACGGTTGCAGCAGAGCGGAGCGAACCCCCGTGTGATCCGCGCCGCGCTGCCGCTGCTGGTCCGCGAGCGCATGGCCCAGCTCGCGGTCAAACAGGTGGTCGAAGGGGCAGCGGCGCTGCGCATGGCGGGCAAGGTCACTCGGCCTACCGACTTGCCGTCGACCGGCGTGTCGTCGACCGACTTGCCGTCGACCGACGTGCCGTCGACCAACATCCCGTCGACCGTGCTCCGCCTCGGGCGCTGGAGCGGAACGCTCATCCAGGCGCTCTTGTTCCGACGCGGCCTGGAACGAAAGCCCGTCTCGATGGGCTGGTTCCGGACCCTGTGGCCCCTCGTCACGGAAAAGGCGCTGCTCATGCCTCTCGTCGAGCCGCGCGGTATCTATTGCTTCTATTCGCGCCCGCTGCTAGCCGGCCTGGCCCGCGCGATCGAAGAAGTCGATGCCGAGGGAGCCGTCGAGATCGCCGCTGGCGATGGCACCTTGGCGAGGTTCCTGAATCACGCCGGCGCGCGGGTCAAAGCCACCGACGATCAATCCTGGACACGAGCCATCAGCTACCGCGACGACGTCGAGAAGCTGAGCGCCGCAGACGCGCTGGCGACGTACAAACCCAAGGTGGTGATCTGTTCCTGGCCGCCACCTGGCAACACGTTCGAGAGTCGCGTCTTCCGCACGCCCAGCGTGAAGCGCTACCTCGTCCTCACGACCCGGCATCGCTTTGCCGCCGGTAACTGGCCGGCCTACGACGAAGCCGCAGCGTCGTTCTCGCGTGCCGTCGACGAGGACTTGTCCCGCCTCGTGCTACCCCCCGAGGTCGATCCTGTGGTTTTGCGCTTCGATCGCAAGGGCAGCGCCCCGACCCCTTGACAGCGCGGCCATCACGCTACATTTGTAGTGGATGAGGCTCTGCATCGGCGGTGCGCGCAATGTGGCCGTCGCGGCGGTGGCCATCGCAGTGGCAGCGGGCTGCGCCCATCGGCCATCGGCACCGGTGACGATGCGCTGGCCGGTGCCACTCGGCGTCTGGGAGCGGCTACCCGACGGACCGCGACAGCTCGGTCGGCTCGGCGATCCCGGCACCTTGCCTCCGGCGTTTCCCCTGCACGACCGCTGGTACGTTGAACCTCTCGACCCGCGCGCCGTCACGAGCGCGACGTTGCCCGCTCTCATCGCCAAGGTGGGGTCCGAACGGATCCCGGGGCTCTCGCTGCGCGGGGTGGCGGCCGTCTCGGACGCTGCCCTGGCGCCGCTGTCGTCACTGGCCGCCCTGCGCACGCTGGACCTCTCCGACACCCGCATCACCGACGCCGGCGCGCGCACCGTGGCCGGTCTCGTTGGACTGCGCGCGCTCCATCTTAGCCGCACTGCTATCGGCGATCCGACGGTCACCGCTCTTGCCGATCTCTCCCAGCTCGAAGTCCTCGCGGTCGACGAGACCCGCGTGACCGACGCGGCTCGATCGGCGCTCGCACGCCTCGGCCGCCTCGAGGAGCTGATCGCCAGCGGCACACGGATCGGAGACGCCACCCTCGGCGTGGTCGGCAAGCTGCCCGCACTCGAGGTCCTCGACGTCTCCAATAGCGAGGTGACCGACGCGGGGGTGGCCACGCTCGCTGCTGCTCAGCGGCTGGGCGCCATCTACCTCAGTGCCACGGCGGTCTCGGATGCGGGCGTCACCGCAATCGCAAGGCTGCCCGCGCTCGAGGTGCTTCATCTCGCCGGCACAGCCGTGGGGGACGAAGGGGTCAAGGCGCTCGGCGCTGCCTCCCGTCTGCGCGAGCTGCTGCTCTGGCAGACCGCAGTCGGGGATGGCAGCGCCGCCACTCTCGCCACCCTGACGCGACTCGAGGTGCTGGACCTCGGTCGCAGCCGCATCGGATCGCAAGGGGTGCGCGCCCTGCATCCTCTCGTGGGGCTGCTTGCTCTCGATCTCGGCGAGACCGGCGTCGACGACGAAAGCCTCACCGTGCTGGCTGCGATGCCGCAGCTCGAGCGGCTCGGCCTCGACCGGACGGTTGTCTCCGATGCCGGCCTCGTCGTGCTGGAACGACTGCCCGCGCTGGTCAGCCTCAACCTCGCTGGCACCCGCGTCTCGACCGCCACCGCCACGCGCCTGGCTCGCCTGACACGGCTGCGCGATCTCGATCTCAGCGGCACTCGCATCACCGCTTCCGATCTCACGGTCCTCGCCCCACTCGTGAGCCTGCGGCGGGTGGAGCTCGCCAACCTCCCGGTCGACGATCGCAGTCTGGCGGTGTTGCGGCACTGGCCTGCGCTCGAGGCCCTGAGCCTTTCGCACACGTCGCTCGACGAAGCTGGCGTCGACATGGTGGTGCGCAGCTGTCGCCAGCTGCAGCGACTCAGTGTCGCGGGGACTCTGCCGAACGCAGCTGCTCTCTCGCGTCTCGGCAGTCTCGCCGAGCTTCGCCAGCTCGACATCTCCGAGACGGCTGCGGACGACACGACCATCACGGGCCTGGCGCCCTTGCAGCACCTCACGGCTTTGCGTCTGGCCAGCACCGCGATCACCGCAGCCTCGATCGCGCGACTGCCTCGCCAGCATGCGCGCCTGCGCCTGCTCGATCTTTCGAGCACGCGGCTACCCAACGCAGCGCTCGAGCCGCTGGCGCAACTGCCCGAGCTTGCCGAGCTCTTCCTGGTTGGCGTGCCGCTCACGGCGCCGCGATTCGTGCCGCTCGTGCGCCGCTTGGAGGGGCTCGTCACCCTCGATGTTCGTCACACCGGTCTGCGGCCCGACGATCTCGCGGCGCTCGGCCGCCGGCGCCTGTCGATCACCGCGACGGAGCTCGAATGAACCGCGGCTGAGACGCGTTGGCCGCGTCCTACTCTTCGCTCGTGGTCACGCTGGGGCGCTTGCGCCGGTGCGATGATTCCCCGGCCGGGCGCGCGCGATCAGAGCGCGCCACGGTCAGATCGTCCGGCTCGACCTGAGTCGCAACCAAGCCGGCGTAGATCCCGCCGGCAGCCAGCAACGATGCGTGCGTTCCCGACTCGACCAGCCGACCTTCGTCGATCACGAGAATGACGTCGGCGCGCCGGATGGTCGACAAGCGATGAGCGATGACAACGCGGGTGCACGCCATCTTCGCCAGCGAGGCTTGAACCAGCCGCTCGGTCTCGGCGTCGAGCGCGCTCGTCGCCTCGTCCATCAAGAGGATCGTGGGACGTCGCAAGAGCGCTCGGGCCAGTGCCAGCCTCTGCTTCTGTCCGCCCGAGACGGCGCCACCTCGGTCGAGCAACAGCGTTGCATATCCCATCGGGAAGCCGATCACCTCGTCGTGGATGCAGGCCTTGCGTGCGGCCGCTTCCACCTCGCTCAGCGGCACGGTCGGATCGCCCATCGTGATGTTGTCGCGGATGCTGGTACCGAACAGGCTGAGGTTCTGGTTGACCACGCCGAACTGTCTGCGCACCGACCGAAGATCGAGCTCGCCGAGGTCGAGGCCGTCGAATGTCACGCGTCCCGAGGCGGGCTTTTGCAGGCCGAGAATGATGTTGGCCAAGGTGGTCTTGCCCGAACCCGACTTTCCTACGATGGCCACGAACTGACCCGGCAGGATGCTGAGGCTCACGTCGTCGATGGTCGCGGCACCGTTGGGGGAATAACGAAAGGTCACGTGCTCGAGCGCGATCTGACCGGTCAAGCGTGGCGCCGCCTTGCGGCCGGGCGGCTGTTCGGGCTCGGCCTCGAGCACGTCGTTCACCCGCTGCAGATAGCCTCGCACCGTCTCGAGTGAAAGCAGCGTCTGCACCAGGTTCGACAGCGGTTCGAGAAAGCTGCCCGCGACGGCCGCTAGACCGAGCATGCCGCCGAGGCTCAGGCGGCCGCTGAGCACTTCGCCCGCGCCGACCGCCAGAATCGCCAGCGGTCCCGCCATGCGAAGCCCGCCGACCACCGCGTCGGTCTTGATCGAGAGCCGATCCCGTTCGAGCTTGATGTTGAGCTGGTCCACGAACAGGTTGGACCAGTGCATGACGGCGCCGGTCTCGCCGCCGGTCGCCTTCAGCGTCTCCATCGCGGTCAACATCTCGACCTCGAAGCCCGACGACTTCGACTCTGCCTGCAGCTCGCGCGTGGTGAGCTCGCGCTGGCGAGAGCGGACCAACAGAAAGATCCCGACGTCGACGGCAGCCGCCACCAGGGCCGCGAGCGCCATCGCTCCGCTGCCGAAGCAGAGGATGCCGAGGTAGACGACGACCATCAGCCCGTCGAGCAGACCCGACATCGCCGACTGAGTGAGCTGCTCTCTGACGATGGTGTTGCTGTTGAGGCGCATCAACAGATCGCCTGCGCTGCGCACCTGAAAGAACGAATAGGGCAAGCTCACCAGGTGGTCGAGAAAGCCCATCGTCATGCGCGCATCGAGCAAGGTGCGCAGGTGCATGAGGAGGTGCCCTCTTACGAAGTCCGCCAGGGCGCGAAAGACCACCATCACCGCAAGACCGATCAGCAGCACGGTCAGGAGCCTGAGATCGCCGCGCGGTAAGATTCGGTCGATGAGCTGACCGGTGAGCACGGGCACCGCCAGGCCAAACAGCTGCAACACCAGCGACATCGTCAGGATCCGGCGCATCAGCCCCGACTCCTTCACGATGTCGAGCAGCGCCGGATAGAGCGGACCTTTGCGCCGTTGCCGGACGAAAAGATCGGTCGGCTCGAAAGTCAGAGCGATCCCGGTGAAGGCCTTGCCGAATTCGGCCAGGGGAATGCGCCGCGGGCCGACCGCGGGGTCGACGATGTCGACGTAGCCCTTGCCGAGGCCAGCGAAGACCACGAAGTGCTCGAACTCCCAGTGCAGGATGGTCGAGCCTGCAGGGATCAGCGACAGCTGCTCGACCTCGATCCGCAGGCCGCGGCCGCGCAGCCCGAGGAGCGACCCGGCTTCGACGATGTCGCGCGCGTTGACGCCATCGCGAGTGGCGCCGCAAACGTCGCGCACCTGCTCGAGGCTGACCTCACGGCCATGGTGGCCGAGGATCATCGCCAGGCAGGCAAGACCGCATTCGGTGTCGGTCAGCTGCTGAACGAAAGGCACCCCACGGCGCCGAGCGGGGCCAAGACGCGCAAGCGACGGAAAACGTTCGAGCAGCTTCCGTGCGTCCATCAGAAGGACTCGAAGGCAGGAAACAGCATCGCGCCGAGGCGCACGCTGCGCACGCGCACATCGACCTGGCCCGGAATGCCGTCGTAAAAGCGAAACGATTGCCCCTTCCACCGGAAGGTTCCCCCCGGCAGCCGCGCGCGCACCAGCACCAGCGAGCCTTGTACGTTCATCGCGTCGCCGAGCTCTTGCCCCAGATAGCGCCGGACTTCGTTGGGGCCAACGACCTCGTCACCGATCGATTCGACCTGCAACGACGTGGTGATCTGGGGGAAGCCTTCCAGCGCGAATCGCAGCGGCATGCCCGCTTCGAGCATGGGGCGGAAC
>JANNNO010000132.1:0-12438 GCA_031398585.1 Myxococcales bacterium | reverse complement strand
CGAAGGCGCTCGATGAAGCCGACGAGGATGCCCTGGTCGAAGTCTTCTCGGAATACGCGAAACGCTGCGCTGACGACGGCGGCACGGTGGTCGGCGCGGTCGCCACGGAATGGGCGCGCCGGGTGCCGAATGCCGAACAGTTGCAACGATCGATCGAACGGCGCACGAAGCTCAAGCTCGAGATCCTGGGTCGCAACGACGAGGCCCGCTTCGGGTACCTGGCCGCCACCCGCGGTGAACGCGGCAAGCTCGTGCTCGACTTTGGCAGCCGCAGCATGCAGCTGTCGTTCTGGGCGAAGTCCTCGCCCTCGCCCACCGTGGTCGGCGTTCCCTTCGGGATCGACGAGGCGGGCGACAGGTTCTTCGGCGGCCCTGCGACCAGCACCTATCCAGCTGGCCAGCGGGGGTTGACCCAGGCGTTGCGCGCTGAGCTCGAGCCTTTTTTTGCGCGCGTGAGAGAGGCGCGCGGACAGGGCGAGCTCGGCGGGCAGCTCTATTCGCTCGGGGAAAATGGCGATCTCGCGCTGGCTCTGGGCGGCAAGCTTTGGGACGGCGCCAGCCCGCGCGCAGTGTCGGAGTCGGCTTATGCGGCCGCGGTGAAGGGCTTCTCGCCTACGCGTGACCCCAACAAAGGGCTCATCACGGGCGTCTTCACTCCGCAGGAGCTGGCCGGCCCGACGCGTCTGTTCGAGCAAAACTCTGCCTTGTTCGAGGATCTCCGTTCAGCCAAACTCAAGCGCGTGTTCGGCAACAAGATGCTCGTGTTTCCGGCGCTGATCGCTCTTCTGGAGGCCGAGCTCGATCTCGATGAGGTCGTGCTCGTGCCACAAGAGATGGCCGATGGCGTTCTGCTCGAACGTCACGACGGCAAGCTGAGCGGCACGGTCTCACCGCGGCCAATCGCCGCGGGGCTCACGCCATGAAGCGGCCATCGGCCTGCGGCAGCGTCGTGCTGCCGATCGCGCTGGCGCTGGCGTTGACCGGGGGCTGTGCCGCCGGGACCAGCGGCTCCGACCCGGGTGCCAGCGCGGGAGGCAAAGGCGGCGGCGGGCCGTCCGCAGGCGGCGGCGGTAACAGTGGTAGCGGCGGGGCCTCCATCGGCAGCGGCGGCAGTGGTGCCAGCGGCGTCGGCACCGGCGGCACGGCAGGTTCCACCGGCGGCTCTGGCGCCCCGGGTGGCAGCGGTGGTAGCGCAACCGGCGGTAGCCCGGGCGAGTCGGGTGGTAGCGGCGGCGGAGCTAGTGGCCAAGCCGGCGCTGGCGGAAGCGCTGGCGGAAGCGCTGGCGGAAGCGGAGGACCTTCGCAGCCCGACGCAGGCGGCGGCTCCGGCGACGTCCCCTCGCCCAGCGGCGAGCAACGGAGCGCCGGGTGCACCAACGGGCAGGGCTTGCCCGAAGGCGACAACATGATCCAGGCCGCCGGCATGGCGCGATCCTTCCGGGTGCGCCTGCCGAAGAATTACAGCCGCGATCGCGTCTGGCCCCTGGTGCTTGCGTTGCACCCCAACGGCGGGTCGGGCATCGGCTTTTACGACGGCGACGCCCGACCCGTGCGGGCGCTGTTGGCCGAAAAGGCCGTGCTCATCTTGCCGCTGGCCCGCGGCGGTGGCGGCGATTGGGACTGGCGCGGGAACCTGCCCGCCGATCTCGCTTACTTCGAGCAGCTCATCGGCAAGGCCAAGAGCTCGCTGTGCATCGACGAAAAACGCATCTTCAGCATGGGCTTTTCCGGCGGCGGATCCTTTTCCGGCGTGCTCGGCTGCCACCGCACCGATATCCGCGCCATCGCCACCGCGGGCGCGGTCGCCTATTACAAACCGGCCGATTGCGTGAACAAGCCCGCTGCCTGGATCGCGATCGGCGCGGGTGAGCTGGCGGCAGGGCGCACTGACTTCCGCGACGACTGGCGCAACCGGGCCGGGTGCAAGGCGACCTCGATGCCGACAGCACCTTCGCCATGCATCGCCTACGACGGCTGCCCGGCAACCCTGCCGGTTCACTACTGCCAGCACCCGGCCGGCCACGTCTGGCCGCCTTTCGCGAGTGAAGCCGCGGTCGCGTTCTTCGCGCGTTTCTAACCGCGACTCCGCCGCAACCTTGCGACCCATTTTCGCGACGATGATGCCGCGTCCACCGGTTCGTTTGCCTCGCACTCGTAGCGGTCGAAGCTCCGTGCTCTCGCGTCGGCAGCTCCTGGCGAGCGGCGCCTTTGGTTTCCTGGGATCGCGAGCCGCCGGGGCCGCACCGCCAGCGGCGCCGTCGCCTGCACTGCCGCTGGTCATCGATACCCATGCGCACGTCTGGAAGGTCGATGCGCGCTTTCCCTTCGCCCGCAGCGCCACCGGCGCTACCTTGCCTCCTCCCGATCGCGACGCCACGCCCGAGGCGCTGCTGGCCTTGATGAAAGCCAATGGCGTGCGCAAGACCGTGCTCGTGCAAGTGAGTCATCACGGCTGGGACCACTCGTATCTCATCGACACGCTGAGGCGGCATCCCGGCGCCTTTTTCGCGATGGCGCGCGTGAATCCCGAAGATCCCGCCGCACCGGATCAGCTCGAGCAACTGACCCGCCAGCACGGTTTTCGCGGGCTGCGCCTCAACGTGCAACCAGCACCCGCGTTCGACTGGGTGCGCGGACCGCTGTTGCCACCGCTGCTCGCTCGCTGCGAATCGCTCGGGATCCCGCTCGGCCTTCAGACCAAGGCAGCCCGGCTCTCCGATCTGCTGCGCCTTTGCGAACGCTTCCCTCGTCTCACCGTGATCATCGATCACATGGCGGATCTCGCGCCCGGTGATGCCAAAGGGATCGAAGCGCTGCTGGCGTTCACGCGGCTGCCGCGCGTGTTCGTCAAGCTCTCGCACACCTGGATGCTGGGCAAGCAGCCCTGGCCGTACGCCGATGCGCAGACGCTTGCCAAACGGGTGTACGACGGCTTTGGGCCCCGCAGGCTGCTCTTTGCCAGCGATTGGCCCGGCGTGGACAAGTTCTGCGGCTACACGCGCACGCTGGCGCTGATCGACGTCGAGATGAAGTTCCTCAACGCCGAGGACAAGAAGTGGATCTTCGCCCGCAACGCAGCCAGCATCTGGAAGGGCGTTTTCTAGCCCCGCCAAGGCTTTGGCTACTTGAAGTGGATGTCCCGCATCTTGGCCAGCGCGTGAATGATGTCGAAGTGGACATCGAAGATCGGCTGGTTGGCGTGGATGCGGGTGAGGATCGTGCCGGGATAGATGCGGATGCAGGCCTCGGTCTCTTGCCGATAGACCGTGAGGCGCTTCTGGATGACGTCATCCGAGGCATCATCGGCGCGGCCCTGCGCCAACGCGCGTTTGCGCATGCGATCGATGACCAGGTTCTCGTCGTAGACCGAAAGCTTGAAGATGCGGATGACCCGCACGATCTGATTGAGCAGCGTCACCTGTCGCGCGTTGCGCGGGACCCCGTCGACCAGGAGGAAGTCGTCCTTGTCGGGCTTGAGCGTGTCGATGTGGTGTTTGAACAGATCCATGCAGAGCTCGTCGGGGACGAGCGTTCCGGATTTCAGATAGACCTGCACCTTGTCGTAGAGCGGATTCGCGGACGTGAGGCCGCGCAGAATGTCGCCCATAGCGATGTGCCGAAAACCCGGCAACACCGACAGGAGTTTGCCCTGGGTCCCCTTGCCGCTGCCCGGGTAGCCAAAGAGCAGGATCGCCCTCAACATCGTCTTTCTTCGGTCCTTTCCGTTTCACTGACTGCGCGCGCGGCCGGGGGCTGAGCCCGCCCGGCGAGCGTGCGGGCGCCATTATGGCCGCGCCAGGCGGGCGGCACTAGTGCGAAGTCGTGCCGCGGGGGACGCTGCCCAGCGATAGGCGGTCAGGAGGGCACCGGGGCACAGGTGCCTTCGAAATCAGCCAGCGCTTTGACCGCGTTCGCCGCTTTCGCCCCCCTCGTCGGCGTCGGCGATCGGCGCAAACAGCCCATCGACCTCCGCCGTGCTGAGCCGGAACTCCGCCGCGCCGGTCTGCCCCAGCAGTCCCTCGGCCAGGGCGCGCTTGCGTCGCTGCAGCGCCAGCATGCGTTCCTCGACGCTGCCCGCGACGATGAGGTTGTAGACGAAGACAGGCTTGGTCTGACCGATGCGGTACGCGCGATCGGTCGCCTGCGCCTGCACGGCGGGGTTCCACCAGGGGTCGTAGTGAATCACGGTGTCGGCGCTGGTCAGATTGAGGCCGGTGCCGCCCGCCTTGAGGCTAATGAGAAAGACGTCGGCGCGCCCCTGCTGAAAATCGTCGATCGGCTTTTGCCGATTCTGGGTCGCGCCGGTCAGCACCACGTAGGGCACCGCATCGGCGGCGAGGCCGTGTGCGATCAGCGCCAGCATGCTCGCGAACTGCGAGAAGACGAGGATGCGGCGGCCGGCCGCGCGCTGCTGCTGGATCAGCTCTAGCAGCATCTGGTACTTGGCCGATTCGCGTACGTCGCCGGCGATGTCTCCGGGGAGCAGGCGCGGATCACAACAGACCTGCCGCAGCTTCATCAGCGCGTCGAGGATGGTGATGGTGGATGCGCCGATGCCCTTGTCGGCGATGGCACGTCTCACCTCGGCGTGGCCCGCCAGTCGCAGCCCCTCGTAGAGATCGCGCTGCGGCCCCTTGAGCTCGACCGGCCTCACGATCTCGGTCTTGGGCGGCAGCTCCTTGGCGACCTCTTCTTTCATCCGCCGCAGGATGAAGGGCGCCACCTGTGTGCGCAGTTGATCCAGCCGCTCGTTGCGACCCTCGCGCTCGATCGGCCGCGTGTACCTGTGCGCGAACCATTCCGCGTCGCCAAGCAGCCCAGGATTGAGAAAGTCGAACAGCGACCACAGCTCGGACAGGCTGTTTTCGATCGGCGTGCCCGAAAGACAGACCCGATGCTCGGCCTGCAGGGTCATCACGGCTTCGTGCGCCTGGCTGCGCGGGTTCTTGATCGCCTGCGCCTCGTCGAGCAACGCCAGGTGCAGGGCGCGCCCCTCCCATTTCTCGGCGTCGCGCACCAGGGCGGGGTAGGTGGTCACGACGACATCAGCATGAGCGATGCGCGGCCAGAGCTTGTGACGACCGGCCCCGTGCAACGCGAGCACCTTGAGGTAGGGCGCAAAGCGCGCCAGCTCACGTTGCCAGTTGCCGACCAGGCTGGTCAGCGTGACGACCACCGCGGGCGTCTGCAGGCGTCCGTCGTCTTTTTCCGCCACGATGTGCGCGATGGCCTGCAGGGTCTTTCCCAGGCCCATGTCGTCGGCGAGCACGCCCCCCACGCCGAGTTCACGCAGATGCTGCAGCCACGCGAGCCCTTGCATCTGGTAGGGCCGCAGCTCGGCGCGCAGACCCGCTGGCGGGACGATGTCGGCAGGCGGTGGCCCCGCCAGCAGCGCACGACCGCGATCCTTCACGCCTTGCGCGCCCGACCAGCAGACGGCGGGTCGCCCATCTGACCGCGATGGCATCCCCGCTTCGAGATCCGCAAGGCGATGCCCGGCGATGCCTGGAAAAGCGATGCGATCTTCATCGGCGTCGTTGCGGCTCTTGGTCTTGCGTACGCTCTCGGCCGCGAGGTGAAGCTCGCTCACCACACGCAAGAGCACATGCATGCGTGCGGTCGGTATGGTGACGAAGCGGCCGTCGCCGGTCGGCAGCGCAAAGCCGCGCGCGCCGGGCGGGGTCAACGATTCCAGCCGCGCGTTGGCCGGCAGCTTCTCGAGCAGGTCGAGCAGCACCGGCAGCAGATTGATCCGCCGGCCGTCGACCTCGATGCCGAGCTCGAGACTGAACCAGTCGTTGCCACCCTCGCTGGCGCCGAGCTCGACCTGAGGGCTTTCGGCGTTCGCCTTGCGTCTGCCCTTCTTGTCGGGGTGCGGGCGGTTGGCGATGTGGGCGTAGATCTCGGGATCGCCGTCGATCGTCTGCCAGGGATAATCCGCTGCGATCTCCACGCGAAAGCCGAGGCCGCGCAGCTGCGGCAGCACGTATGAAGAGAACGAACAGAGAACGTGGGCATCTTCGTCGGTGCGCACGACGTAGTCGACCTCCGAGCCGAGGCGCGCGCTGACGTCGTCACGACAGGCGAGATCGACAGGTCCGAAGCTCTCGAGTACCCGCCGCGCTCGCGCCTCGGCGGCGGCATCCCGGAGCACGGCCGCACGCTTGTCGGCTGCGCGCACGCGCATGCCGTCGTAGTCGAACGACAGGGCGAGCACCGGCAAGAGTTTGTCTTCGGTCTCGGGATCCGGATCGAAGGGATCCCCCACGGTGACATCGAGCCGTTCGGCGTAGAGCCGTACACACGGTACCGGCTGCCCGGGCACGATCGGCGCGGCAGCGCGGTCGCCAGAGGCGCCGGCAAGGGCACCGGAAGTGTCGCCGGCAGCTGGGTCCGCACCGCACGCGGGACCCGCCGAGGCTGGAGGTGAAGGCGGCATCAATGACAACGGTCGGGCGCCAGCGATGGGCACCACTTACCAAGCGAGGAGTGCTCTTCAGTATCGTCCCTGTGCATCGGGTGTAAAGAAGTTCGTTCGTCTCACCGCGCCCTTGGGGCCAATGCCATTGCCATGGCCGCCTCCAAGGCCGCGGCACGCGCTAAGCTGCCACGCTCATGCCTCGTCGTCTTCGCCAGGTGCTGCTCGTCGCTGGCGGTCTCGCTGTCCTCGCGGTGCTGGCGCCTCGTCTCACACGATCGCTGCCGAGTCGCCCGTCTTCCCCGACCGAGCCGCCGGCGGGAACCGCACCCGCTTCACCGCCGCCGCGGTCGCCCGCTTCGCCGCCTGGCGATCCTGCACTTGCACCTGCACCCACCTCGACCGACACCGGCGCCGGGACACCACGGCTGGAACGCGCGGCCTTCTCGGCCCGTGATCGTCAGCGAGGCATGGCGCTCGGCCTTTTTGCCGAGGACGTGAGCTTCGACTACACGCCGCTGTTGACCGAGATTGTCGAGCTCGGCGCGACCCACGTCGCGCTCGTGATTCCGCTCTATCAAGAACACGGCGGTTCGACCAAGCTCGGGCTGCACACGCGCTTTTCGCCGACTCTCTCGGCCATCGCGGAGGCCGTGCGGTCTGCCAAACGCGCCGGGCTCGAGGTGACTCTCTTTCCGATCGTGAGGTTGCTGGCCCCGCGCAAAGCCAACGAGTGGCGCGGAACCCTGGAACCTTCCGACGTCGATGCCTGGTTTCGCAGCTACGCCGAGCTGCTCGGCGATATCGCAGCGATCGGCGCCGTTACGGGCGCAGGCCGGCTGGCCGTCGGCTCCGAGCTCTCGTCGCTCGACGAGGATCGCCCCCGCTGGACCAAGCTTATCGAGCGCATTCGCGCGGTCTATGGCGGCACGCTGCTCTATTCGGCCAACTGGGATCACTATCGCGACGCGGGCGTGCTCGATCTCGTTGACGAGGCCGGCGTCGTCGCCTACTTCGATCTGCGTCGCCCAGGCGGCCCCGCCGATCTCGAAGCGCTCACCCGCCGCTGGCGCGAGCTGCGGTCCGAGCTCGGCGCCTGGCGCAAGCGGCGCGGTCAGCCGTTCGTGATCACCGAGCTCGGCTATCGCTCGCGCGCCGGCTCCACCGCCACTCCCTGGGACGAGGGCCAAGGTGGCGTTCCGGATCTCGAGGAACAACGCCGCGCCTTCGAAGCGTTTCGTGTCGCCTGGACGGGCGGCGATCCCGCCGACCTCGCCGGCCTCTACGTCTGGAACTGGTACGGTTTTGGCGGACCTGACACGACGTCGTACACCCCGCGTGGAAAGCCGGCCGCGGAGGAGATCAAGAAGCTCTATCAATCGATGTGATCCGCCACCGTTGCCGAAACGAAAAAAGGGGATCCCGGTCGGGATCCCCTTGGCGAGCGGCGTGGGCAGCTCTTGGCGACTACTGAATCGCGAGCATCTCCTTGAAGAGCTTCTCGCCGTCGGCGGTCAGCTTCCAGTCCTCTTCGTTCTTGTGGCAGGAGTCGCACTCCCACTTCTTGCCCTTGTCCTTGGCGACCTTGACCATCGCCTTCATCACCTTCTTGGCTTCCTTGATGCCGCCCTTTTCACAGGCCTTGGTGACGGCGTTGTCGCCCTTGGTCGCGATGGTGCACTTATCAGCGGCCATGGCCGGCAGGGCGGCAACGGCGAGAGCGAGGGCGGCGGCGGACAGGGAGGCGGTGAACGTTCGCAGCATCGAGGACTCCTTCAGCGTGTCTTGACGACGTGTTGACCCTGGGGGAAGGTTTTTTTCTCACATGGAGGGACGCGGCACAACCCTGCCCGACCGACAAAACCGGCGCGACGGCGGCAGGGTCTTGCGTGCGACGGCGCACGGGCGGACGGCATTCACGCGGATTTCACTCTCTTCAAGCTAGACTTGGCGGCCATGGCAAAGGACGGCATCGCTGTGGTGCTGGCGCCGGGGACTTTCTCCACCGACCGCGCCAAGACCGCGCACGGACTCGTCCGGGGTAGTGACCGCTTCGAGGTCGTTGGTGTCATTGACGCCGCCACGGCCGGTCGGGACGCTGGCGACGTGCTGGAAGGCAGGGCGTCGGGCGTTCCCATCTTTGCGACCCTGGCCGACGCGCTCAGGAACGCACGTCAGCGTCCCGATACCTGCATTGTGGGCATGGCGGTCGCTGGCGGCATGATGGCCCCCGAGATCAAGGCGTTGCTCATCGAAGCGGCGCACGTGGGGCTCACTTTGGTCAACGGTCTGCACGAGCTGTGTGGCGAGGACGCGGAGATCATCGCCGCCGCCCGCCAAGGGGGCGCGCGCATCGTCGACATCCGTCGACCACGCCCGGTGAAGGAGCTGCGCTTCTGGACCGGGGACATTGCCCGTGTGCGCGCTCCGCGGCTCGCCATCCTCGGCACCGATTGCTCGCTGGGCAAACGGACCACGGCGCGGCTGCTGGTCGAGGCCTGCCGCAAGGCTGGCATCAAGGCCGAGATGATCTACACCGGCCAGACCGGCTGGATGCAGGGCGCTCGCTACGGCTTCGTGCTCGATTCGACCCCCAACGACTTCGTCGCGGGCGAGCTGGAAGGGGCGATCGTCGCCTGCGATACCGAGCTTTCGCCGGATCTCATCGTCATCGAAGGGCAGTCGGCGCTGCGCAATCCCTCGGGCCCGTGCGGCGCCGAGCTGCTGGTTTCCGCCGGCTCGCGCGCGGCGATCTTGCAACACGCACCGGCGCGGCCGTGTTTCAAAGGGCATCCCGGCTGGGCCATCCCCGCCATCGAAGACGAGATCGAGCTCGTGCGTCTTTACGGCTCGCGTGTCCTCGGCATCACTCTCAATGGCGATCGCATGACCGATGAAGCCCTGGCTGACGAGGCCCGGTCGCTGGGGGCGCGGCTGGCGCTGCCGGTGGCGTTGCCGCTGGCCGGTGGCGTGGATTCACTGCTGCCGTTCATCGAACGCTACCTGGCCGACGAGGCGGATCGGACCGCGCTCGCGTCGCCGGAAACCGCCGAGGTCGTGGCGGCAGGTCCGGGGGCGGCATTGTGAAGGGATCCGACGCACGTACCGCGGGACAGCCCGGCGCTGGCGATCGTCCGCCCGGTCGCGCGACCGGGCGCGCGGGCGGCCGTATCGATGCCCGTGATACCCTGGAAGGCGAGGTGGCCTCTCCGTCCAGCGCCCATGGCCGCTACACCGTCGTCCGCAAGCTCGCGGAAGGCGGCATGGCGGAGATTTTCCTCGGACGGCAGCACGGCTCCGAGGGTTTCGAAAAGCCCGTGGTGCTAAAGCGCATCCACACCGCGTTCCTCGCCGACGCGCAGTTCCGCAACATGCTGATCGACGAAGCCCACATCTCGATGGGGCTTCACCACAACAACATCTGCCAGATCCTCGATCTCGGCCGCGCGGGCGGGCGCCTGTTCCTGGTGCTCGAGCTGGTCGATGGCTGGGATCTCGCGCGTGTGCTCGAACGGTCGCAAGCGATCCGCTTCCCGTTGCCGACCGGCCTTGGCCTCTACATCCTCGCGGAGGTCTGCCGCGCGCTCTCGTACGCGCACGGCCGCACCGGAATGGACGGCCAGCCGCTGGGCATCGTCCATCGAGACGTGAGCCCGCAGAACGTGCTGCTCAGCGATCAGGGCGAAGTGAAGCTGACCGACTTCGGCATCGCCAAGGCGATGACCAAACGCGAGCGGACGGCAACCGGCGTGGTCAAGGGCAAGGTCGCTTTCATGTCGCCCGAGCAGGCGTTGGGGCAACCGATCGACGCGCGCTCGGATCTCTTCTCGTTCGGGACTCTGCTCTACCTCGTGGCGACCGGCGTGCGCCCTTTCGAGGCGGCGACCGACTTCGAGATCCTGGCGCGCGTGCAGCGCGGGATGTTCACCCCGCCCGAGGAGTTGCGGCCCGAGTTGTCGCCGGCGCTTTCGACGCTGATCAAGCGAGCGATGACCGCCGATCTCGACCAGCGGTACCAGACGGCGGACGAGCTGCTGGTCGACCTCGAGGGGATCTGGCGCGGCGAGTACGCATCGCCCGGACAGACCGAGCTCAAGCTCTGGTTGGTGGAGCTCGGTCGGCGAGACGGTGTTCTCACCATCGGGCGGTCGCGACCGCCCCGCGCCGGGACGGCCTCCTACGAACCCACGTCCAGCGATCTCGAAGAGGGGCAGGCGCTGGTCCTGGGCGACGAGGGCTCCAACGAGCTGGCCGGCCGGCAAATGGCTCGACAAGAACGCCAGGCGCGTGAACGCGGGCCCGAACGGGCGCCACCAGATCGCGGCGAGCGGGCCACCCGTCCCGAGCGGCTGGTGCGTGACCGCCACGACGTGATCGGCGGCATGGACTCCGACGTCGACGATGCCGAGCTGGGGCGGCTCGACACCATGTCGGCGCTGGAGGTGCCGCGCAAGATCAACGAGGCGACGTACATCGTGAGGCCGGGGGACAAACCCGCCACCGCGGATCGAGATCGCCTGACGCCCGGCGCGCTCGGTATCGAGGACACATCGGTCCAGGACCTCGCGCTCCGGATCGGCGATGAGCCGAGTGCCGAGTTTCGCAGCCTGCGCCCGGCGACCCATGCCAGACGCTACGGCTTCGTCGCGTTCCTGGTGCTCACCATCGGCGCCGCGGCGGTGGCCTGGCAGATGGTGGGCGGTGCGCACGACGACGCCGAGGCCATTCGATCGCCGCGGCCAGCGCCCGGCCCAGGCGCATCGCCCGCGACGCGGCCCTCGGCAGTTGCGCAGCCGCCGGGTGTGCAGCCGCCGCCGGGAGGAACGCTGCCCGCGGCGGTTCCTGCAGGCGCGGGCGCTCGACCCACCTCCGCGGGCGCCACGCCGGGAACGAACCCCGCTGCGCCCCCCGCGGTGATTCCGCCGCCGGCGGTTGCACCGGCAGCCGGAGATCCGCACGACGATCGCCGCGGTGGTACCGCTGGCGCCCGCCCCGGTCGGGCCAATGCGCCCGAGCGCCTTCCCCCGCGACCCGCTTGGAGCCCGTTTCGCAACCCACCGGTCACACCGCCGGCGGTGACTCCCGAACCGGCGCCTGCGGCAGGAGCGATCGTGGCCCCCGATCCGGCCGGCCCCGGCGCTCCTGCCGTCGTTCCCGTCGTCCCTCCCCAGGTAGCGCCGCAGCCGCCAGCGCAGGATCCTGCGTCTGCTGCGCCGGTTGCCCCAACAGCGCCGGCGGGCGCAGCCGGGAACGAAACGCCCCCCACCACGCCGGAAGCTCGTCCCACCGAGGAGTCGCCCAAGCGCCCGGTCGAGGGCAAACCCGAGAGCGATGACAAGCGAGATCCCAAGCCCGAGCTGCTCCCACCGAGCGACCCGGATCTCGATCCCGCGCGGCCGCCGCCGACCGCACCGAACTAGCTGGTTCCGCCCAACTTCCGGAGGCAGTCGGTCGACTCCTCCGGCAGCGCGTGATGACCGCTAGCCGCGACCGAAGAGGTACCCGAGGCTCACCTTGAAGGTGCCGCTGCGGTCATCGAGCAGATACTTTGCCGGGATCGGCATGCACCCAGCCGCGTCCACCGCCTGCTGTACCGCCCTGTCGAGCTCGACCACACCCGAAGAGGACGCGATGGCGGAGCGGCGGATGGTGCCGCGACGATCGATCTCCATGACGACCTTCACGCGTAGGCCCGCGCGTGCGGCACCGCCGTCGACCATCGACAACGGCACGATGCCGACGGGGGGCCGAACGCGGTGAAGGATGCGGGCCTCGAGTGCGGGCAGAAGTGACTGGGGACCGGCGGAGCAAGGGATGTCGTCGGCGTAGACTGGGTGGGGCGCCCGATCTTGTCGATCTTGCCGATTTTGCGCGGACTCGACGGCCAGCTCCCCACCGACCGGCGCGGCCGGCGGAGGCGAGATAGCGTACGTCGCTTCGCTCGCACCCGCGGTCAGGGGGGCGGGCGTCGCGCAGGCCGACAGGGCAGCGGCGACGCCACCGAAAAGACAAGCGACCAC
>JANNNO010000114.1:0-13733 GCA_031398585.1 Myxococcales bacterium | reverse complement strand
GCAACGACAACTTCCGCGCCGCGCGCTACATCGCCAAATACACCATCAACCCGGCGCTCACCCACGGCATCGCGCACGAGGTCGGCTCGATCGAGGTCGGCAAGCTGGCGGACCTGGTGCTGTGGCGGCCGGCGTTCTTCGGGGTCAAGCCATCACTGGTGTTGAAGGGCGGCATGATCGCGGCGGCACTGATGGGCGATCCCAACGCTTCGATCCCGACCCCGCAGCCCGTCCACAGCCGCCGCATGTTCGGCGCGCTGGGCGGGGCCCGCCACGCCACCAGCCTCACCTTCGTCTCGCAGGCCGGGCTCGAGGCCGACCTCGGTCGACGCCTCGGCCTCAAGAAAAGGCTCGTGGCCGTGAAGGGTACCCGCAAGCTTCGGAAAAAGGATCTGCACCACAACGATCTGCAGCCGACGATGGAGGTCGATTCCCAGACTTACGAGGTCAGGGCCAACGGCGAGTTGCTCACCTGCGAGCCGGCCAAGGTGTTGCCGCTCGCGCAGCGCTACTTCCTCTTTTGACCATGCGCCGGATCACCGAACTGGCGGCAAGTTCCCACGTCGACGACGTCGCCGACATCGTCGATGGCGCCGCGCCGGCTGACACCCTGACACTCGACTTCGATGGTCGTCGCAAGAGCCGGCAGCGAGTGACCCTCGACAGCGGGGTGGAGGCGGCGCTGATGCTTGCCCGGGGCACCGTCCTGCGCGAAGGCGATCGCCTGCGTAGCGACGACGGCGCGATCATCGTCGTCCAGGCCGCGCCCGAGCTGCTGTCGGTCGTCGACGAGCCGGATCGCATCTCCTTGGCGCGTGCGGCCTACCACCTCGGCAATCGTCACCTACCGGTCGAGATCACGGCCACCGGACTGCAATACCAGCACGACCACGTGCTCGACGAGATGGTCCGCCGCCTCGGGCTTACCGTGCGCACCGAGGAGCTACCGTTTCAGCCCGAAGGGGGAGCCTATGCCGGCGGGCACGGCCACGGCGGGCATGGCCACGCCGCCAGCGATTCACATGATCACGACCACGACCACGATCACGACCTGGGCGCCCCACCCTTCGTCTTGGCGCCGCGCCCGGTGCGCTGACGTGACCGCCTCTGCCGCGACACCGCTCGATTCGGCCGCCCTCTTGCGGCTGTTGCACCTCTGTAGCCCGGCTCTGCCGATCGGCGCCTTTGCCTATTCGCAGGGCCTCGAACCGGCGGTCGCGGCCGGCTGGGTGAAAGACGAGTCTTCGGCGGAGCGCTGGATCGAAGGTGTCCTGGTCCATGGGCTTGGCCAGCTCGACGTGCCGGTCTTCGCCCGCCTGCACGCGGCCTTTCGCGCCGAGAGTCTCGACTCCGTCGACCAGTGGACGGACTTTCTAGCCGCCAGTCGCGGCAGCGCAGAGCTGCAGAGCGAAGATCGCCGCCTCGGTGGCTCGCTGGCACGTGTGCTCGTCACGCTCGGCATCGAAGAGGCATCGGCTTTCGTCGATCGCAACCCGACTTCACTTCTGACCGTTTTTGCCCTCGCCGCGGCTCGCTGGCAGCTCGATGTCGCCCCCACGATCACGGCGTGGCTCTTCTCCTGGTGCGAGAACCAGGTGGCCGCAGCGCTGCGGCTGGTGCCACTGGGGCAATCGAGCGGCCTGCGCATTCTGGAGGGGCTCCAGCGTGTGATCCCCTCCGTCGTGACCGCAGGACTTTCACTCCCCAACGACGATCTCGGGTGGGGCTGTCCGGCACTACCGCTGGCGAGCGCTCTTCACGAAACGCAATATTCGCGGCTCTTCCGATCCTGAATCCCCCTTCCGCAAGGTGAACCAATCCCATGGGCAGCAAGAGCAAAGGCAAACAGGCATTGCGGATCGGCGTCGCCGGTCCCGTCGGCTCCGGCAAGACCGCGCTCATGGACGCGCTCTGCAAGCGGCTGCGCGACAAGTACCAAATCGCTGCCGTCACCAACGACATCTACACGCAGGAGGACGCTCAGTTCCTCACGCGCTCGGGCGCCTTGCCTCCCGAACGCATCGTCGGCGTCGAGACCGGCGGCTGCCCGCACACGGCGATCCGGGAGGACGCGTCGATCAACCTCGAAGCCATCGACCGCCTGGTCGACAAATTTCCCGACCTCGACATCGTTCTGGTCGAAAGCGGCGGCGATAACCTGGCCGCCACTTTCAGCCCCGAGCTGGCCGATCTCACCCTTTACGTCATCGACGTTGCCGCCGGCGACAAGATCCCCCGCAAGGGCGGCCCCGGCATCACCAAGTCGGACCTGCTGGTCATCAACAAGATAGATCTCGCCCCGCACGTCGGTGCCTCGCTCGAAGTGATGGAGCGCGACGCCCGGAAGATGCGACCCAACCGGCCGTTCGTCTTCACAAATTTGAAAACCCAGCAGGGACTCGACGAGATCGTGGCATTCGTCGAACGCGACGGGCTGGTGGGCTCCCCGGCCTGATCGCGGAAACACCGGGACTTGCGCGGGCGTGTTACTGAGTTTTTTCGGGCAGGAAATCCGCCAGAAACATAGCGCTGCGATAGTGACCTCCGCCCGCCCCCCAGATTCCCGGCCCGCGCGATGCGCGCCTCGGGGGAATCGAGGGCACGAAACGTAGTCTCTTAAAGGAGGTCCGATGTCCAAGCGGCTCAGCACACTTCTCTTCTCTGGCCTCGTCTTCGCGAGCGCCTGTGAGAAGAAAGAAGCTCCCCCCACCACCGCGGCTCCGACCGCCGCTGCGCCCGCCAAGGCCGAGGAACCCAAGGCGGACACGGGCCCGATCAAGGTCGGCATCCTTCACTCGCTGTCGGGCACGATGGCGATCAGCGAGACCTCGCTGAAGGACGTGGCCCTCATGGCCATTGAAGAGATCAACGAGGCCGGCGGTCTGCTCGGTCGCAAGCTCGAGCCCGTCGTCGTCGACCCGGCCTCGAACTGGCCGCTCTTCGCCGAAAAGGCCCGCGACCTCATCTCGAACCAGAAGGTCGCCGTCACCTTCGGCTGCTGGACCTCGGTCTCGCGCAAGTCGGTGCTCCCGGTCTTCGAGGAGCTCAACGGCCTGCTCTTTTACCCGGTCCAGTACGAGGGTGAAGAGTCGTCATTCAACGTCTTTTACACCGGCGCCGCCCCCAACCAGCAGGCCATCCCGGCGGTCGAGTACTTGATGAGCGCCAAGGGTGGCGGCGCCAAGCGCTTCGTCCTGCTTGGCACCGACTACGTCTACCCGCAGACGACCAACAAGATCCTGAAGTACTTCCTCGAGTCGAAAGGCGTGAAGAAGGAAGACATCATGGAGGCGTACACGCCGTTCGGTCACAGCGACTACCAGACGATCGTTGCGGACATCAAGAAGTTCGCCGCGCAGGGCAAGCGGACCGCCGTGGTCAGCACCATCAACGGCGACTCGAACGTGCCCTTCTACAAGGAGCTCGGCAACCAGGGCCTCAAGGCCGAGGACATCCCGGTCGTCGCCTTCTCGGTCGGCGAGGAAGAGCTGCGCGGCATCGACACCAAGCCGCTGATCGGCCACCTGGCCGCTTGGAACTACTTCATGTCGCTCGACACGCCCGCCAACAAGGAGTTCGTGGCCAAGTGGGCGGCGTACGTGAAGAAGAACAACCTCCCCGACGGTGAAAAGCGCGTCACCAACGACCCGATGGAAGCGACCTACATCGGCATCAAGATGTGGGCCCAGGCCGTCGAGCAGGCGCGCACGACCAACGTCGATGCCGTCCGCCAGGCCATCGGCTACCAGACCGTCGAGGCCCCCTCGGGCTTCACCGCCACCATGGACGCCAAGAACCACCACCTGCACAAGCCGGTCTTCATCGCCGAGATCAAAGGCGACGGTCAGTTCAAGGTGGTCTGGAAGACCCCGGGGCCCGTGCGAGCGCAGGCCTGGAGTCCGTTCATCCCCGACAGCGCCAAGAAGGTCGCCGACTGGACCTTCCCGTGGGTCTGCGGCAACTGCACCGAGCCGAAGTTTGCGGTCGCCGCCAAGGCCGCCGCGGCCGGCGCCAAGGCGAACTGAGACTGACGTGAAGCCGACGCGCGGGTGAGGAATGCCTTGCCCGCGCCCGGCCGCTTCTGGCTCGCACGCGACACGCAGGCAAATGGCTGGGGTGACCCCGGCACGTCGTTACCTTCCAAACTCTGCAGGCTCAGGCGACGCCCCATGGTTGAACGCAAAGCGGCTCTCGATCCCTCGGCCCCGGGGCGTCTCCTTTCCTCCTTCCCCGCGTCGCTGTCTCACGCTGCGCGCAGGCTCGCGCTGGTTTTGATCGGCTTTCTCATCCCGGCGACCGCGCAGGCCGACCCGGCGCTCGAAGCGGCGCTGCGCGGACTTGGCTCGCCCGACATCGAGGTGGTGGAAAAGACCATCGTCGAGCTGGGGCGGCGGGCCGACAGCCGGGCGCTGCGTACGCTCGAGGCGCTCTACGACGATCGTCTGAAGGCCGCAACCAATGGCACGATCTTCGTCTACGACGCCAAGACGCGAACCCTGACGCATCCGCTGACCGGCGCGGCTGTCTCACCGGCGCCCAGCGGACTTCGCGACGGCGAGAACAACAACACCATCCGACGTGTGCTGCAGCCGGTGATCGCGCGGCTCAAGTTGAGCGCACCCGAGCCTGCCCTCCGGCGCGAAGCCGCCCAGGGGCTCGCCAAGGGCGGCGGGCCCGAAGCCGTCGAGCTGCTGCGCAAGGCGCTCGCCACGGAGACCGACGCAGAGGTGAAGGTGGCTCTGTCGCTCGCTCTTGCCAGCGTCGACATCAAGAGCCCCGACGCCGCCGCACGGCTGGCGGCGGTCAAGGCGATGGGCGACTCGGGTCTAGCCGCCATGAAGGGCGAGCTCGAGCCACTCACGCGCAAGAAGCCCGATGGCAACTTCGCCGAGCCCGACCAGCGGGTGCGAGAAGCGGCCTTCGCCGCCGTCTCGTCCATCGAGAACCGCGAGCGCCTCACCAGCGGCGTTGGTCACTTGCTCTATGGCCTCTCGCTCTCCAGCGTCTTTCTCTTCGCGGCGCTCGGGCTCGCCATCACCTTCGGCGTGATGGGCGTCATCAACATGGCCCATGGGGAAATGCTCACCATCGGCGCCTATACGACCTACGCCGTGCAAATCTTCGTGCGTGCCTACGCCCCGTCGTTGATGCCGTACTACCTGGTCTTCGCGATCCCCTGCGCGTTCTTCGTCGCGACCGGCGCGGGCGTGTTGCTGGAACGTTCGGTGATTCGCTGGCTCTACGGCCGCCCGCTCGAGACGCTGTTGGCGACCTGGGGCATCAGCCTCTGCCTCATCCAGACTGTCAGGATCATCTTCGGCGCGAGCAACGTCGCCGTCGAAAATCCCCCCTGGCTCGCGGGCGGCATCGAGGTCGTGCCCGGCCTCTCGCTCGCTTACAACCGGATGGGTGTCGTGGGCTTCGTCATCCTCGCGGCGGCCTTCGTCTGGTTCCTGCTGCAAAAGACCTCTTTCGGCCTGCAGATGCGCGCTGTGACCCAGAACCGCGGCATGGCCTCGGCGATGGGCATCCGCACCTCGCGGGTCGACATGTGGACCTTTGGCCTCGGCTCAGGCATCGCGGGTCTCGGCGGCGTGGCGCTGTCTCAGATCGGCAACGTGGGCCCCGAACTGGGACAGTCCTACATCCTCGATTCGTTCATGGTCGTGGTCCTGGGCGGCGTCGGTCGCATCGCGGGCACCATCGCGGCGGCTCTCGGTCTCGGGGTCGCGCAAAAGTTGATCGAGCCGTTGTCGGGCGCCGTGCTCGGTAAGATCGCCGTGCTCGTCTTCATCATCCTGTTCATTCAGCGGCGTCCCCAGGGCATGTTCCCGCAGAAAGGACGCGTGGAGGCGTGATGGCCAGCAACGAAAGTTCCCCCGCTCAACCCGGCGCGCTTGCCTCCCTGGGCGGATCCCTGCTTCGCCTGCACACCCCTCGGGGATGGCTGGCCCTGCTGGTCGCGGCCGTCCTCCTGATCGGCCTGCCGGCGGTGCTCAACAGTTTGCCCAGCGGATCGCCGCTGCACCTGCCGAATCACCTCATCCCGCTCTTCGGTAAGTTCCTCTGCTACGCGATCGTCGCCCTCGCGATCGATCTCATCTGGGGCTACGCCGGGATTCTCTCGCTGGGCCACGGGCTCTTCTTCGCGCTCGGCGGCTACGGCATGGGCATGTACCTCATGCGCTCGATGGCCGGTGAAGGCGTCTATCGCAGCGCCCTGCCCGACTTCATGGTCTTTCTCGATTGGAAAGAACTGCCCTGGTACTGGTACGGCTTCTCCAACTTCCACTTCGCGCTCGCCATGGCGGTCCTGGTACCTGGCGCCATCGCCTTCATCTTCGGTTACCTCACCTTCCGCTCGCGCATCCGCGGTGTTTACTTCTCGATCGTCACTCAGGCGCTGACCTACGCGGCGATGCTGCTCTTCTTTCGCAATGACACGGGATTTGGCGGCAACAACGGCCTAACCGACTTCAAACGCCTGCTCGGCCATTCTCTGCAGGATCCCGACACGCGCATCGTGCTCTTCGTCGTCTCGGGGCTGACGCTGCTGTTCGCCTACCTCGCCTGCCGCTTCATCGTGGCCAGCAAAATGGGGCGGACGCTGACCGCCATCCGCGACGCCGAGCTGCGGGTGCGCTTTTGCGGCTACGACACCACCCGCTACAAGCTCTTCGCCTGGACCTTCTCGGCCATGCTCTGCGGCCTGGCGGGCGCGCTCTATGTCCCGCAGGTCGGCATCATCAATCCCAGCGAAATGCAGGCCTCGAACTCGATTGAGATGGCGATCTGGGTGGCGGTGGGTGGCCGCGGAAGCCTGATCGGTGGGATCCTCGGCGCCTGGCTGGTCAACGGCGCCAAGAGCTGGCTGACCGTCGCGTTCCCGTCGGCCTGGCTCTACTTTCTCGGCGGCCTGTTCATCATCGTCACCTTGTTCCTGCCGCAAGGGATCATCGGGCTTGGCGCCAAGCTGCGCGGCGGGGTCAAGTTCCTCCGGCGTCGGCGCCGCGAGCGAGGCGCCCCCGCGGCAACGCCCCAGACCGATCCCTGATCACCCTCGGTAAAGACTGCCCATGCAAGCCGCCACGGAAAATCTCACCCCCTCGCCCGCCAACAGCGGCGATCCCATCGGCTCCCGCCTGCCAGACGAGAGCATCCTCTGGGTGGATGCGATCACGGTCAGCTTCGACGGCTTCAAGGCGATCAACGATCTCAGCCTGATCCTGAAGAAGGGCGAGCTCCGCTGCATCATTGGGCCCAACGGTGCCGGCAAGACCACGCTGATGGACGTGATCACCGGCAAGACCCGTCCCGACAAGGGGCGCGTGCTGCTGACCAGCGACGAAACAGACCTCACGTCGCTCTCGGAGTTTCAGATTGCGAACCTCGGCATTGGGCGCAAGTTCCAGCGCCCGACGGTTTTTCAAGGCCACACGGTCTTCGAGAACCTCGAGCTCGCATGCAAAGGCGGAAAGGGCGTCTGGCGGGGCCTCTTCGGGCGACTCGGCCCCCTCCAGCATCGGCGCATCGACGATGTGCTCGGCGTGATTGGCCTGGGCGACGATCGCGAAAAGCCGGCGGGCCTGCTCGCCCACGGACACAAGCAGTGGCTCGAGATCGGGATGCTGCTGGTGCAGGATCCACAAGTCCTGCTGCTCGACGAGCCAGTCGCCGGCATGACCCACAAGGAGACCGAACGGACGGCCGATCTGGTCAAGCGCCTGTCGCGCGAACGGACAGTCGTCGTTGTGGAGCATGACATGGACTTCGTGCGCGGCATCGCCGAGACGGTCACCGTTCTGCACGAGGGCAGCGTGCTCTGTGAAGGCTCGATGGAGCGCGTTCAGAGCGATCCCAAGGTCATCGAGGTCTACCTCGGCACGTAGGAAGGGCCATGCTGCAAGCTCGCAACGTCAATCAGTTCTACGGCGAGAGCCACATCCTCTGGGACGCCACGTTCAACCTCGAGCCGGGATCGTCGACCTGCCTCATGGGGCGCAACGGCGTCGGCAAGACGACGTTTCTCAAAGTCCTGATGGGACTTCTGCCGGCGCGTTCGGGATCTCTGTCGTTCGATGGTAACGAGCTCATCGGCAAGCCGCCCGAAGTCCGACCCCGGCTTGGCATCGGCTACGTACCGCAGGGTCGTGAGATCTTCCCGCAGCTGACGGTGGAAGAGAACCTGCGCCTTGGCCTGGTCGCACGGGGCAAAAAGGCGACCGGCAAGAACGGCGTCCCGGGCAAGATCTTCGAGCTCTTTCCGGTCCTGAAGAAGATGCTGTCGCGCCGAGGCGGCGATCTCTCGGGCGGTCAGCAGCAGCAGCTAGCCATCGGACGCGCGCTGGTGCTCGAGCCCAAGATCCTGGTGCTCGACGAGCCGACCGAGGGCATTCAGCCCAACGTCGTCACGGAGATCGGCGACGTGCTGATGCACCTCAACGCCACCGAGAAGCTGACCCTCCTCCTGGTCGAGCAGAAGCTGCCCTTCGCCAGGCGTGTGGGACAGAACTTCGTCATCATGGATCGCGGGCGCACGGTGGCTGAAGGCAGGATGCCCGAGCTGACGCCCGAACTGGTGCAGCGCCACCTGGTCGTCTGACCGGATCGAGACGCGCGACGCGGCTCAGCCTTCGCCGACTTCGGCCATCTCGGCTGCGTTCTTCGGATCCAGCAGGATGCGACGGGCGACGACGTTGAAAGGCGCGACCCATTCCCGCGCGAACTGATCGACGCAGGCGTTGATCTCGGCGATCGCGCGCATGAATGACTTACGCGTCTTGCGATCCACGCGCTCGTGGGTCATCGCCTCAAAGGCGTCGATGATGGCGATCAGCTTCGCGCCGGGGACGATCTCGGCATCCTTGAGGCCACGCGGGTAGCCCTTGCCGTTGAGGCGCTCGTGGTGCTGCGCCACTATCTGGGTCGCCTCGGCCCAGCGGGGCAGTCGCGACAGGATGCTGGCGCTGATGAGGGGATGGCCCTGGAGCTCGGCAAATTCCGCCGGCTCGAGCCGCCCCTTCTGGTTCCAGAAGCTCTCGGACAGGAACGCCATGCCGGTGTCGTGCATGTAAACCGCGGCCTCGAGCTGGCGCGGGTCCACCCGGTTGCCCTGCTCGGCGTTCACGACCAACGCCAGTCGGACCAGCCGATCGGTGCGGCCCTGCCAGTGCTGAGAGCGCCTCTCGAGGCGAAGGCTGAGCTCGCGGAAAACCAGGAGGTCCTCCTCGTGCGGCCCTTCCACCGCGCTCGACTGCACCGATTCAGGGGCCTGTACCCCCGGGGTGGTCTTGCTGGCTTCGGACCACTCGTCGCTACCGGTCAGCGCGGCCAGGGCGCTCGCCACGTCGGCGTCGCGATTGCTATCTCCCCCGCGGGCCAGATGATCCAGAGCCCCAGCCGCCCGTTCGAGCTCACCGTCCTCGGTCGCCCCGCTGGTCTGCCCTTCGGCGGCGACCTTGGCGCGATCGAGAGCGAGCAAGATGGTCTCGCCCACGGCCGGCACGAAGGTCAAACGGCGATCGGTCAGCGCCTGAGCCAGGCTCTCGATGCCACGCAACAGGGTCGCGACGCTGCCGAGGTGCGAGGCCTCCGCGTCCCGTCGCGCCTGGTAGGTGGTTCGCAGGAGCGCGGCCGCTGCATCCACATTCTTGGGCTGCCGGGCGATGCGCGGGATCTCACGTTCGACGCTGGCGATGCGAAGGGTGAAGGCGCCCAGGAAGGCGTCGCGTTCCTGCCGGTTCATCATGCTTGATCCGTCCCCCGCCACGCCGCCGTCCTCACCCCTTGAATCGGGTCGCGACCTTGTCCTTGAGCCCGCCCACAAGGCGGACCAGGCCGTCGTCCTCGATGCCGAGCAACGAGCGGCCGATCATGACGAGTGCGTTGATGTCCTCGGCGTCGAAGTCGCCGACGTAAAGGCCCTGCTGTTTGCAGATGGCATTCGCGAAGCGCACGATGTTGGCAACCGAATGGCGGTCCTCCGAATCGTAGTCGGAGCACTGCTCGATGGCGTTGACCACAGATGTCGGCAGCTGCCAGCGCTTGGACAGCGCGATGCCGACGCTGCGATGCGAACGCTGCAGGCACTTCATCCACTCTTCCGAGCCGATCCAGGGCTTGGTGGTGCGAATCGTGACCTGCTTTTCAGCCTCGAGAAGCAAGATCGCGAGCACCGGCTTGCCCACGTCGTGGAGCAGTCCGGTCAGGTAAGCGTCTTCGGGATCGCCAAGACCGAGCAGAATGCCGACGTCACGCGCGAGCAGCGCCACGGCCACCGAATGTTGCCAGACCGCCTTGGCGGCATCGGCGATGCGGCGGTCGCGCGACTCGAAGACCGAGCCAACCGAGGCTTCGAGCAGGACTGTGCGGAGGTTCTTCTGCCCCAGCCGGGTAACCGCAGCCTGCAGGTTGGTGGCAGGCTGTTTGGTCGCCATGCCGGCGCTGTTTACCGTCCGCATGACCCGCGCGGCCAAGATGGGATCGGTCTCCATCAGGTCGGCGATCTTGTTCATGCTGAAGTCGGACTTCTGGATGATCTCCAAGCACTTCACCGCCACGCTCGGCATGGGAGGCAGGACGAGCTTGTCGTCCTGCAGCCGTTTCAACACGACCTGTTCGAGCTGCTGCCCGAGGCGGTCCCCGGCGGTGGGGGCCTGCGGATCGGGCATGTTCAGTCTCGCGCCTCTTTGAGCGTCTCGACGACCCGAACGTCCTTGGTATCAGCGAAGTTCTCGAGCACGCGCTTGATGGCGGCGGGTCCCACCAGCGTCACGCCGAGCCCGAAACCCTTGGCGGCGCTGTCGAAGTCCATGATCAACTGCGCCATGCGCGAGGGATCCGCCGGCATCTTGTTGGCGTCGAGGATGACGCTCTCGAAGCAGGCTTCCGCGATGTCCTTGACAGCATCCTTCACAAGAACGCCGAGGCGCTGGTAATAGCGGTCGACACGCTCGGGCCGACCATTGTAGGCCGCGGCGGTGAGCACGTTCTCGTTGCGCCCCAGCATCTCCGTGGTCTGGAAGAAGGCGCCCAGCAGGTCGTCGACCTGATCTTGCCCGAAGGGCTTGAAGAGAACGTCGTCGAAGCCGTCCTCTTTGCACTCCTTGGTGATGTTGTTACTGGACCGCAGGGTGATCGCGATGCAAGCGGCGTTGGGCTGCAACACGCGCAGCTGCTTGATCAGCGCCGGCGCCGAGACGTCGGGAAGATCCCGATCGATGAGGATCACGCGGTACGTGTTGTCACGCGCCAGCTTGAGCCCCGCCTGGCCGGTGAGCCCCGCCATCTGCGAGATGTGCGCGGGCAGCATCGTGCGCAGCTTCTTGGCCACGTTCTCCATGTCGTCGATGACGAGAATGTCGGCGAACTGTCGGCCCTGAGGCGCTGAGGTCTCGCCAGCGTTGACCGGGATCTCGCGCGGAGCGGCTGCGTTGTTGACCGTGTTCGCCGACGAGAGAGCCTCGAGGATATTGGGATCGCGCGCCTTCAGGATCTTGATGATCTTGGCCTTGAGCTCGTCGTTCTTGAACGGCTTCAGGATGTAGTCTTCGATCTTGAGCTTCATGATCTCGGCGACGATCGATCGCTTCGATTCCGAGGTCAGCATGAGCACCGGCGTCTTGTTGCCAGCCTCGCGCATCTTCGCCAACATGCCCGGACCATCGAGCACCGGCATGGTGACATCGAGGATCACGAGATCGAAGTTCAGCTCCTCGAGCCGGGCCAGGCCCTTTTCACCATCTTCGGCTTCGTCCACCTCGAGGTTCAGCTCATTGAGAACCTTGGTGACAATCATCCGGATGGCGCGGCTGTCATCGACAGTCAATACACGCGGCATTGCATTTTCCTCACGTTTGATTCGTTACCCAGACCGTTAGACTCACGCGACCGGCCGAGACCGCCACGCGCTGGCCGCCGGTCCCCTTCATGCGCTTTTCCACTTCGGCGAACGGGATGATCTCGGGCAGGCCGAGAGCCATGTCGACTGCCAGAGCGCGCTTGATGTGACCGGCAACCATGTTCACCAGCTCACGCAGAGAATCCTCGACCATTCCTGGATCGAGCTCGTTGGGGGCCATCTGCAAAAGCCCGGAGGCCAGTGCGAAGCAGCCCGGTTCGTCGGCTCCGATGGCAACAGTGATGGGAGGGCCTTTGATTGTCTCGCCCTTGATGGGCAAGGCGGCGGTCCGCCAGGGACTCTGCGAGATCGCGTCGTCGCCGGCGGGATTGAACGATAGGCCGCAGCTCGCTTGCATGACCTTGGAGACCAAGGAACGAAGAGCGGCTGGTTGAAGGGGAGAGGCCATCTGTGACGGGGTCGGTCCTTCCGTCCCGTGCCATCGGAATGTCCGGGGTGACGCTTGAGGGCGCCGCGGAAGAAAGGGGGCCCGTCCTTCATGAGCCCTGACAACGACCTCGCCCGCGCGGGTCGGGCGGCTTCCGCAGCCCCCCTCAAGCTTCCCGCGCCCTCACCGATGCCTATGCCAGAACCACATGGGCGAGATGGATGAAGTCGTAGCGGAGTTTTTGGCCGAGAGCCGCGAAGGCCTGGACTCTCTCGACCGCGACTTCGTCACTCTCGAGGCGAATCCGAAGGATTCGGCAACCCTGGCGCGGATCTTTCGTTGCGCCCATACCATCAAAGGAACCGCGGGGTTCCTCGGCTTTTCCCGACTCGAGTCGGTGACCCACGCGGGTGAGAGCCTGCTGTCCCGCCTGCGCGATGGCGAGCTGACGCTGTCCCCCGAGATGACGAGCAGCCTGCTTGCCATGGTCGACGCCGTCCGTATCATGCTGGCGGCCGTCGAGACCACAGGTGGTGACGGCAACGAAGATCACACCGCCCTCGTCAGTCAGCTGCACAAGCTCCTGGAAGGCGACGCAGGCGAGGCTACCGAGTCCGAGATCGCCGAGATCCATGAGGTCCACGAGCCCGAGCCACCGCGCCCCGTACCCGTCGTGGCAAAGCCCGCGCCGGCCCCGGCCAAGCCGACGTCCACGCCACCTCCCGCGGTCAAGCCTGCCATCGTAGCGGCGCCAATCGCACATGAGCCCGAACCGGCACACACCCCGCCCGTCGCGCAAGAGCACGTCGAGGCCGCCCCGCCCACCGGTGACAAAGTCGCCGGGCCGACCGAGACCATCCGGGTCGACGTTCAGATCATCGACCGATTGATGGATCTCGCCGGCGAGCTGGTGTTGACCCGCAACCAGATTCTCCAGATCAACGCACGCGCTGAAGACACAGCCTTCTCCGCGGCGTCGCAGCGGCTCAACCTCATCACCGCCGAGCTGCAAGACGGCATCATGAAGATGCGCATGATGCCGATCGACAACGTCTTCTCGAAGTTCCCGCGCATCGTGCGCGACCTGTCGCGGGCGTGCAACAAGCAGGTCCGTGTCGAGATCGATGGCAAGAACACCGAGCTCGACAAGACTCTGATCGAGGCGATCAAGGATCCCCTCACTCACTTGCTCCGCAACGCCGTCGACCACGGCATCGAGATGCCCGAGGATCGGGTCAGAAAGGGCAAGCCTGCCGAAGGTGTGCTGACCGTCCGCGCCTTCCACGAGAGCGGTCAGGTCCACGTGCAGATCGCCGATGACGGCGCCGGAATCCCGCTCGACAAGGTCCGCGCCAAGGCTCTCTCGCGCAACCTGGTCGCGCCCGAGGCGCTGGCCAAGATGACCGACGAAGAGCTCTGCTCACTGATCTTCCTGCCGGGCTTCTC
>JANNNO010000092.1:0-10320 GCA_031398585.1 Myxococcales bacterium | reverse complement strand
CCCGCCGCGGGCGCCCGCTGCGCGCCCGGGCCGCAGCCCGGCGCGCCGTCGTACACGAACCCGAGGGGGCGCACGGAGGGGGCTGAGCGGGGGGTGCTCCTAGCGGCGGGTGCCGTCGCGGTGGAGCAGATCGAGCGGCGGATCTTCGTTCTCGACCAGATGCGAGAACTGCCGCTGGAACTCGTCGGGCGATAGATGCGCGATGTCGGCGAACTTCTTCACCGTGGTCGGATCTTCGAAGTCGTCGCGGCGCAGGCGGATCATGTAGCGACGGGCAATTGCGTAGCGGGTCGAGTGCACATCGACCATACGCACGCGGGTCCGGCCGGTCTGCGGATCGAGCATCTGCGCAAACGGGATCGGGACGAAGTTCCCACCCTGCATCGAGACCATGGCCGCGTTGCCACCGGAGAATAGGAACTTCGCCGCGCAGTAGCCGAGGTCGCGCGTGTACTCCATGTCGAAGGGGACCGGATCCGCACAGCGCAGCTCGTAGCCGATGTTCTTCGAGACCAAGGTGGTCTTGATCTGCAGCTCCTTGAGCCGCTTGACCGTCGCCTTCTTGATCCCGTCACCGATGTCGATCTCGGCAAAGCGGATGTGCCCGTGATCGTCGTACTCGATGTTGCCGAACTTCTTCAGATCCTCTTCCGGCAAGCTCTCGACTAGACCCTCGGCCAGCACGGCGACGCCGTCGGAGTGACCTTCGGCGCGGCGCTTGATGATGGCGCCCGCCAGCGTGTCGGCCAGCGTCTGCAAGGTCGTTTTGAAGCGCGGGAACTCCTCCGGAATCAGCGTCAACGTAGCGCCCGCCGCCTTGCCGATGCCGAGTGCCAGGTGGCCGGCCTTGCGGCCCATCGCGATGGCGAGGTACCAGCGCGAAGTGGTCTTGGCGTCGACCATCAGGTTCTTGACGATCTCGACGCCGACGTGGCGTGCGGTCTGGTAGCCGAAGGTATCGACGTTGGGATCGAGATCGAGATCGTTGTCGATGGTCTTGGGCACGTGAGCGACGCGCACGCGACCGTTGGCCCGTTCCGCGACCTTCAGCGCCGAAAAGGCCGTGTCGTCACCACCGATGGTGATCAGCTGGGTGACGCCGATCTTGATCAGCGATTCGACGACGGTATCGAGCGTCTTGGGATCCTTGGTCGGATTCTTGCGCGCGGTGCCGAGGATGGATCCGCCGCTGAAGTGAATCCGGCTGACGTCTTCGAGCCGCATCGGGCGAACCGCATCGGCGTCGGTGCGGCCGAGCATGATGTTGCTAAAGCCGTCGCGGATCCCGAGGACCTCCACCCCCTGCAACAGCGCGCGGATTGTAGCGGCGCTGATCACGCTGTTGATGCCCGGCGCGGGACCACCGCCGACCAGGATGGCGAGCTTTTCCTTCGACACTCTTGTTCTCCTTGGTACCGACCCCGAGCTGCGGAGCCGGCAAGATACTGGCTGCAAAACAGGGGAAAATCGCTGTGACGTTAACACGCCACCGACGGCGGCTCGGTGTCGATTTGGGCGACAAAAGCGGCAGGGAAGGGGTGTGGTACCGTCCCCCGACGTGTCTTTCGCCGCTTCCCCCGGGCCGGATGCCCCGCCGCCGGTGACTCGACCCGACGTCACGCACGCGGCCGACTCTTCCATTCGTAAGCGGACAAGCTGGCGTGCCACGCTGACCGCCGGAAATCCGGATCTCTTGGTTCCAGCGCTCGCGTCGATCGCAATCGCCATGGGGATCCTCTGGCGATTCCTCGGGATCTCCTATCCCGCGAGCTTCACTTTCGACGAGTTCCACTTCGTCGAGAACGCCCGCAATTACCTCGCCGGCCGAGTTGACTGGAACGATCACCCGCCGCTCGGGAAGATCTTGATGCTTCCTGGCCTCTGGCTCTTCGGCGACAACGGCCTCGGCTGGCGTGTGCACGAGTCGGTCTTCGGCGTCGCACACATCGCTCTGACGGGCGCGGTTGCATCGGCTCTGTTTCGCGATCGGCGTGCGGGCTGGCTGGCGGCGGCGTTCGTCGCGATCGACGGGATGTTCGTCTCGTACTCGCGCACGGCCCTGCTCGACATCCCGATGAACGCCTTCATGATGGCGTCGCTCGCGCTCATGCTGCACGCGCGCAGCCTGGCCTGGTTCGTCTGGGCGGCGGTGGCGCTGGGCCTTGGCGTCGCGGTCAAATGGATCGCTGTCTGCGTCGCCCTGGTGGTGCCGTTCTTGTTGCTGAGGCAACGCCGGTCGGTGCTCCACGCGCTGTGGATGGGCGCGCTCGCGGTGGGCGTCTATTTCGGTGTGGTCGCGCTCGCGCTCGCCATCACCGCGCAGCCGGTGACGATCACGGGCATGGTGACGACCAGCTACAAGCTGATCGGGCATCACGCGGCTTTCACCGACTGGAAGAACCCGGCCGACTCCCGCTGGTGGACCTGGTTCGTGCTCTGGAAGCCAATCGTGCTTCATCGTGGGGAGCTCGGCGCCGGTCAGGTGCGCATTCTCTCGACCGTCGGAAACCCGTTGCTCTGGTTCGCCACCACGGCGGCTTTCCTCGTCGCCATGGTCGCGCTTACGCGCGCCACCTGGGCGCGGGTTCGGCACGCGTGCGCTCTCGATGGCTGGACGCGCGCGCTGGCGCTGATCCTCTGGACCTCGTTCGCCCTCATCTTGCAGTGGACGATCACGAATCGCGAGTCGTACATCTGGCACTACATGGGGACGTACGCGATGGGCCTCGTGCTGCTGGCGGGCCTCGGCGCCCGTCATCTTGGTGGGCATCCGCGTCTGCTGGGTGGTCTGCTGCTCGTCGCGATGGCGGTCTCGGTCTTCTACGCTCCCGTCTGGACCAACGCTCCCCTCGACGTCGACGTCGACCAAGCCACCTGGCGTCTCTTCATGCCCCGCTGGCGCTGACCGCGGCTGGGACGTTCACCGGGCGTTCGCAGGTCGCGATCACGGCCAGCCGAATAGCTTTCGGAGGGTCAATCCGACGGCGACGCTGGCGGCATTCGCCAACAACGAGAGTCCCAGCGCGCGCCGCCAGCCCAGCGGGCGGGCGAAGTACGCAGCTTCGGCCAGCCAGGCAAAGAGCTCGGCCGCGATCACCTTGGGCCAGTAACTTCCGGGAACCGCGGGATGAAAGAAGCCGAACCACACGATGGGATGGGTGATCGCGCTTGCGCCGAGGGCGCGCAAGATCCCGCAGCGGCCAAGCCGCGCGTAAAGCGGTGCTTCGACCAGCTCGGTGACGACGAAGGCGGAGAGCCAGGCGGTGAACACGCGTGGGGGAGAGGACCATGCGTTGCGGGGCCCTGTCGAGCTTGCGGGTCGAGCTTGCCCCGAGCGTCCGCGCCGAGCCTGTGGCCGGCCGCACACGAAGCCACTCGCAGGCGGGCGCGGCTCGCGTGGCAGAGATGCGCAATTTGACCGCCGGTGTTATGGCTGTCTCATGAGTCTCAGCATCGCCCCACTGATCATCCGCGTGATGGGGACCGCGCCGTCGGTCGCCGTCATCTCGTTGTTCTCAGCAACGGCACAGGCCGACATCCCTCCCGAGCCGGGCTATGTCGAGGCATGTACGGTGCAGAAGCAGCAAAAGGCCGGCGAGACGTGTGTCGAGTGCCGAACCAACCACACGGAGACTGATGGTTGTCTACGCAAGTGGATGGCTGAGGGTTATGTCTCGCGCTGCAAGACGCGCGGATCCTCCGTCTGGACAGAGGTCTGGTGCAAAGGCGGCGCGGACGGCGGCACGGGCAGCACGGATGAAGGTTCGAGCTGCAGCGTCGGCGGTGCCGTCGGCCGTGGCGGCGCAACCTCTGGCTTCAACTGGGCCGCCAGTTTCGGCCTGGCTTTCGGGCTGCTGATCGCGACGGGCCGCATCCGCCGGCGTTGGCTCGCGCGTGTCCGCTGACGGAAAGTCGCCCCCGCTCGCTGACGCTCACTTCTTTTCGAACAGCTGGACCGTGATCCCGCGGAGCTCCGTCTTGGGCCCCGCTTTCCAGCTCTGAAAGAAGGCCTGCGTGCGCTCCTGGCTGGCGGGCTTGGCGTCCGAAAGGATCAGCCAGGCCCGGCCGCTGTGCTCGAGCTGTACGGTCACGTCGACGGTGGCGGCGCCCGCGCTGTAAGCACCCCACACGCGGCGCCCCGCTTCTTCGCCCGCCGGCGGATCGACCAGGCGAATGCGACGCGTGTCGGGGCCGGCATAATGCGCGTAAGCGGTCTCGTTGTAGTCGACGTCGAAGACCAACGCGTCGCCGGGTCGCTTGACCGCCTCGACGAACGCGGCGGCCTCGCGCCACTGATGTTTCACGGGACGGTTGAGGTAGGAAAGCGTCGCCGTCGCCATGGCAAAGACGATCACGCCGCCCACCAGACCGCGCAGCCGGGTCGAAAGGTCGATCAGCGCCGAGGCCGCGAAGAGGTAGAGCGGCAGCGATGCGAGGATGACGTAGCGGGTGTTGTAGAGCGGGCTGAGCAGCACCGAGACGACGACCGGCAGCGCGATCGGCAGCACCAGCCAGACGAGCAAGAGCCACGCGGGTCGGTTGACGGCAATGCCGGTTTTGCCGAATTTGCAGGTCTTCCAGATGCCGATGCCGGCCGGGATCAAGAGGGCGAGGGTACCGAGCGCGCCCACGATCAACCTTGGCACCGTGGCGCTGTCCTTCCAGACCAGCGACGTGCCGACCGAGAAGACCAGAGGCGTCGCCACGAGGTGCAGGTACCAGGAGTCGGCGGAGCGCGCGAGGTTGCCCTCGACGCCCATCTGGGCAAAGAGCGACGGCATCCAGAACGAGAAGACCACCGCGGCGAGCAGGTAAGCGAGGGCCGCGCGCCCCAGCAGCGTGCGATCCCGCCAGTGCGCAAACAGCAGATAGAGCGCCTGAGCCAAGGCGAGAAAGAAGCCGAAGTAGTGAGTCAGCGCCATGAGGCCAGTGCTGACGCCGAGGCCGACGAAAGGCAGCCAGCGCCGCGGATCACGGATCGCCGTCACCACCGCAAGACCCGCGCAAGCGCCTAAGAACGACAGGAGCGTATAGGCACGGGCCTCCTGCGCCATCTGTAGGTGAAACGGCGCCAGCGCCAGCAGCGTGGCGCCAAGAAAAGCTGCGGGCGCGGGGAAGATCCGGCGCGCGAGCGCGAGCGTCACCGGCACCGTGGCGGTCCCGAAAAGCGCCGACAGGGCCCGCACCGAGGCATCGCCGTGGCCGAAGAGCGAGGTCCACAGGTGCAGCAAGGCGGGGTAAAGCGGCGGATTTCCGAGATCACGAACGCGCCCGCTCAGCAGATCCAGTAGCCCGTTGCGGGCAAGCTCCACCGAGATCGCCTCGTCGTACCAGAACGACTGCCGCGTGAGCGCCGAGAAGCGGAGGCCGGCGGCCATCAGCGTGAGGCCGACGGTCAAGGTGACGGGCGAAAAACCCGAGACTGTCTCCCGGGGATCCTCGGGCGGCGGGCGGCGAAGCGGTGAGCTCCTGCGGCCTTTCGACTCGTGCGATTCATCGGTCACATCGACATCTTCGCGCGGATCACTGGCCGCCATCGTCAGGGAGATTAGCTTTACCGACCAAAGCGGGCCAGGTTATCGTCAAACAGCCATTTTCCACGGTCTACATGCGCATCCTCGTGCACGGCAGTCAGCTGCTCTATCCCACCAACACCGGTGGTCGCATCCGCACCTCCAATCTCTTCGAGCAGCTGGCCAAGGAACACGACATCACCTGGCTCTGCTTGCGGCGTCCGGAAGAGACCGACGCGCAGGTCGAAGCGATGCGGGCGTGCTGCTCGCGCATCGAGACGTTTCCTTTCGTCGAGACCGAAAAATTCACCCTGCCGTTCTACAAGGAGCTGGCCGGGAACCTGGTGTCGTCGCGGCCGTTCGTGATCGAGAAGTACCACCAGCCGGCGCTGCGCGCTCGCATCGCCGAGCTGCTGCGGCCGGGCCAGTCACCGGCTTACGACCTGCTCTTGTGCGACTTCCTGCAGCCTTCGCTGAACGTGATGGACCTGCCGTTTTCGCCGCGCATTCTCTTTCAGCACAACGTCGAGTCGGTGATCTTCGAGCGTCACTATCAAGAGCGCAAGCTGGGGCCGGCCAAGGCGTATCTCTATCTGCAGTGGCGCAAACTGCTCGCGTACGAGGCGCGCGCCGCCCACTGGTTCGACCACAACATCATGGTCAGCGACGAGGACGTCGCGACGATGGACCGCCTCTACGGCGCCAAGAACTGTTCTTCGATCCCGACCGGCGTCGACGCCGAGTACTACCAACCGATGGGCGAAGAGGCGGCGAGCAACGACATCGTCTTTACCGGGTCGATGGACTGGCTTCCCAACGTCGACGGCATCACCTGGTTCGCGAGCGAGATCCTGCCGCTCATCAAGCGCGCGCTGCCGGTCAAGATCTGGGTGGTCGGGCGCAAGCCGGCCGCGGCGGTGAAGGAGCTGGCGGCCAAGCACCCCGAGATCGAGGTCACCGGGACCGTCGACGACGTGAGGCCCTACATCGGCAAGGCCCGCGTCTACATGGTCCCGCTGCGCATCGGCGGCGGCACACGCATGAAGATTTACGAAGCGATGGCGATGGGCAAACCGGTGGTCTCGACCCGCATCGGTGCCGAAGGCTTGCCCGTCAAGGACGGGCGGGACATCGCGCTGGCGGATTCTCCGGCGGACTTCGCTGCGCGCATCGTGCAGCTGCTCGGCAACGCCGAACAACGGCGGACGCTGGGCAACGCCGGCCGCCGGCTCTGCACCGAGAACTTCTCGTGGCAGAGCGTGGCGCGGCGGTTCACCGAGATCTGCGAAGAGGTGGTGGCCACCAGGGTGGGTGCAACCCGCGCCGGTGCAACCCGCGGCGGTTCGAGCGACGTCGGGGCTAGCGGCAATCGTCCGACGGCCGCGGCTGGGACGCGGTAGCGGTCAGCGGAACAACGAGAGGGAGCGAGGCTTTCATGAAAGTGAGCGTTTTTGGTCTTGGGTACGTGGGCGCTGTCTCTTGCGGCTGCCTCTGCAAGGACGGCTTCGACGTCACGGGCGTCGACGTAAACCCCACCAAGGTCGGGCTCATCAACGCGGGCAAGAGTCCCATCGTCGAAGAGCAAATTGGTGAGCTCATCGAGGCGGGCGTCAAGGCGGGTCAGCTGCGCGCGACGACCGACGCCAAGGAGGGCGCCCGCAACGCCGATCTGCTGATCATTTCGGTCGGCACGCCCAGCCGGGCCAACGGCGGCATCGACTTTTCCGCGCTCGAGCGCGTCTGCCAGACCATCGGGGAAGTCATTGCGACTCGCAACGATCGCCCCAACGTCATGGTTCGCAGCACCGTCATGCCGGGGACCGTGCGTGGTCTGGTGGTGCCGATCCTGGAAAAGGCGTCGGGCAAGAAGGCCGGGCAAGGTTTCGCGGTGACCTTCAATCCCGAGTTCCTGCGCGAGTCGAGTTCGGTGCGCGACTACTACGACCCGCCGTTTTCGTTGATTGGCGCCGACGATCCCAAGGACGGCGCGATCGCCGCCCAGATCTACCGCAACGTGAAGGCCGAGGTGCTCTACAGCAGCATCGAGACGGCCGAGATGGTGAAGTACGTCTGCAACGCCTTCCACGCGCTCAAGGTGACGTTCGCGAACGAGGTCGGCATCGTGGCGCAGTCGCTGGGCGTCGACAGTCACGACGTCATGGCGATTGCGTGCAAGGACACCAAGCTCAACATCTCGCCGCGCTACCTCAAGCCGGGCTTCGCGTTCGGCGGGTCGTGCCTTCCGAAAGACGTGCGCGCCCTGGTGCAAAAGGGGCGCGAGCGCGACCTCGACTTGCCTCTGCTCAACGGTGTGCTGGCCTCGAATCGGTCGCAGGTCGAGCGCGCGGTCGACATGGTCGTCGGCCTCAAGAAGAAGCGCATCGCCATGCTCGGCATCTCGTTCAAGGCCGGGACTGACGATCTGCGCGAAAGTCCCCTCGTGACGCTGACCGAGGCGCTCATCGGCAAGGGCTTCGACCTCAAGATTTACGACAAGAACATCAGCCTCACGCGGCTCATCGGCGCCAACAAGGACTACGTCGAGAAGGAGCTGCCCCACCTGGCGAGCCTGCTCAGCGAAGATCTCGCAGCGGTCGTGAACCACGCCGACATCGTCATCGTCGGCAACGCCTCGCCGGAGTTCAAAGAGCTCGCCAAGCTCTGCAAACCCGGCCAGACCGTGATCGATCTCGTACGCATCGCAGGCCTGAAAGACGCCGCCGGTATCAGCTACCGCGGCATCACCTGGTAAGCGCAGCCGATACCGACGCCGTCGCGGGGTCAGGTCGCCCTTGTCGCCCTTGTCGCCCTTGGATATCTCCAACGGCAAAGGGCGCCGCGGCTGAAATCGTTCCCGGGCTCTTGGCGCAAGAACCGCGCGAATTCTCGCGGAAAACCAGCGAATAACGCGGCACTCTCCTGAGCGCCTGCGTGGCTGCGGGTCCACTGTGAGGTCGACGTCCCACCTTCGGCGCGTCGACCACGGGGCGTTGCCCTCACCCGTGGCCACGGCGAAGCCCAGCCGTTCTTCGCCAAGCGCGCTCATCTCTGCTGCCCCTGCCAAGAGGAACGAATCGTGAAAAAGCCTATCTCGTCTGCGACCTCGTCTTGCGTCCTTGCTCCTGCCCGTCGATGGCCAACTGCGCGTCCGTGGCTAACGTTGGCATTGGCAAGCTTCGCGCTCACGGCGTGTGGCGCTGATCCCGCCGCTCCCGGTGGCGGCCCTGCCGTCAGCAAGCCGGCGACTGGCGGCAAAGGAGGCTCGGCCTCCGGCGGCTCGGGTGGCAAAGGAGGATCGGGCGGCAGCGTCGCTCCTGGAGGCAGCGGTGGTGGCGCGGCCGCTGGCGGCGCCGGCGGTGCAGCTGGTGGTACCGGTGGAACCGCTGGCGGTAGCAACGGCGGAGCCTCGGGCGGCAGCAGTGGCAGCGCCGATCCCGACGCCGGCGCCGCGGGAGCCCCTGGCGATACCGGCACAGCCGAGACTGGTGGCAATCCGCCCCCGACCTCGAACCACGCCGGCGCCGGGCAGGTGCCGCCGACCGGGCCCGCGCTCGGCAAAGGCAACCCGATGTCGGAAGGTCTCGATCGCCACGACGCCCTCTACTGCGGCGAATGGCAGCTGACCGCGCCGGGCGAGACCATCTACATCATCCGCGGCGGCAAGGTCGTCTGGAGCCACGCCATCCCCGACAGCGACGAGCTCGGTGACTGCACGCTCACGTCGTACGGCAACGTGCTCTTTTCGCGCAAGTCGTACGGCGCGCAGGAGATCAAGCCCGACATGGCCAGCGGCAAGGGCGGCGAGATCGTCTGGGAGTACCGCCAGGACGGCGGCAGTGAAGTTCACTCGGTGCAACCGATCGGCGCGGACAAGGCGATGGTTCTGCAGAACTCGAATCCCGCCAAGATGATGATCATCAACAAGAAGGCGGCCAAGACCTGTCGGTCGGCCGAGCCGTGTGTCGAGAAGCTCTTCTCGGTGATGGGCGGGGGCAGCGTGCATGGCATGTTCCGCCACGCGCGCGTGCTGGCCAACGGCAACCTGCTGATCCCCTTCACGGGCGCGCTCGGCAAGGTAGCGGAGTACAAGCCCGAGGTGCCGCTCGGCAAGCCGGTGTGGGAGTACACGATGGCGCCCTCGGCGTGGGCGGCGGTCCGTCTCAAGAACGGCAACACGCTCATCAGCGGCAACTCGCGCAAGTACCTCAAGGAAGTGCGCCCCGACGGCACGACCGCCTGGGAGCTGACCCAGGCGGATCTCCCGCCCGACGTCGTGCTCTACACGGTTCAGGGCGCCATGCGCCTCGCCAACGGCAACACCATCGTCAACAACTGGTGCGGCGGTGGTCTGCGCAACAGCGCCGAATGGGCGTCGAAATGCGTGCAGGTGATCGAAGTGACTCCGGACAAGAAGGTCGTCTGGAAGGTCAAACAGTGGTCGAACCCGAACCTAGGCCCCGGCAGCTCCACCCAGCTCCTCGACGAGCCCGGCGTCCCGGAGAACCCCGGCGAGCTCGCGTACTGAGCTGAGGACGGCGCGAGGATCGCGGTGGGGCGGGGACCCTCACCCGCCGCGCCTCCGGCTCGTCGACATCTTCCCGAGGGAGAGGTGAAGAGGGGGAGTTGGGCGTGGGGGATCGCGGTGGGGCGGGGACCCTCACCCGCCGCGCCTCCGGAGTTGGACTTCGATGATTTGAGGACCTGGGGTCGCGAGGGGAGCGGACTCCCTCGCCCACGCAAGCGGGAGAGGCTTGGGGTGAGGGGCGTCGGAAGAGTGGAAGCAGCGGCCCGAAACACGGTCGCGCCT
>JANNNO010000085.1:0-38652 GCA_031398585.1 Myxococcales bacterium | reverse complement strand
CGGGTTGCCGGTCGTGGGCGATCGATTTGGTCAATTGGGCGTGAGGCCCAAAGACCCTTCGAAACCCAACAAACGATTCGACGTATCGGCTACTTTACCGACCGACGCACCTACGCTTGCGCCTTTCTGTGCCGCCTTTGCGGCGTGGCTCCAAGGAGGGCTCCCATGAAGTTCTGGAACGTCGATCTCAAAGCAACTTCTGCACGCTGGGCTTCATCGAGCTGGGCGAACCGCATTCTCTTGCTCGGCTGCCTCGTCTCGCTGGCCTCCATCGGCTGCGTGACCGAGAACAAGATCACCAAGGGGCCCAACTACACGCTCAGCCACCCCGATTTCTGGAAGGTCACGGCGGTGGGAACCAAGGATGGCGAGCCGACCAAGCTCTCCATCGGCAAATACAGCGAAACCGTCGTCAACGACGGGGCCGGTGCGACGGCGGACGCGCAGTTCGAGGCGTCGCAGGCCGAGGTCGATGCCCGCGTCTTCAGCTGGGCCGGCGCCCCCGACAACGGCAACGCCACCGAAGCGGTGGTTCGCCAGCTCTTCAGCGACAACGATCTGAAGTTCAGCTCACACGGCCGCATCGTTCCCGAAAAGGAAGGCTGCCAGGATCAGTTCACCCGCAAGTACACCATGTTCAAAGAGACGCGGGAGCCGCTCAACCTGCTGTCGAAGCCAGGCTTTCGCGCCATCGTCGTCGGGGCCAAGACCGGCGACGTTCTCTATGGCGTCGTGACCCGCGTGCCCTACGAACAGGACGGCGGCCTTTACTGCCACAACCTGCGCAACATGCAGACTCAGCTCGGCCTGCTGCTCGAGGGGTTGACCGCCAACCCACCGGCAGCACCCGCAGCGCCGGCGGCACCTGCGGCTGCGGCGACCGATCCGGCAGCACCCGCAGCCCCGGCCGAACCCGCGGCCCCGGCGGCTCCCGCAGTCCCGTAGCCCAAGCACACACCTCGAACGGATCCGCGTGCCGTCTCACGGACGGGGACGCGGATCCGGTATCCAGACGCGATAGCTGCCGTCCGCGGCACTCACCGTCTCGTCGATGGGAAGTGTGTTGGTGATGTCGGGGGCTTCGCGGTCGACGCAGGCCGGGGCGCTGCCACGGCAATAGATCTGAATCACCGCGCCCGGCAAGGCGGTCCCGCGCACCACTGTCGCTCCCACGACGGGCAAAGGCAGAGGAAGTGTCTGATCCGGCAACGTGACCGTCGCGGCTGTCGCACGCACCGGTTCGAGCGCCACACGCGGCACCCGCCGATCCGGTGGTGGCTCGACGAAGATGCGGTAAGCCCGCCCGGGATCGCTGCGCAGCTCGAAGCGGCCAGTCGCATCGACCGGCGCCAGCACGGCAGTCCGGCGCACGCCGTCTTCCGCCAGGTCGACGGCTCTCACCGTGAGCCCGTTGGCCACGGTGGCGGGGAGCAGACGTCCCACGATGCGGCCCTTGCGATCGAGGGTGACCTGCCGACTGACCGTCGCCGCCGCCGCGCTAAGGTCGAGCAGAGCAACAGTGGTGGTGGCGGCCTCGCCCGCGATGTTGTCGGGCGGCGACAGAATCAGGCGATAGCGAGCGCGCGGCACGGCACCCAGCGCAACCACGCCGTTGCTCGATTCCTTGGTCAGGCGAACGAATCCGTCGGCAGCGATCGCCGGTTGCCCCGGAACCGTCCAGCGACCGACGTTGGCAAGCTCACCGGGCAGAGATTCGAGCACCGCCGTCACCGCTCGTTCTGGCGCCGTCCCCTCGGGCTTGAGCAGATTCACCGTGAGCTGGGTGGTGGCGATGGCGTTGTAGGCGAACTGCACAGGTTCGATCGCCGAAGCGCCCGCCGCGACCTCGATGCCCGCCGAGCTCGGCACCTGCGCTTCGGGTAGACCCGATCCCGCCGGAGGCAGCACCCGCGCCTCCCAGCGTCCTTCGCGCACGCGCAACGAGAAGCGACCCTCCGCATCTGCGCTTCCCAGCGTGGAGGGAAGCACGCCGGCGCGCAGTCGCACGCGGCTGCCGGCCAGCGCTTGCCCATTGGACCCTGCGATCCGCCCGGCCAGCGTTACACCAGGGCCGACCTCGAATTCGGTGCGCGCGAAGTCTTCCGCCCGCCGTTCGGGAAAGAAGATCGGCGCTCGCGTATTGGGCCCCGATACGACGGAGTCAGGAACGATGAGCACGCTCCAGCTGTGCTGTCGCGGCAGCGGCGCCTCGAACCAGGGGCGCGCGGCGGTCAGCGTGTTGACGTAGCCGTCGAAGCGTTCGGTCGAGGTGCGCGACGCGATCTGGATGAAAAAGGCCGGCAGGGCCGCGTTGTTCTCCTCGTGTGGCGAGACCCGTTCGATGCGCAGATCGTCCACCTCGAGCAGTTTGGAGATGGGCGTGGGCGAAGGCGGCAGGTTCGCGGCCTGGACCGAAAGGTCGCTCTCTAGCACCGGCAAGGGACGTCCCGCGGGTGGCTTGACCCTCACCATGTATTCCACGATCAGGCGATTGGGCGAGCTGGCCGCCACGGTCTCGCGCGCCACCGGGCACGCGGTGCCGACGATCTCCGCGGTGATGGTGTAGCGGCCTTCATCGACGGTGGGAAAGTAGATCTCGGCAGGCTCGCCGTCGACCGGCGTGTGCGCTACGCGCTGGCCGTTTTCGAACGTGACCTGCCAGCGCCATTCCGGCTTCGGCGGCACGAGACCGCCGGTGGCGCGGGCGCCGATGCGCATGCGATAGCCGACTCCAGCGGGAACGTTGGCCCGATTGGGCGAGACGAAAAAGAGCGCGATCGAGCAGGACGGCGGAGCGGCGTCAGCCGTGCTGCCGGCATCGGCACCGGGGGGCGCGGTCGGCGCGTCGCCGGACCCGGGCGAAGCGGCATCCGCCCCGCCAGGATCAGAAGTCGACCCACCACCACCACCGGGGCTCGATCCCGGCGGGCCGCTACCGCCGGGCCCGGCACCCGAGCCCATGCTTCCGCCCGAGCCGGCGTTGGATCCACCCGAACCCGAACTGGTGCTGCCGCCCGAACCTCCGGTGCGCGAAGGGCCCCCCGGCGCGTTGCCGGGCGCTGAGGGTTGGCCGCCGCCAGGACCGACACCGCTTGGGTCCTTGTTTGCACCGGCGCCCGCGATGTCCCCCGCGCAGCTCGCTGCAGCGAGCGCCAGGATGAGCCAGGCCGTCCAGCCCCGCAGTCTCACAGGTCCACCGTCCAGGTGATCCAGTGGTAGCAGCCGCTCTTGGGCACCAGCTCGCAGAAGGTGTCGCCCGGCTGGCAGTGCTCGAAGTTGCGCGCCTTGGGCATCGAGAGGTCCAGGCGGTCGAGGTACTGCACCCGCACCTCGATCCGATCGCCCAGGCCGAAGCGGCGAGCCGCGATGGTCAGCTCGCGGAAGTTGCCCACGTAAGAGACGAAGCTCGTCGCGCCTTCGGCCCGGATCGACCAGATGAACTGGCCCTGGCCAGCTCGCGGACCGAATGGAATCGGATCGGCGTCGTCTTCGATCTGAAGCACGGAAAAGACCTGGTCCTGATCGTAGTAGCCGAAGACGCGCGGCGGATTGCCGAGCCCCGGCTTGGTCTCCCGGATGCACGGCGCCTGGTCGGCAACGGTGAACGTCAGTGGCGTGGCGGTCGTGGTTTGACCGTTCTCGCTCACCGCCAGCGTGACGGTGTGATCACCCGCGGCCTCGACGGCGAAACACGCCTCGTGCGTCTTGCTGCCGGTGCAGGTCTTGGGCTTGATCGCCCCACCGCCCGGCACGTTGACCTGCCAGTCGGCGACGCGCGCCTCGCCGCCCACCAGCTCCTCATCGTCGGCGGGAGCCAGCCGGATCTCCGTGTAGAGCCCGAAAGGCGCCGGCGTCGTCGGCTGCACGATGCGAATCTTGGCAGGTGGGCCCAGGATGACGAGGTCGTCGATGCGTAGGGTCGCCTCGGTGATCGTGCCGAACTCGTCGCGTGCAATGACGGCGACACAATAGCGACGGTGAGGCGCTGTCGCTTTCCACGACACATTGGCCTTCTCTGGCGTCTCGCTCCGCGCGCGCACCAGCGCCGTCTCACAAGTCGAAGCCGGCATGCCCTCTGCGGTGTCGGTGGCCTGTGCCCACGCAAACGCCGATCGCGAGACGGCGCCCGCGTCGTCAGCAAAAGTCGCGGTGAAGATCGCGGCTTGACTGCCGACCACCATCGGCGGTCGATCGATGGCTAGCGCGCGCGTCTTCACGGTGACCGCCTTGGTGCCAAAGCCGCGTGCGCCCGCGCTGTCGGTGACCAGCACGAAGAGACACCCGGGTGCGCCGCGGTCGCGGGGGAAAGTGGACTTGGGCCCCGTCGCGAGAAAACTGCCCGGTCGCGGCTGCAGAGCTTCCTCGAGGCTGCGTGGGCAGTCGTCGGCAATGCTCCAGTCGATCCGCAGCTCGCCTTGGCTGCCGTCCACGACCTCTGCGATGAACTCCGCTGGCTGCCCGCGGTAAAGGTCGTTGGGACCGCTGATCTTGACCTGCGGCGGCGTGTTGAATTCGTCGGTGAAGAGAATGCACGACGATGTGGCGACGCAGGCGAGCAGCCCCGCGGCGAAGACGAGGCGATCGGAAGGCCGAAACTCAGGCCGATCGCCTCGACTTCGCCGCGTCCACATGCAGCCGCAAACGCTAACACACTCCTCACGGGCTCTCGGAACTGCAAAGGCGGCGCCACGTCGGGCCGGCGCCCTTTGGCCCTCTCCCCCGCGTCGTGAGCTTCGGCCACGAGACATTCCCCCTGTTCCCTGATCGAAATGTCCCGTCCCCGCCGCCCGGCGCGTTTTTGCCGCAGCGCTGACAGCCTCATCTGCCCGCCATGCAATAGAGTGCCCTCCGCATGGTGCGGACGATCATCTGGGACTGGAACGGGACGCTGCTCGACGACGTCGAGGCCTGCGTCGACACGCTCAACGTCTTGCGCACCAAACGCGGGCTGCTGCCAGTCGGGCGGGACGAATACCGCGCCTCGTTCGGCTTTCCCGTGCGCGCCTTTTACGAGTCGATCGGCTTCGATTTTTCCTCAGAGGACTTCGCCGCTCTGTCGCGTGACTTCATCGCGGAGTATCGAAGCCGCGCACCCGCCATGGCGATCGCTGCGGGCGCGCGCGAAGCGCTGGCGCGTATGGCCGGCCGGGGCATCGATCACCTCGTGATCTCGGCGATGGAGCACGGTCTGCTTGGCGAGATGCTGGCTGAACATCGGCTGGCACCGTTGCTGCGGGGACATTTCGGTACCCGCGACCACACGGCAGGCTCGAAGGTCGAAGTCGGCGTGGCCGCGATCCACGCGGCGGGGCACCGCCCGGGCAGCGTCATCGTGATTGGGGACACGCTGCACGACCTCGAGCTGGCCCGCGCGATCGGTTGCCGGGCGCTCCTCTATGCCGGCGGTCATCAGGATCGGCCGCGCCTCGAAGGTCACGGAGTGCCGGTGATCGGCTCGTTCGCCGAGCTCGACGCCCACCTCGAGGAGGCAGCGTTCGCCCCCGCAGACGCTGCGGATCTAGGCTCGTCGGCCGACAAACCTCAGGCCGAGCTCGGGCTGCTTGCGGCTCGTACTTGACGTGCGGTGTCTAAGTATCTAAAATCTTAGAGTTTTGACCGTGACTCGTCCGCCTTCCGCCGAAAACGCCGCTGATGCGGGAACGTCCCACGACGAGACCGTGTCGTGGACGCTTCGCTTCATCTCCGGCAAGTACCAGGGGGGCGAGTTCCCGCTGCGACCCAACCGGGAGATCGTCATCGGCCGCTCGTCCGATCTCGACATGGTTCTGGTCGAGGACATGGTCTCGCGCAAACACGCGAAGATCATGACCTACGACGAGACCGTCTCGATCCAGGACCTGGGATCGACCAACGGGACATTCGTCAACGGTGAGAAGATCCGCCGCGTCGATCTGAAGGATGGCGATCGCATTCTCATCGGCACGTCGATCATCAAGCTTGGCGCGGCCAGCGGCGAGACCGTCGCGACGCTCTCCGAGAAAGAAGCGCGCTCCAAACTGCAGGTGACCGCGAATCACCGGGCGGCGCCCAAATCGATGTCGGGCAACATCGAGGAGATCCCGCTGCCGGATCTGCTGCAGCTCCTGTCGACCAGCCGCAAATCTGGCGTGCTCGTGCTGCGGTCCGATTGGGGCACCGGGCGCATCTTCTTCCGCAAAGGGCAGATCTACTGGTCGGCGCTCGACGAGGGCGGGCCCGAGGCGGCACCCAAGAAGATCCTCTTTCGCATGCTCGGGTGGAATCAGGGCGTCTTCGAGCTCGAGCCGGCCGACGACCGCACGATGCCCGACGAGATGACCGATTCGATCGAAGCGCTGCTGATGGAAGGCATGCGCCAGCTCGACGAGTTCCGCGTCATCACCACCGATCTGCCGCCCGCCAACGCGCCGGTTTCGGTCGCGCGTCCGCTCGGCGTGAAGTTGCGAGACCTCTCGCCCGACGAGCTCGACGTCTTTCAGCTCGCACTCACGCCGAGCACGGCGCAGGCGGTACTGGACGGCAGCCGGCTGCCGGATCTCGAGGTCGCGCGTCACCTGGTCGCGCTCATTCAGCGCGGCTATCTCGTCATCGGCTGAGCCGCTACGGCGTCAGCCGCTACAGCGTCTGAGCCGCTACATCGGCTGAGCCGCTACAAGGTTATCGACAGGCCCTCGGCCGCGCCGATGATCTCGGGTGTCCCGCGGCCTGCGCACAGCGCTCGCGCGTGCGCCACGAGATCGTCGATGTCTGGATCCCGGTAGCGATCGCTGTAGTGGTAGAGCGCCAATCGCTTGGCTCCTGCTGCCACCGCGGCCGCCACCGCATCGTCGACCGAGGAGAGCCCGCGGAGATCGCGCGGCGGTTGATCCTCACGGCGGTAGCTGGCGTCGTGAATCAGAAGGTCGGCCTCGCGATAGAGCTGCAGCGCCTCGGGCGAGGGGCCGTCGTCGGGATAGCCGACGTCGGTGGCGTAGGCGAGGGAGCGGCCGCCTTCTTCGATTCGAAAAGCGACCGATCCGTGTTCGCCGTGCGGATTGACGTGCGCGCGCACGCGGGCATTGCCGATGCTGAGCGCCTGTCCCGGTTGCAAGGCCGCCACATCGATCGTGGCCGCCATGTTGCGGAAGGTCTGCAGAGGAAAGTGTTGCGCCGCCATCTGCGCTTCCAGGATCGATTCGAGCTGCGCGGGGGTGGGGGCGCCGCCATAGATCGTGAAGTGATTGCCGGTGACGTAAAAGGGACGAAAGAACGGGAAGCCCTGCAGGTGGTCGCAGTGCGGGTGAGAGAGCAAGAGCGTCGCTTTGCCGGTGCCCTCGGCGAAGGGCCCACGGTGCATGGCGAGACCGAGCGGTCGGGCTCCCGTGCCGCAGTCGATCATGATGATCTCGCCGCCGCCGAGCTCGACCAGCACGCAGCCGGTGTTGCCGCCGTAGCGGACCGTGCCGGGCCCGGGCACGGGGATCGAGCCGCGCACGCCGTAGAACGTGATCTTCATGAGGTCCGCCCGAGCTCGAGGCAGAGCCCTTCGTAGGCCGCCACCACGGCAACCGGCGTCGCCATCGCTCGGGCCAGGGCGCGTGTGTCGACCAGCATCGTGTCGACCTCGGCATCCGTGCGTTCGGGCGAGTGGTGGTAGAGCGCCAGGGTTCGCGCTCCCGCGTCGTGACAGACGGAGAGCGCATCGGCCGGGCGCGAGTGCCCATAGTGCGGCGTCTGACGGTAGTCCTCGGCGGTGAACATGGTGTCGTAGATGACGAGGTCGGCGCCTTCGCACAGGCGCACGACGGCCGATCGCATCTGCGCCAGCGCCGCACGTGAGGCGGGCGGCAGAACGAACCCTTCCGGTGGCGGACCCGACACGAATTCCTGTCCGAACAGGATGTCGGCGAAGGGCGCGGTGTCGGAGACGTAGACCACGCGGGCGCCGTCGGCGTCGATCGAGTAGGCCGTCGCCGAGAAGGGATGATTGAGGCGCGCCGAGGCGATGCGCGCGTCCTTGATCTCGAAGCGCGTCTCGTCCGCCAGCGGATGCACGGTGATGGCGGCGCGTGGTTCGCGGAACGCAACCGGGAAGTACGAACCCTCCGGCGTGGCGTCGAGCACGCTCGACAGGTGAGGCTCGCTGGCGGCGCGGGCGTAGAGGTGGATCCGGTTTCCCTGGCCGCCGATGGGGGCAAAGAAGGGCAGCCCGTGAATGTGATCCCAGTGGGTGTGACTGATGAGGAGATGGGCTTCACCGGCTCCGCGCCCGAGCTCGGTCGTCATCAGTGCCTCGCCCAGCGCCCGCAGACCCGTGCCGGCGTCGAAGGTGAGCCGCGTGCCGGCGCCGGTCTCGACCTCCACGCACGAGGTGTTGCCGCCGTAGCGTTCGGTGGCGGGCCCGGGTACGGGGATCGACCCGCGCACACCCCAGAAGCGCACCTTCATGGAGCGGGCTCCTCACCCGGGCGGCGCGCGTTCGGCGGCGGAAGCACGACCCGTCGACTTTACCACAGGCCCCGGCTTCGCCCTGCGGTCCGCGGGACATTGCGGCGACGAGGCGGTGACCAGGGACGTCGATGGGGGCGTGACGAGGTGGCGGCTTGGGACCGTGGGGCTCAGCGCCCGAAGATCTGGCCCCAGCGGCGTTGATGGTGGCAGATGCCGACGCGCCGGTAGTTGGCGCTCAGCATGTTCTGGTTGTGTCCCGCGCTTCCCATCCAGGACTTCATCACCGCGTCGGGATTGGCCTGGTTGTAGGCGATGTTCTCGCCCGAAGCGTTGGCCCCGCAGAGGCGGGCCCGCGTCGTGAACGATTGCACCTCGGCTTCCGGCGCGGCGTGGTCGAAGAAGGGATGTTCGGCCATGTGGCGGCAGTGTCCCTGAATCGCCTGCTCGAGCGCGGGATCGTAGGTGAGCGGGGCGCGGCCGTTGGCCATGCGGTGGGAATTGAGCAGGCGAAAGACCTCATCGATGAGGGTCTTGTCCGAGGCCGACGGTAGGCAACAGACGGGGATCGAGGCGTTCGGCTCGCGCCCGCTGGCGCCCGGACGCACGACTTGACAAGTTCCCGCGCCCACACCGGGCGGCGACGGCTCGCTTACGTCGGGCCCAGGCCGCGCGTCGCTTCCCGATGCGCCGCCGTTGGCTGCGGGCGATCCGGCGGCACCCCCGCTCCCAGTGCCCGAGCCGCCAGCGCGGGCGCCCCCCGATGCGCCGCCCCCGGCTGCTGGCGCACCCCCGGTGGCCGCCGATCCGTCCGCGGCTCCGATCCCGTGTCCCGAAGGCACGCCGTCGTCGCGTTCGCACCCAAGCACGCCGACCACCACCGCAACGGTGAGTCTGATGACCGTGGGCCAGGGAAACGCCTTGCCATCACCCATGAAGAGGTTTGAGCCGCCACCGCCCCTTGCGCCATCAACAAACTATCGCCGTGCACGACGATCGCGACGCGCAGAGCTCGGTGCGGCGGAGCGATCGGCCTTTTGCGGTACGGCGGGGCGGGTGTGGGGCTGCAGCAGGAAGAGCGTGTGAAAGCCGCCGCGGCCGGCCGTGCGCGCAGGCACCTTTTGCACCTCGACGGCGCCGCCCGTGGTGCGCAGGCGGGCAGCGAATGCGGGATCTGGGCTGGCGGACCAGACCACCAGGCGACCTTGGGGTGCGAGGGCCGCGCAGAGGCGCCCCAGCCCCTTTACCGAGTAGAGCGCGCGGTTCGACTCCGTGGTCAACGCTTCGGGCCCATTGTCGACATCGAGCAAAATGCAGTCGTAGGCGGCCGCGCCCAGCTGGGTGCGCACGTCGGCGGTGATCACCTTCGCCCGCCTGTCGCGCAGAGGATGCCCGGCGAGCGGACCGAGGGGGCCGCGGTTCCACTCGACGACCGCTGCCGAGATCTCGGCCACGAGCACCTGCCCGCCAGGGCCGAGTCGATCGAGGACCGCGCGCACGGTGTAGCCGCAGCCGAGGCCCCCCACGAGCACGCGCCGCCGGTCACGTCCTTTGCTGGCGGCTTCGGGCAGCCCCGCTGCTGCCATCGCCTCTTCCGAGCCGTGGCTGCGGCTCGACATGAGCAGCTGCCCACCCACGCTGATCACGAACTCTCGATCTCGCTGCGCCAGCACCAGCTTGCCGCCATCGGGAGCTGTCGCTTCGGCCAACGTCTGCCACGGTTTCACGGCGTCGCAGTATGGCTGACAACGGCATGGGCACGAACGGGAACCCGCTTGCGGTCGGCGGGGGGAGGGGGCAAAGCCGCATGGCGCGCGCGGGCCAGTCGGATGAAGGGGCGCTCCACCAGATAGAAAGAGCCGATCGCCGCTGCGACCGTCAGGAGCAGGTTGAGCGGAAATCTCTGCACCAACCAGCCGTCGCGGCCCATGAACAGCTGCTGCCAGAGGTAGAGCGAATAGCTGATGCGCCCGACGAATACGACGACCGGCGCGTCGAGCAGCCGCCCGAACGCGTCGCCTTGTGGGTATCGCACCCAACGGTCGATGCACAACGCGATGGCGATGTTGGTGAGCGTCTGGCCCACCGGGTAGTCGAACGAGATCCAGCCCTTGCTGGCGTGGCAAGCGATGGCGATCACCGGCAACAGAAAGAAGAGAGGCGATTGCAAGAAGGCGAGGTAGCGCCGTTGCTGACCGAGCCACGCATGTACGCCCGCCAGCACGCACCCGGTGGCGAGCGCATCGAGCACGCTTTCGAAGCTTTCGCCGATGCTGTCGCGGGCCGACGGCGCGAACGCCCAGGTCGCGACTCGGATAAGCGGTGCTGCCAGCAACGCGCAGGCGGCCACCTGAATTCCTCGCCGCACGCCCGCCAGCAACAGCAGCGCTGGCCAGAGCAGATAGAACTGCTCTTCGACCGAGAGCGACCAGATGTGCCCTACGTACCAGGAGCGATCCTGGTGATAGTTCATCGTGTAGGTCAGCGATGCGAAGAGATCGCCGGGTCGCAGGTCGATGAATCCAACGCCTGCCAGCAACGCGACCATCGCCAGGTAGAGGACGAACGCGGGCAAGATGCGATAAAGCCGTCGGCGGTAGAAGGCAGGCAGCGACAACGTTCCCGTGCGTGCGACCTCGTCGATCAGCAGCGTCGTGATCAGAAATCCCGAGATCACGAAGAAGATGCGCACGCCGAAGTTGCCGGCGGTGTCCCAGGACTTCGGCAACCCTGGCAGATGCGACAGCAAAACCGCCACGATCGAGAGCGCCCGGAGTCCGTCGAGCGACGGCAGGTGCAAAGGAGCGGGTGCCGGAGCGGCGGCGGCGGGGCGGTTCATCGGGCGAAAACTCGGGCGCGGCGCTGCGGACCATGCCGACCGGCCGACCACTGCCGGCGTTGGGCAAGGTGGGATGCGCGCCTGGGTTCGGCAAGCCGCAGCCTGGCGACGGCCTGGTGAGAAGGCCGATGTTTTCCAGACTGTTGCGCTCAGTTGCGCATGCGAACCGTGGCCGTGAGCACGCGATGGCGGAAGCGATCCGAGCCACCGGCGATGCCGTCCTCAGCGGAAGGGCGCCGGTTGCTGCCGTCGTCGGGCAGGGAAGTGTCCTCGGTGATCGTGCGCGCCACCAGCGTGATCCGAACCGCATCAGGGCGCTGACAGCGCACGGGCGGCACGTCCCCGGTCTGGTTGTAAGTCCACTCGTCGCCGAGGCGCGAGGCCGCATCGGTGCCTTCTGCGATGACGCCGTCGGCGGCCCCCGGGCCGATGTCGCAGCCGTAAGCGATCTGAAGATCCTCGATGCCATCGGCCAGCACCTGCGGGCCGGCGTCGTCGTCGAGGCGATCGAGCGTGAGGCGGGGCGCGACGTCGGGGCCGCCGGTCGAATCGATCGCAAGCCTCACCCAGGTCAGCTCGCCGAAGTTGCGTACGCCGCCCGTGTCCGCGACGGTGCCGCCGGGATAGGGAAAGGGGATCATGGCGGCATAGTCGGCATCGGCATTCCACGGCGAAGCCACGCTTCGTAATAGCGTGTTGGTCGGACTGAGAATGCTGGTGATGCGAAAGAGCGTGCAGCCGCGATCGTTGTCCGAACGGGCTTCGTCGACCAGCAAGATGAACTCACCGGCCAAAAAGCGTGCGGTCTGCCCCGCGAGCGTCGTCACCGCGACGCTGTTCGAGCGGCCTATGTCGACGGTGGCGCCCAAGGTCGCGTCCTTGAAATTGCCTGTGGCTCCGCGCCCGAAGGCGACGGTCACCGTGTCGGGAGCGCCGTCGGCGCCGTTGCGGATCCAGAGCGGGGGGATGCGGAAGGGTCCCGTCCCGGCGCGGAACGCACGCAGGCCGGTCTGTGGCTCGGTGTCCGAGCCGGGCGGAGGATCGCCGATCGCGGGCCCGGCGCCGTCGGGGTCGAGGCGGACGCAATCGATCATGCCAGCGCCCGCCGAACGCACGTAGCGGGTCACCGTCTCGAGCGATGCCCAGAGGTTCTCCTGCATCGTGAGCACTTTGGTCTGCGTGTCGTAGACCCGTTGCTGGCCGGCGAAGAACGTGAACGTGCCCGCGGCGACGAACGACGCCGCGATGATGGCAACCAGCAGCTCGACCAAGGTGAGCCCCGCTTCGGAGGACCGGCGAACACGGGTGCGCGCGTGCGGCGGATTGCGCTTCACCAGGTCTTTCTCCGTTCGGAGTCGATGCGCGTGAGCTTGGGGTTTTCGCTGTCGATGGAATACGAGATCTCGACCGAGAGGTTGTAAGGCTGTCCGCCACCGAGATCGGTCACCCGCGTACGCATGCGCCAGCGCGCGGTCGCCGACCAGGCCGCGCTCTGGCGACCCTGAGAGTCGAGGAAAACCGGATCCGTCCAGGCGCCCGTCGCGATCGGACCCAAGGCATCGATGAAGGGCGCTGCCTGGGTGCGCCGCGTGTTCAGCTCCTCCATCGTACGCACAGCCAGCTGGGTCGCGATCTGAGAATCGTTGGCGGCCAACGTCGCCCGCAGGACAGTGTGCTGGAACGCAACGGTTCCGATGAGGCCGACCATGGCGACGAGCAGCGCGACCAGCACCTCGAGCAGCGTGAATCCCGCCTCGCCGGCAAGGGCGTTCGGGGTTCGGGGCGCGCGGCGAGACATGCTCAGTTCCACCCCGAACGGACGCTGGCGCGCGCGGTGAGCGGCAAGATGTCGATGCGGTGGCGACGATCCGGATGGTTGAGCGGGACGGCCGTGTTCTCCAGATAGACGAAGGCCGGGGTCATCGCTGGATTGCCGATGAACTGCGCCTGACCGCGGGTGTTGAATTCAATCTGGCGGTAGATGCCGAGCGAGAGAGAGGAAGCCGGCGGGCCTGCCGCCGGTAGCACGTCGAGCGTCTCGACACCGTCCTGCGCCAGCACCGTGCTGTGGGCAGGATCCGCCACAGTGGGAGCCCGCGGTGCTTCGCCTGGACGGGCGCCGGGCACCGCGCTGCGAATTTCGATTCGATCCCGATACACGAATACCCGCTGGGCCAGACGCTCGGTGATCGCCTCGAAGCGCGCGCGCTGCAGCTCTCTGGTGACGAGGTTGGCGTAGTCCGCGGCGATCCGCGCCCGACGGTCGCGGCCCAGCGAGGGGATCGCCATCGCGGACAGCACGCCGACGATCACCAGCACCGTGAGCAACTCGACGAGCGTGAAGCCGGCCTGGCCGGCAGGGGGGCGTTGGGCCCGGATCCGCCCACACGTCCCCACGGCGCGCGTGAGGCGGTGATGAGACCGAGGAGCCACGGGCGGGATCTCCGCAAGAAGCCGGCCAATGCACCGGGGCCTCGATGGACTCCGAACCGCGATGGGGAATGGGGTCGATGCGCTCGTTCGTTGACCATGACGCCGGGACCTTTCGCGGAGGCGAGACCCGGGCGCTGCCGAGCGAGGGCGATGGTGCGACATAGGGCCCGAGCCGGCCGGGCGATGCAGGGCGCTCGAGCCGCAACTTTTTCAGAGGCCGAGTGACCAAGCTGGGCAGGGTCTCGCCCGGCGCGATGTAAGGGGAATGTGCGCGGTCCCGCACCCCGTCGCCGAGCTCGTTACAGCCCCGACGACAGGAACGCCTTCGGGCGTCGCGTTGGTGAGCCGCCGGACGATCGATCGAAAGAAAAACCGTAAGTGGCACGACCGTTGAAGTGAGCACGAGCATGCGAAACCGTCTGTCGCGCGGGCTGTCGATCGGCGTGGCGGCGCTTTTTCTTCATTCCCTCCTCGCTGGCGTCGCCCCAACACCCACCTACGCGCGGGTCGACCCACTGACGATCATCAAGCGGCAGATCCACAAGCCGAACATGCTCGTCCTGCTCGATACGTCGGGCTCGTTGACCGGTGTGCCGGGGGGTACCTTCGACACCTCCGACGAGGTCGGTGTCGATTGTGATGACGGCGTGAACTGTCGCGGTGGCGTCTCGCAGGGCCTCTGCTCGCAGAGCGGCAAGGCTTGCATCAACGATGATCAATGCCGCTCGAGTACCTGTTTTCTCGGCACCGCCGAATGCAGCCGAAACGAGGACTGTCAGCCGGTGGCCGGGAAATGCACCACCGGCGAGAACTGCTTTGCCGCGGCTGACTGCCCCGCACTCGATCGCGGTCATTGCCGGGCGACCAGCACCGAATGCAGCTCGACCAAGAAGTGCACCGTGCAGAAGCGCTGTCAGCACAATGGCAACGTCTGCGCCACCGACACCGACTGCGCGCTTGGTGTCTGCGGCAGCACGACGACGGGCTGCCGTGTGGATGCCGACTGTCCCTACGGTACCAGCGGCGGCACCTGCGCCTATCTGAGCACGCCGGCAGGCGGCTGCGCCAAGAACGGCGACTGCCCGGTGCGGGCCAAGGTCTGCTCGGATAACCCGAACCTGACCTGCACCACGGTCAACGACTGCGGGGGGACCTGCAAGAAGAACGGCACCGCCTGCGCCACCAACAACGACTGCAAGAAGAAGCCGGGCGACTCCTGCGACTTTACCGGCAAGACCTGCGCGTCGCCGGTCAACAGCTGTCTCTTTCCGCGTCTCACCTGCACGATCCAGCACGCCCAGAACACCTGCAGCGACATCAACACCTGCGCCTTCGACAGCCAGAGCTGCTCGGGCGTGCAAGAGAACCGCTGTGTCGCGGGCTCCGAGGGCGAGCAGTGCAACGCGTCCTCGGGGGGCAGCGGCGGCTCACGCATGTGCCGCATCGGTCAGATGAAGTGCACGCGTGATTCCGACTGCACGATCGCGGGCGATAGCTGCGGTCCTGCCACCTCGCGTTTCGTGATCGCCAAGCGGGTCATCCGCAACATCGTCAGCAGCAACGCTCAGGTCGTGAACCTCGGCCTGATGACCTTCTTCCAGGACGGCTACTTCCCCTACTACAAGGTCACCGCCGGCTCGACCAGCACGCAATCGACGGAGCTCAAGCACGGCACGCTGATGGCCAACAAGTGCTACAGCAAGAAGATCGGCCTGCAGTCGACCTGCACCGTGAACGGCAAGAGCTACACCTTGCGCGCCCACAACAACACGCGCTACCTGGTCAAAGGCGCACCGGGCGACGACGGCAAATACGTCGACGTCAACTACTGCGGCTACTTCTGCAACATCCCGGGCGTGGGCACCGGCATCATCAAAGGCGCGTATTACGAATACCTCGACATCCGCGGCGCCACCTCCACCTTGACCACGTTCTCGAGCTATCGCGGCCGCTCGTTCACCGAGGCCGGCATCAGCTATCAGTACTACACGCCGCGCGCTGACTACTACAACGGCGGGACAGCGCCGCCCATCGAGGTGCCAAGTTGTGGCACTACCTGCGGCGCGGAGTGCGGGGCTCGCTGGGACGAACAGCTGGCGCCGATGCTCACCACCAACGACGACGCCGCGAGCGTGGAGGCCGTGATCAGCGCTTTCGATCAGGCTATGGAGCCGGCCGCCGACGGTGGTCTCATCTCCTACGGTGGCACGCCGATCGGCTGCTCGCTCGAAAACAGCGGCGCGGAGACGCGCAATCGCAGCGCCTACCACTACATGCAGGCGGTCAAGGCCTCCGACACGCTGGCCTGCCGGCAGAACTACGTCCTGCTAATCACCGACGGTGAAGCCAACGGTCCTGGCGACTCATACTGCACACGCACGGCCTGTTCAGCCGAAGATCCGGTGGCCGCTGGCTGCCAGTGCCGCGCGGTCACCGCTGCTTACCGCCTGCGCAAGAACCTCGGCGTCAAGACGTTCGTGGTCGGCTTCGCGGTCGACGCCGCCGCCGGCAACGGCCGCATCATCAACGACAACATCGCCAAGGCCGGTGGCACCGATGCAGGCGAAGATGGCGCCGCGCCCTACGCCTTTGGCGCCATCTCGGAGCAGCAGCTTCACGCCGCCATCCAGGGCGCGATCTACCAGGCGGTCAAAGGCAGCTACTCGACCTCGCCCTCGACGGCGTCGCAGGGTGGTCAGGCCGGGGCGTCCTTGCACGGCGGCACCATGGTCATCGATGCCCGCGCCGACTTCCCGTCGTGGAAGGGTCACCTGCTCGCCTACGACGTGACGGGTGAACGCCCGGTGCTGTCGTGGGACGCGTCGACCCTGCTCGATTCGCGCGACTGGCGTACACGACGGGTCTACACGTCTGACGCCGAGAACCGCATCGTGCCGATCGAGGTCGACTACTCCTCGGGGCGGATCCGCAACGCCGACAAACTCCACGAGCTCGGTCTTGGGGCCACGGTGGAAGAGGCCGACCGCATCGGACGCTTCGCCCTCGGGGATCCCTTGATGAAGAACCCGTCGGTCCTTGGCGCCTTCATCGGATCGACACCGATCGACGTCGCGCAGCCGCCTGACGGCAGCTTGCCCGGCGCGCACGAGTTCCACTTGCTGCATCGTCAGCGACCATCGCTGGTCTACGTCGGGTCGTCCGACGGCATGCTGCACGCCTTCATGAGCCGCACCGTGCAGGTGGGCGGCGTGACCTACGAGGGCGGCCGCGAGATGTTCGCGTTCATCCCGCGCTCCATGCTCCCGGTGGTCTCGAAGCGCTACGCTCAGGGCGGCCAGCTCGCTGACCCCAACCAGCATCTATTTGGCCTCGCGACTTCGCCCAAGGTGAAGAACGTCTGCGTGGCCAACTGCACCAGCAAGAGCGCGACCTGGAAGACCGTGCTCATGATGTCGCAGGGCTGGGGCGGCAACTACTCTTTCGCCCTCGACGTCACGGATCCGTTTGCGAGCGCGACGCAGCCGATCGGTGTGCTCTGGTCCACCGATCAGCACTCGCAGTCGTCGGAGTACACCTCCAAGCTCGGCCTCACGGTCTCCGTGCCGGCCTACACCTTCAAGCGGTCGGACTCGCTCGACGATCACCGCCTCTTGATGACCTCGGCCTATCCAGTGGATTCATCGTCGTCCACGCAGGGCCACAGCGTGCTCAGCATCCGGGCCTCGACCGGCGCCATCGTCGCGTCCGCCACCATCCGCCCCGAAGGCAGCTGCACCCAGGAGTTCGCCTTCATCTCGGACGTCGCCACCAGCCGGCAGCAGGTGCCGAGCGACAACGGCGCGCTCGAGGGCCGCAAGGAGCTCATCGCGGGGTACCTAGGCGACACCTGGGGCAATCTCTGGCAGTACGACAAGGAAGGCGCTGTCTCGCAGATCGGTTCCTTCGGCTGCAACCATCCGCTGCACAATGCACCGACCGTCGTGCAGCTCGACCAGGACGATCCGATGAACCCGCACGCGGGCGACATCTACCTCGTGCAGGTGACCAACTCGACGCTGGATCGCGACACCGAGACGCTGCCGAGCTCGCGCATGATGATCCTGCGCCAGCGCATGGTGGAAGGGCGCCCGACGCTCGACACCACCTTTGGTAGCAACGGTGTGGTGACGCTCACCGCCGGCAACAGCACCGAGCTCTGCGCGGTCTCGGACGCGACGGGGCAGACCTGCCTCACGCCGCTGTCGGCGGACGCGCGCCCGCTGTCGAGCCCGATGGCGCTGCCGAAGGCCGATGGCGCCGGCTTCACCATCATGTCCAACTGGTACCAGCCGCCGAACCAGGGCTGCGGCAAGGGCTCGACCTACTTCCTCATGCACGAGATCGCGGGTGCGACGGTGACCCTGCGGCAGGCGCTCAAGGTCGCTGACGAGCCGGTGGTGAGCCCCATCGTGGCCGCGGGCAAGCTGATGGTCACTGGCAGCTCGGGCCCGATTAACATCGGCGGTGGTCTGACCACCACCATCATGAACGCAACGGCTCCCTCCTCGCACATCGGGGATCTCTTCCAGAGCGGCGGATGGTCGGAGGTGGAATGATCCAACGCGGAAGGGGCGTCCGCTGCGCTGGCGGCGGCACGACACCGCCGCAGGCCCCCGGCTCGGCTCTTGGTCGCGACGGCGACCGGGGGGCCGTGCTGGTGGTCGTGCTGCTGGTGATGATGGTGTTGTTGTCGCTGGGCATGGTCTCGATGTGGCTGACCACCGGCAACATGCGCATCGCCTCCTCGATGAACATGCGCGCCCAGACCCTCTACTGCGCCGAGGCGGGCATCGATCGCGCGCGGGCGCACCTGAACACCGCGCCCGTGGGTGCGATCTCGCCGTTTCTCAATGCTCTTTTGCCCGGCAGCGGCAACGCGCTCGACGACATTCCCAGCGCTGTCGACGCCGCCGGCAAGCCCAATGGCGTTGGCGCGATTCTGGTCGAACCGACCGGAACCCTCAGCAACATCGCCTTTCCCCCCGCCTCGTTCGGTCGGACGACGGGGACCGCGGCGGCACCCCAGGCCAGTCAGATGGGCAGCTACACGGTCTGGATCCGCAACGACCTCACCGACATTCGCGACGGCAACTACACCCTCGACACCAACAGCGCCGTCGTCATCCGATCTCAGTGCGTGGCCCCCGACGGACGGACCACGGCGGCGATCGAGGTGACCTTCGTTCCCCCCATCACGCCGCCGACCATCAACATGATCTCGGAGTGTCTCGACAGCGGCAAGAACGTGGACGACGCCAACACCAACACCGTGCACTGCAGCCGGGGCAGCTGACGTGGCGGGGCCGCCGCCGCTTCCGGTCCGATCGAAACCCCGGCGCGGGCGAGGCGCCGAAGCGTTTCCCTACGGCTGGTTGCTCGGCTTCGGCGTCGCGGCCGTGCTGGCCAGCAACGGATTTGGCTGCGGGCGCAAGGTGCAATTGCCCGTGCCGGTCAGCGCTCCTGACGTGGGCGCGCCTGCCGAGGGCACGAGCGCCCGCGCGGTTACGGCTGTGCGACCAAGGCGTCCTTCGACGACGTCTCTGCCAGCGGCCGAGGTGATGCCGCCCGCGATGGAGGAAAAGCCAGCGGCGAAAGTCGAGGACGACGACGTGCCGATCAAGGGGCTGCCCGAACCGCTCGGCAACCCACCCGGTCCTGGACCCGAGCCGCGCTGGCGTGTGCGTGCGCGTAACTACTGACCATCGAATTTGATTCGTGGTGAGGGCGGGCCGGGCGGCCCGTGATCACTTGCCGCGGGCGAGCTCTTTGGTGAGGGCGAAGTAGGTCTTGCGGTCGTAGGCGACGTTGAGGATGTGAAACTCCTTTTTCGCCAGACCGACGCATCCCGTGCAGTACGTGCAGTCGGTGCACGAGTAGCACTCGACCAGGTAGGCCGACGCGCGGCAGCCTTCACAGCGATCACAATGGGTGCACTCGTGGCAGCCGCTCGAGCCGTGGCAATGCGTGCTGTTGCTGCAACCGCGGCAGTCGCTGCAGTGCGAGCAGCGATAACAGTCCTGACAACTCGTGCAGAAGTTGCAGCTGTGGCAGTCCTCGCAATCCTTGCAGTTGTAACTCTGAGGATTGTCGAGCCCGCCCTTGACGGCCTTGCGAAGGCGGGCGAGCTCGGCCTCGAACTCGGCTTTTTTCATTCGCGCGCACTATAGAGGAAGCCCCGCGCGGTCACCAACGCGACAGGACCGAGTTCGTCCGCGGCCCTGCTAGCAGCTAGACTCGGGCGCATGTGCGGCCGCATGACTCTGGCCTGGCAGAACCTCGACGACGTAGCCAACGAGATTGGTGCGGTCTATGCGGCAGCCCCAGCGGCGGGTGCGGGGGGGCCATCGGAGATGCACGCGCAGTACCGGCCGCGCTACAACGTCGCGCCGACTGATCGTCATCCCATCGTGCGGACGGTGGAGGGGCAAAGGCAGCTGGGCTTCGCGTCGTGGGGATTCACGCGCCCCGGGCGGCCGATCATCATCAATGCTCGCAGTGAGACCGCCGCCGCGCGGGGCGCCTTCCGGGAGGCGCTCGCACATCGGCGCTGCGTAATTCCGGCCGACGGCTTTTACGAATGGTCGGGACCCAAGGAGGCGCGGCAGCCCCACTGGATCCACCGCCGCGATGGCCATCTGCTTCTGTTCGCGGGGATCTGGGAGGACGACGCCGCAGCCCGCCCGCCGGGTCGGCGCTTCTGTGTCTTCACGACCTCGCCGAACACGACGATCGCGGGGCTGCACGATCGCATGCCGGTCATTCTCGGGCTTGACGATCTACCCGCCTGGCTCGAGGAGGGACGCCCCGAGCTACTGGCGCCCGCGGCGGACGATCTCCTCGAGCTCCGGGCGGTCTCACCACGGGTCAACAGCGTGAAGAACGACGATCCCGAGTGCCTGGCCCCAGCACCGCCTCCCGTGCGGCAGCTGCCGCTGTTTTGACCGAAGCGCTTGCGACCAGAGCCAGCGCGACGAGCGATCCCAGACGCGAGAGGTGCGAGGGCGCAATGGGCAACATGTCAGCGCATGTTGCCACGCCCCGCGGTTTGCTCACGTGGCCGCCTCCACAGCGAAAAGGCCGATCCGCCGTCTGCCACGCCGCTTCCGCCGGCGAGCCAGGGCCTTCCTTTTTTCAGGCGGAAAGGCGCGTCGTCCGTATACTTCGCCACCCTCATGTCTGCGCCCGAAAACAAGCCCGCCGAAGGTAAACCAGAAGGCAAACCCGAAGGCAAAGTCGCCAAGCCGCCGAAGCTGGCGCGCACCCGCAACATCGGGGTCGTCGCGCACATCGACGCCGGCAAGACCACGGTGAGCGAACGCTTCCTGTTTTACACCGGCCGCATCCACAAGCTGGGTGAGGTTCACGACGGCGAAGCGCAGATGGACTGGATGGCGCAGGAGCGCGAACGCGGCATCACGATCACGGCGGCTGCGACGACCATCGAGTGGAAGAATCACGAGCTTCATCTCATCGACACCCCTGGTCACGTCGATTTCACCATCGAGGTCGAGCGATCGCTGCGCGTGCTCGACGGGGCGGTGGTCGTCTTCTGTGGGGTCTCGGGCGTCGAGCCTCAGTCCGAAACCGTCTGGCGGCAGGCCGACGGTTTTCACGTGCCGCGGCTGGCCTTCATCAACAAGATGGACCGGGCGGGCGCGGACTACGCCGCCGTGGTCGAGGAGATCAAGACCCGCCTCGGCGCCAAACCCGTGCCGATTCAGCTGCCCATCGGCGCCGAGGATCAGTTCGTCGGTGTGGTCGACCTGGTGAGCGAAAAGGCGCTCTATTTTTCCGGTGACGAGGACGAGGCCCCGCGAGAAGACAGCGTGCCGATGGCGATGGCCGATGCGGTCGCGGCCGCGCGCGAGACGTTGATCGAAGCAGCCGCTGATTACGACGACGCCATCGCCAACGCGTTTCTCGAGGGGCAGCCGATCGAGCTCGGCGTCTTGAAGGCGGCCTTGCGCAAAGGCACCGTCGCCTGCGGCATCGTACCGGTGCTGGCGGGGGCGGCCCTACGAAACAAAGGCATTCAGCCGCTGCTCGATGCCGTGTGCGACTACCTGCCATCGCCGCTCGAAGTCCCGCCAGTCAAAGGCGTGATCCCCGGCACCACCGAAGAGGTCACGCGCCCGCCCGAGGACGCGGCGCCCTTTTCGGCGCTGGCATTCAAGGTCTTTATGGACGAAGGGCGCAAGAACGTCTACCTGCGCATCTACTCCGGCGTTCTGCGTCCCGGCGACGAAGTCCAGAACCCGCGGACCAAGCGCAACGAAAAGGTCGCGCGGCTCTTTTCCGTACACGCCAACCGGCGTGAGAAGATCGAACGGGCAGGGGCCGGCAACATCGTCGTCGCGATGGGCCTCCGGGATGCGGGAACGGGCGATACGCTCTGTTCACCCAAGGCGCCGGTGATGCTCGAACGCATCGTCGTGCAAGATCCGGTCATCTCGCGCGCCATCGAGCCCAAGACACAGGCCGAAAAGGAGAAGCTCGACTTCGGCCTCGGCAAACTGGCGGACGAGGATCCGACGTTCCGCTTCGGCGAGGACACCGAGACCGGCCAGACGATCATCCGCGGCATGGGCGAGCTTCACCTCGACATCATGGTGGATCGCCTTAAGCGCGAATACGGCGTGGAGGCGAACGTCGGCCGTCCCCAGGTGGTTTATCGCGAGACGATCGGTGGCACGGCGGAAGCCGAAGCGCGTTTCGAACGGACGCTCGAGGACGAGACTCTGTTTGGTCATGCCCGTGTGCGGGTGGCGGGTCGGGCGCGTGGCGCGGGCAACGTGCTACGCCTGGAGCTCAGCCGGCCGCCCTCTGGGCCGGGCGCACTGAAGGTGCCCGACGCGCCACCGGCCATCGTCGATGCAGCGATGGATGGTGCCCGCGAGGCGATGCGATCCGGACCCGAAGGCTATCCCTTCGAGGACATCGAAGTCGTCATCACCGCGATCGAATACCGCCCCGACGCCTCGACGCCGGCGGGACAGAAAGCGGCCGTCGGCGAAGCCCTGCGAAACGCTTCGCGCGACGCCGGAACGCGCTTGCTCGAGCCGATCATGAAGGTCGAGGTAACCGCGCCCGAACAGAACGTCGGCGACGTGCTCGGCGATCTCAACGCCCGCCGCGCGCAGATTCAGGACGTCGGCTTCCGCGGCAACCTCCGCGTCGTGCTCGCCAAGGTCCCCCTGCGCCGCATGTTCGGCTACTCCACCGACCTCCGCTCCGCCACCCAAGGCCGCGCCAGCTACTCGATGCAATTCGAAAGCTACGACGCCTGGGAATAACCCCGCTCTCGCGTCTCCCGCCCCCGCCCCGCAAGACGGTCCGCAAGACGGGGCGAGGCAAAGAGCGGAACGACCGCCCTCGAGGTGAATGATCCGAGTCGTCTTCACCTCGCCCCGCAAGGCTCCGCAAGGCGGGGGTAGGTCGCCGGGGCCGCAGGGCCCGGCGGGTGAGGGGCCTCCGCAAAGCGACGCATCCGTCGCCGATCTGACGAAGCCTGAGCTGCGACTCAACTTTCTGAGGCCCGCCGCCCCGCGCTTTCACGGCGAGCCACTCCGCAAGCCAGTTGCCCACTTGAATTCCCCGCTGACTGCGTCCGGCCCAGGCCATCGTCGTCAACGGTCCCGGGCTTGCACTCCTTTTGGCTCTTCCCGGCCATCGGTCGCGTGTCCCCGACCGGGACTCCCGGCGTACCTACATTGAACGTCATTCCTCTCGAGGAGGTCCTCCATGCAGCCACGCGCTCTCCCCTCGCACGCACCTGGCGCTAGCCAGATTTTTATCGGCGTCATCGCCTGCTTGATCGCCGGCTGCACCTTCCAAGAACCATTGCCCGGCGTCAGCGTCGACGCCGGCGATGCCGCTGCCGCTGGCGACCACCCCACCGGCCGAGCGGGCGGCGCCGCGGGAGGTAAGGGCGGCACCGGCGGCAAAGGCGGTGCTGGCGGTGCGATCGGTGGCGGTGGCGGTGCGATCGGTGGCGGTGGCGGGGCGATCGGTGGCGGGGGCGGTGCGATCGGTGGCGGTGGCGGCGCGATCGGTGGCGGCGGCGCGATCGGCGGCGGTGGCGGCGCGATTGGTGGTGCAGGCGGCGCCGTCGACGGTGGCGGCACGTGTCCTCCGGTTTGTGCCATTCACTGCCCCAACGGCAACGTGCTCGACGACCGCGGCTGCCCGACCTGCCGCTGCCGCGGCGTCTGTCCCGCGATCCGCTGCGCCAACGCGTGCCCCTACGGCTACGTGAAGGACAGTGCTGGGTGTGACACGTGCGCTTGCAAGCCAAAGCCGGGCTGCCAGCCGGTCACGTGCAAGATCTACTGCGCCAACGGCTACGAGACCGGCCCCGACGGCTGTGACATCTGCGCGTGCAAACCTACCGCATGCGACCCTCGCGAATGCGGCGGCCCCGCCCCCGGCGCGCCCAATCTCATGTGCAGCGACGGCAGCATCGGCGGCCCGGTGTGCGAGCGCACGCGGGAAGGCCGCTGTGCCTGGATCTTTCGCCAGTGCCCCGATCCCAAGCCGACGGTCGAGTGTGGTCGGATCGGCGATTTCGTTGCATGTAACAACGAATCCGCGTGCCGCTGGTTGGTCCCTGGTTGCGGCGAGCCCCGCTTGCCCGCAGCCGGCTGCTACGCCCGCGACCAAATCGACTGCCGCAAGACAGGCTGCCCCCGCGGCAAGGTCTGCCTCGATCGGAACGTCGACCCTTGCCATCGCTCCGGCAGCACCTTCGTCCCGCCCCCCGGCGGCGGTGGTGGCTGCGGCGCCTGCGGCCAGACCATCTCCGTCTGCCTCTGACCTCGAGCCGCCAAGCACGGCCGGCGACGGCTCCCATCGGCGCCATCTCTCAACCGGCCGTCGTCGTCGCCGCCGATGCGGGTTTCAGTCGCGGCGTCAGTTGATCGTCATACCCGGACATCCGAACAGGATCTGCACGTCTCTCACAGCGCCGGTCTTCAACCCTTCGCAGATCGCGCCGTAGAGCACGACGCTCCGGTTGTTGGCGCCGTAGTTCCATCCCTGCGTCTGCCCGGAGTCGCGCGGGATGCGGGCGCCGTCGATCTCGACCGCGACGTTGTCGGGGACAGGTGGCGCTTCGCCGAGGGGGAAGGTGCACGACGCCACCTGACCGGTGATGGTTTCCAGCGCGCTGACCAGTTCGTCGCGGCTGGCCACCGGGAAGTATTTGGTTGCGCCGTTGCGGGGCTGTCCGCCCTTCAGCGCCATCTGGTTGAGAGTGTCGTGTGCCTCACTGCCTTCGGTGGCGACGCCGACCACGAAGGTCGACATGCCCTCGGTGCTGGCGTTGGCCACCGCCTGGATAGCACCCGCTTCGTCGTCGTCGGTGCGTGAACCGCCCCCCCTGCAGTTGGGAAGGCCATCCGTTGCAAGCACGAGGTACTTGGTGTTCGGCGAAGTGCTCGCCTTCAAGATGGCGGCGGCCTTCTCCACCGCCACCCGGGTCGGTGTGGACCCCGCGGAGCCCTGGCTGGGGTTGTTGCTCCGGATGGCGTTCATGACCTCGTCGTAGTTCGACCCCGCGACGGGCACGGTGGCGCCCTCGGGCACCCCACACGAATCGCCCAGCGGATAGAGCTTGAGCCCCCACGACACCTGCGCCTCGGTACGCATGATGACGGGATCGAGCGCGGAGACGACCTCGGTCCACTTGTCGCCGGTGACAGGCGTGGTCGAGCCGCCTCGGCCGCCGACCGCTTGATTCATGGAGCGCGAACGGTCGAGGATCAGCAGCAGATCTGCGGGCTGGCGCTGCAGGTTGATTCGTCGCAGCCCGCAGTTGCTGTTGGTCGAAGGCGCCGCTGTGGCGGGAGGCGAAGTGGCGCCCGTCGTTCCGCCGTTGCCGGTTCCGGCCGAGGGGGGCAGGGCGATGTCGCTGCCGGCGCCGCTGCCGGATCTCCCGTTGCCTGCGCTTCCCTTCTCATCACCCGTGGAGGTGACTACCACGTTGGGACTGCATCCCATGGCGCCCATCAGCGCCATTCCCACGACAGCCTGAGTGACGGTATGTCGGAGCTGCCCCATGTCGTCCTCCTGTGAGCCCGTGTCGGCGTGCGACCCGGCGCTGGTTCAAGGTACGTGGAGAGCTACATCGGCGCTAATGGAACGTAATCAAGAATACATTTTATAGACGTACGATAGCACTGCAAACAAAAACGCCCCCCGCCGCAGCGGGAGGCGCGTCTACCGAATGAGGAACGATCAGCTTCGCCGACGGCGGGCCCGTGCGACGAGCGCGGCCCCGATCACCGAAAGCGCGAAGAGCCCGCCCGATGCCGGTGTACCGCCCATCGAGCAGCCCCCGGCACTCGACTCGCCGCCGCCGCTGGGAGCGGGTGCCGCGCCGCCGGTGCCGCTGCGCCCGCCCATCGATGACGAGCCCCCGCCGCTGCCGCCCGTCGATCCAGAAGCGCCGCCGGTCGTGGAGCCGCCGGTGCCGCCCGTGTTGCTGGAGCCGCCGCCGCTACCGCCCGTGCTGGTGGGGGAGCCGCCGGTGCCGCCGGTCGAACCCGCCGTGCCACCGGTCGCCGCACCGCCCGCGCCGCCAGTCGACGCGCCACCCGCGCCGCCTGTCGCGCCCGCACCGCCGGTGCCGCCCGCATCGGCCGGTGCGCCGCCATCGGCCGGGCCTGCTTCGCCCTCGAGCACGATATCGGCGCACTGGTAATAGATGTCCCCGTCCGCGTTCACGTTGTAAGGCGGGTTCACCTTCATGACCTGGATGACCTGCAAGGTCCCCTTGGCCGTGGGCTTGTTTGGGAAGGTGATCGGGATCCGATGCGTGGCCCCGCGCCCCGCCGCCGCCTTCTCGACCAGCCCGTCCATGAACAGCGGCAAGGTCGCGTTGGTATCCTTCTTCGTCATCGGGTTGGGGAAGTCCGTCCCCTCGTCGTCGAAGGCGATCCGGAAGCGGCCGACGTGCGGAACCGTCTCCTCGAACTCGACCATGATGGTTTCGCCGGCCTTGAACTTCTGCGGGTTGGCCGCACCAAGAGTGCCGCAGGGGGGCGGACCCTTCTGTCCCGCCACCGTCGTCCGTGCTTTGGGGACCTTGAGGGTGATGTGCGCGGATGCGCTACCCGTGAAACCGGCAAAGAGACCGGCGGTCGCCAGCAGCGATACAGAGAGCTTCATCGAGAACCTCCGATGGGGTGGGCCAAACAACTACCTCCCGCCGCCAACCGAACTCGTGAGGTTAGGCGACCCCAAGGGGCGTTGGTAGCCCCATCCATGCAAAAAAGTTCGTGAGTTGCTCCCTTTTCCGCGAAGGACGAGGCATAACCATCCCATCCTCGAGGCTCGATGCGTCAGCCCAGGATGGTCAGCCCCGGTTCTGGAGGTCTTCCCATGAAGCTGGTTCCCAGTCTGCTTGCGTTCACGGTGATGGGCTCGGTTGCGACTGCGCACGCTCACATCAATCTCGAATATCCCCCTTCCACGACGATGGACCAGAAGTCACCGTCGCCGTGCGGAGGCAAGGGCGCGCGCAAACCGACGACGTTCAAGCCCGGCGAGACCATCACGTTGAAGTGGACGGAGACCGTGGGGCACCCCGGCCACTTCCGGATCGCCTTCGACACCGACGGCATGGACGACCTCAAGGATCCGACCAGCTACACGGACATCAAGATGCCGGCCGTGGCTCCCATCCTCGCGGACGGCGTGCACGCTCACAAGACGTCGGCTGACAACGTGAAGTACGAGTTCAAGGTCACGCTTCCCAACGTCGCCTGCGCCAACTGCACGTTGCAGCTCATCCAGATGATGACCGACAAGCCGCCCTTCGGTGGCGGCAACGACTTCTATTATCGTTGCGCCGACATCGTCCTGGCCGGCGAGGCCGCAGCGCCCGATGGCGGCGCTGGCAGCGACACCGCCGCCGGCACGGGCGGAATGAGCGGCGCGGGTACCGGCGGCGCCGGTGGTAGCAGCACCGGGGGCGCGGGCGGCGGCACAGGTGGCGCTGGCGCAGGGGCGACCGGTGGCGCTGGCGCAGGGGCGACCGGCGGCGGCAACGCAACGGGAGGCGCCGGCGGCGGCGCAACCGGCGGAACCGGGGGCAGCAGCGGAAGCACCGGCGGCACCGGTGGCGGCAGCAGCAGCACCGGAGGCAGCAGTGGCAGCACCGGAGGTCGTTCGGGAACCGGCGGGTCCGCTCCTGCGCCGGCACCTTCGGGTGGCGAGGAAAAGAGCGGCTGCTCGATCGCGGCTGGACGTTCCTCCAGCGCTTCGATCGGTTCGATGGGCTGGCTCGCGCTGGTGGGCCTCGGACTCATCGCCCGCAAGCGCGCGCGTCGTCGCGTCTGACGGGCGCGCGGAGTCGCCCCGCGATCCTCTGTTCCCGCGTGATCGCCGCCCGTGTGGTTCGGGGCGGCGGTCACTTCAGTGAAACTTCACGCCGTGGTGCACGACCAGCAAGACGAGCTCGTCGGCGTCGCCCGCGTGAAAGTCGTGGCTCGTGCCCGAGCGGTAGCGAATGATGCTGCCCGTTTCGTAGATCTGTCCCGCGTCGTGCCCCGTGCCGGCCAGCACCAGCGCCCATTCGTCGCCGACATGGTGATGCTCGGGAAACCGAGCGCCGGGACGTAACCGCAAGACCGCCGCTTCCCCGCCGCGTTCGGCGAGAGGGGCGCCCACCATCACGTGGGCCATGGAGACGCCCGGGAGGATGGGGCGGAACGGGTTCGCTACGCCGTCGCCGTCGATGCTCTCCAACATCTTGCGGACGGCATCCAGCGGCAGCGCCAGGGCCCGGGCGATCTCGGTGACGAAACCAAAAAAGCGTTCGCCGGCATGGAATGACCTCGCGGCAACCCGATCGCCGGTGCGTTCGGCGGCGCGATCCAGCGACGCGAGGATGCGACGGCGCACGTGCGGCGGGGGCTGCAAGGCAGGAACCGACGCCGCGCCAAGGGCGAGGGCTTCCTGCACCTCCCTGACTTCGCGACGTAGCTCTTCCGAACTCGCGAGTGCCCCTTCGAACCGATGGCGCTCCTCGGCGGAAAGCCCACCCAGCAGGTACTCGGGCACGAGATCGATGAGGGGTGGGCACATGGCGTTCTGCGTTGTTTGGGTGAGACCCGTAAGAGGTCGGGGCTTTCGAGGGTACGGGCGAGCCGGCACGACGGATCGCAGGCCGGCGAAAGCCTGATGTTTGCCGGGCCGGCGCCGCCTCTATACTCCCAGGGCCCGCGCGAACCAACCGCCCCCGCCTGCCGAGGAGTTTCCGATGCGCCATCCCTTGTCGTCCTTCTCCGCCGCCACTCGAACGGTTGCCGCCGTTGGCAGCGGTCGCAGGCTTGCCCGGTTCATCATCGCGGGGGTGCTGGCGATCGCTGTCTCGTCGCCCGCAGGCGCCTGGGCCAAGATCAAAGTCGCCGCCGTCGGCGCCAGCACAACCAAGGGCTCGGGCTCGACCGCCGGCAACGCGTTTCCCGATCAGCTGCAGCGCCTGCTCGGCGCCGAGTACGAGGTTCACAATTACGGCGTGAGCTCGGCCACCGCGATGAAGTCGGGCGAGGTGAGCTACTGGAAAACGAAAGAGTTTCAGGCGGCGACCGCGCTCGGCCCCAACGCCGTGATCGTCTGGCTGGGCGGCGCCGACACCAAACCCGAGAACTGGGACGGCGGCAAAGACGTCGCCTTTGTCCCCGACATGGTCGCGCTGATTCGCCACTTTCAGGCCTTGCCGACCAAGCCCGTCGTCGTGGTCATGCTGTCGGTTGCGCTCAAGGACGTGTCGGGCGTGCGCAAGGCGCTGGTGGCAGGGGAAGTGAACCCGCGCCAGAAGCTGGCGGCGATGATGACGGGATCGCTGATCGTCGATCTGCCGACCGCGGTGGGCGGGCGGGCGGAGTTTTTCCCCGACGGCATTCACCCCAACAACGCGGGCACGCTTGCGATCGCGACGGCCGCCAAACCCGTCTTGCTGCAAGCGCTGCAAGGTGGGCAGGTGAGCGACGGCGGGGTTGCCGACGGTGGTGCTGAGGCTGGTGCTGGCGGCGCGGGTGGCACAGGCGGCGCAGCGTCCACCGGCGGCGCAGGGGGCGGTGGCAACGTGGCTACCGGCGGCACGTCGGGTGCTGCCGGCGCAGCGGCAGGTGCGGGTGGTTCGACTACGGGCGGGACGGCTGGCACGGCAGGCATGACCGGGACAGGCGGCGCGCCTCTTGGTACGAACCCCGGAAACAACGTGAACGGTGGCTCCGGCGGAACGTCGAGCCGCACAGGTGGCAGCGGCGGCAGCGCTCCGGCGCCCAGCGCACCCGCCTCGAGTGGAGGCTGCACCGTTGGTGGGACTTCTTCGACGTCGCCGCTGCTCGCGTGGGCTCTGCTGGCCGGGCTCGCGATCGCGATTCGCCGCCGTCGCCGCTGATTCGTTGTCGCGCGACCGCGCTCACGCCCTGTCGGCTCACCACTGGGCGACTCGTGCCCGGGCGGCTCCCGTCATCGGCGCTGCGGGCCAGCTCACGTCGGAGGCGCTGCGGGCCAGTCACGCTGAGCGCTGGTGATCCTCAGAGAATTTTCAAGCCATCGATCGTTCTCGCTCCGATGATCGCAGCGAAAAACACCCCGTCCGGCAGGACGCTGCGGCCGTCGTGCCGCGGGACGAATGTCCAGGCCACGGGCCGGATGGGGGGCGCGGGGGCCGGGGAGAAAGTCGCTATTTTGAAAAGGTGTGTGATCATCGGCAAACCGCAGGTGCCCAAGCGCCGGCCGTGCCGCTCGTGGCGGCTCGTTCCTGGGGGCAGCGTGATAAAAATGGGCTTCCGCCGACGCGCCACTTGTCCTGTCCGGAAGTCGTGAGTCGTCCGTAAACTTGGAGTCGCAATGAAACGCGCGAAACAACCCGTCCTCCCTCTCGTCTTCGCTGCGCTCGCATTCCTATCCGGAACGGCCAGCGGTCCCGCCTGGGCGCAAGCCCCCGCGCCGCAGTACCCGCCGCCCGGCTATCCGCCGCCGCCGCCGCAGTACCCGCCGCAGCCCCCGCGTCCGCAGCAGCCACCGCCGCAATACCCGCCGCCCGGCTATCCACCGCCGCAGCAGCCGCCGCCCGGCTACCCGCCGCCCGGCTATCCGCCGCCGCAGCAACCAGGGCCGCAACAGCCACCCGGCTACCCGCCCACGCCGGTCCCCGCCGTGCCCCCGGGACAGTACCCTCCCGGCCAGTATCCGCCGGGGCAATACCCGCAACAGTATCCACAGCCCTATGATCCGTACGCGGTGGCCAGCGGTGCCCGCGCTCACGAAGGCGGTTTCTACATTCGCCTTATGCTGGGGCCGAGCTTCCTCTACACCGGCACCACCGTCGACCTCCAGGGGGGTGGCAAGTCGAGCCTCAGTGCCACGGGCATCGGTCCCCTCATCGAGATCGACGTGGGCGCTGTGGTAGCCCCGAATCTTGCCGTGTTCGGCGTTCTGCTTGGCTACAACGGGTGGAATGGCAAGTTTGAATGCGATCCGAAGGTCCAGGGCCTCCCTTGCGGTGGTGACCTCACAGATACGCTGTTCGATGGCGGCTTCGGCGCCGGAGTCGCGTACTACATCACGCCGGCGGACGTGCATGTTGGCGGGTCGCTCATGGTCAATCGATTGTCGATCAAGAGCGATGAATCGAAGTACGGCGTGGGTCTCGCTGCCAACGTCGGAAAGGATTGGTGGGTCGCGGACAGCTGGAGCATCGGTGTCACGGCCCAGGTCCATGCCACTCGCGTAAAATGGAACTTCGACAAGAACTGGAACGTCCTTGGCGTCGGCGCCGCTTTCACAGCCACGTTCAACTAGACCGATAACACGCCGTCATTGACCGGCGGTTGAAGCCCACTTCGCAATCACAGCGGGGTGGGCTTTTTTTTCTTCGGCGTCACGCGGGGCCAATTGGCGTCGGTTTTCATAGTCGACGGTCAACCAATTTCTACGGCCTCCCCGGCTAGGAATTGGGAATGCCCGGGCGCCGCGCCTCTCGCCGTTTCAGCCGAGCTCGTACGAAACGATCATCTGGTGGCAGAAGGGCGCCGGGCGGCCGTTGACCATCAGCGGGCGGTAGCGCCAGCTGCGGACGGCGGCGCGCAGGACCGTATCGAGGTCGGGGGCGGCGTGCTGGCGGAAGTCGACCTCGGTGACGTGGCCATCCGTCGCGACGCAGATCTCGAGCTGGGCCTTGTAGCGCGCGCCTCCCTGGCGCAGAGCCGCGGGCAGCGGAGGAAAGTAGTCCTGCGAGCGCAGGTAGGTCGCAACGTCCGACGAGACGAAGACCGGCCCGGATGTGATCGGCTGGTCGGGGCGTGAGCCCGCGCCGAGGGCGACCGGCGTGGCTTCTCCACCGTTGGCATCGGGTGAAGCGACTTTGTCGTCGTCACTGCGATCGGCGTCCAGCGCGGTCCGCGAGGTGAAGACCGTCTCGGCCGCGAACTTGTTGGCAAGGAGCGCTGTCCGCGGACCCCGGCCTTGGGGCTCATGCGCCGGCGCCGGGGATTCTGGCTCCCCGCTGACGATCGAGCTTACCCGCGGTACCGCCAGAGCCGCCTGCTGGCCGCGGGTTCCGGGAACCGGTGCCGCTGCGACCGAGCGCCCCGCACTGACCGGCGCCTTTCGCGGAGAGGGCGCTGCGACCGTCGTTGGCGGGGGTAGATTGCTCGGTTCGAGGTTAGTTGCATCTGACAACGATTCTTCGATCAGGCCGACTGCGACGACGCTCGGTTCATCATCGCCCGCTTGCGGTCCCACGTAGGGACGCTGGATGCCCACCAGGATCAACAGCAACAGAGCGCCATGAACGGCGATCGAGAGACCCACCGCGCGTGCCTCGAGGCGGCGACCGCGCAGCTGCGTCGCCGACGACGCTAGCGCCTCGTCCGGGCGCCGCAGCCATTGCGGCCGCACCAACTTCGTAGTTATCCACGCCCACGTCAACCACGCCCACGCCCTTGCCCTCGTACCCATCGCCCATCCTCCCCCGCCAGCCCCATCCACGAAGGTGAGGCGTTCGCTCTTCATCGGCAGGAGGAATGCGCGACTTTCGCATCGATCGTGCAACAAGGCGCGTGCAACAAGGCGCGTGCAACGACGCGTGTGCAACGACGCGCGTGTGTGTGACGAGCGCGGCGTCGATACCGCCGGGACCTCCACGCGTTCTTGCCGCACGAGAACCAGGTGACTTCGATGTTGCCCTCAGGTTTTCGGGAGATCTCTTCACCTTCGATCAGGAGCCCACGCATGTTCTTCGAGACCCTGCTGCAACCTACGTTTACCGTCGGTGCGCGAAAACCAGAGCGACCGCGGCGGCTTGGCCGCGTTTTCAGCACCTTCTCCCTGGTGGCGTGCGCGGCCCTTGGCTGCGAGAGCAACGGCGCTGGCCCGCAGCCAGTACCGTCTTCGGCCGCAGCCGCGCCGTCGATGGCCGCACCCAAGTTGATCGCCCCGAGCGGCGCGGCGGCGTTGGCCGACCTCTACAAGGTGCCGCTCGGTGATTCACCCACACGCGGCGGCAGCAACGCCAAGGTCACGCTGGTGGTCTTTTCCGAATTCGAATGCCCATTCTGCGCAAAAGCCAAGCCGACGCTGGACGAGCTCGCCACCCGTTACGGCGACGACCTGAAGATCGTCTGGAAGCACCTGCCCTTGCCATTCCACGCGCGCGCAGTGCCCGCGGCGCTAGCCGCCGAGGCCGCGCGCAGCCAGGGCCAGTTCTGGCCCATGCACGATCGCATCTTCGGTCAGGCGACCGCGCTCGGCGCCGCCGATCTCGAGAGTCACGCGCGCGCCCTCGGGTTGGATCTGGCTCGCTGGACCGCAGCGCTGAACGATCCGGCGCTCAAGGCTCGGGTCGACGCCGACAGAAAACTCGCCGAGACGCTCGGCGTGCGAGGAACCCCGACGTTCTTCGTCAACGGTCGCAAGATCGTGGGCGCGCAGCCCGTCGATCGCTTCGTAGCCATCATCGACGAGGAGGCAGAACGCGCCGACGTCAAATTGCGTGCGGGCGTCGACCGCGCTCAGCTCTACGCCGCGCTCACGCAAGGCGGGTTGGACAAGGCGCCCGCAGGTGAGCCGCCGGCGGCCGCGCCCCCCCATTGCCAGGGCCCGGGATGCGCCGCACGCAAAGCGCCCAGCAAAAGCGATCCGGCCCAAGACACGACGATTCACCCGATCGAGATTGGCGCCTCGCCGACGCGCGGACCGGCCGGTGCTCCCATCACGCTGGTGCTCTTCTCCGATTTCGAATGTCCCTTTTGCAAGAAGATCGAAGGGACCATCAAGGAGATCGAGGCGGCGTACCCGGGGAAGATCCGCGTGGTCTGGAAGAACTTCCCTCTCGCCTTTCACGCGGGAGCGCGCGGCGCCGCCATCGCCGCCATGACCGCGCATGAGGCCGGCAAGTTCTGGCCGATGCACGATCGCCTGCTCGAACGTCAGGACGCGCTCGACGCAGCCACCATCGAGGCGCACGCCCGTGACATGGGCCGACGTTGCGCGCTGGAAGGCCGGGCTCGCGCGTACCGGGCCCGGAGCTGCGGTCGACGCTGACATGAAGCAGGCCGAGGCTGTGGGTGTGACGGGCACCCCGACGGTATTCGTGAATGGTCGCCGCGTTGCTGGCGCGTATCCCGTCGAGACCTTCCGGGCCATCATCGACCAGGAGCTGGCCAAGCGTTGAAGCGCTGAAGATGGCGGCGATACTTTTGCGCTCCCCGCGTGTTGTAGTCGTCACGGGATGAGCCAGCGGTTGCGCATGTCGCCCAACGACGATGGTCCACCGTCTGCCAACACGGCGGACGGTGATCTCGCCGCGTCCACGGCCGACGCTGGCGGCGAGCCGGATCTGACTGCACGGGCGCTGCAGGGTGACGCGGCGGCCTGGGCCGGCCTCATCGAACGCCATTCCCACAAGGTCGTGGTGGCTTTGCTGGCGCGCGGGCTCCGGCTCGACGAGGCGCGAGAGGTGGCTCAGGAGACGTGGCTGCGACTCATCGAACAGCAGCGCGCCGGCCGTCTGCAAGCGCTGTCGCTGCCGGGACTTGCCATCGTGCAAGCGGGGTTCCTGCTCTCCAATCAGCGACGGCGGGAGCGAGTCGCCGCCAGGAGCGACGAGAGGTCAGTGATGCCGTCCGATCACGCGCGCACGGCCGAGCAGGACGCGATGGGGCGGCAACGTCTTTCGGTCCTGGCGCGCGCTCTGCGCGATTGCCCTCCTTCATCGAGACGTGTTTTCGAGCTGGTCTACGATCGGCCGGAGCTGGGTTATGCAGACGTCGCGAGTCGGGTGGGGCTTTCGGTCCAGAGGGTCAAGCAGATCGTATTCGAGGTGAGAAAGCGGCTGCGAGCCGCGCTCGAGGAGCAAGACGCGTGAAGCGGGCACGACGAGATCGGAAGGGCGTGGCACTCGGTCGCGCGTGGCGAGCGCACGACGACGATGCGCACGCTGATCCCGACGACATTGCGCGCTTCGTGATCGACGCCCTCGATGACGGCGCCCGCCTGCGCCTCGAGCGACACGTGATGAGCTGCCCCGCCTGCGCCGCCGCGCTGGCTTTGGAGGCGGCCGCCGAGCTCGACCTGGCATCGCTCTACGCGCAGCAGAAGCGGCCCATGGCCCCGGTGCTGACGTTGCCAGTTCGCAACCCCGCCGCGGCACTCGCGGCAACGCCCGACGTTGCGGCGACGACGGAGACTCGCCCATCGCCGTCCGCCGCCCGAGCGGGGACGGTGGTCAGCGAACGAGCCAGAGTGTCGGTGGCGACCCGCTGGGAGTTTGCGAGCAACAGCCTGGCGGCCGCGGTTCTGACCGTGTTGTTCGTTGGCTACTGGTCTCAATATCGCGCGCCTGGCGGCGCCGCCGCCGATCCGTTGGCACTGGCGGCGGGCCCCGCAGCGGTCTGCCTGGCCGCCCAGATCGACGACCCAGGACTCTGTGCCCCCGCGCTCTCCCACGGCGAGAGCCCCACTCTGGGCGACGGCGCCGCCGCGGCACTCGGACGCTTTGCCGAGAGTCACGCTTCGGCTCTTGCGACAGGGTCGCTGGCCGTTGTCGACCGCATGTGTGGGCCGTGGAGCGTGGGCGGGGGCGGAGCGTGCCTGGCGCCGCCGGCGGGAACCTGCGCCGTCGCCTGCAGTGCCGACGAGCCACCGATGTCGCGTGCCGGTCAGCGCTGGCAGTGAGCCGGTGTGAGTCGAGCTGGCTCCGGGGGTGGGCCTGCCGGTCCGGGGGGCCGCAGATCGAGGCGTGGCGTGGAGTGCCTCCGAGCGCCGCGTTGCAAAAGTGACAGATTCATTGTCGTAGCCAATGAACCGGCATTTCCCAGTCCTGACGAGGCCTTCGCCGCCCCGAGGGGCGGTCGTCGCATTCTGACGGAAAACGATTCCAGATGACGCTTTGAGCACCACGAGTGATCGCTTACGTTCCTGACCTTACAATTCCGCCGCCAGTGTTCTCTGTATGTCGATGGTGTGTCGACGGGGACGCGAGGCGACCGGGAAGCAAGGACAAGGACACGGATGAGCGCTGGGTCTGTTTCGCGTCGCTTCAAGTCGTCAAATCGGGCCGTTGCCCTGGCTGCTCTACTTTCGCTGGCAGCGTGTCAGCAGACCGGAAGCGGCGATGTCCCCTCCGGGCAGTCCGCAGCCAACGCCGAGACCGAGACCGAGACCGTACGGCACCAGGTGACCGGCCCGGGACTTGGCAATCTGACCTATGCCCCTTCGGAGCTCTTCACGAAGGTCGGTGCGGTCGTCGACGATGCTTCGCCAGCGGGGCATCACGCGGCCGTTGCGATGGTCAACGGTTACCTCGCCACCATCTACGTCGTCGGCCTCAACACCAAGGGCAGCTTCGCTTTTTGGGACGTGTCGAACCCGCGCAGCCCGCAGCGGGCCTACAACTACGTCGCGCCAACCCAGTCGCAGCTGCGCGAGGCGCACGCCTTTGGCTTCACCAATGGGTTCAACAACAAGTTCTACGTCTTCGCACAGAGCAACACGGGCTTTCAGATCTGGGACTGGACCGACCCGGCCAACGCGTTGTTCGTCAAGGACATGGTGCTGCCCAACGCAACGTCGTCCGATTACGGCGGCGTCTGGTGGCTGCACCTGCAGGCGCCCTACGTCTACGTGGCTGGCGGCACGGCGGGGCTCTTCGTGGTCGACGCCAGCAATCCGGCCAGCCCCACCATCGTCAAGACGCTGACCAACGCGCAGCTCGGCATCCCGCGCATCAACCAGGTTCAGGTCATCGGCAACATGATGATCGTGAACTACACCGAGAACGGCACCGGTCTGTCGTTGCTCGACATCAGCGATCCGGCCAACCCCGTGGTGAAGTTCACCGACACGACGAGCATCCCGATCCCCTACAGCACCATTTTCAACGGAGGCAAGCTCGCCACGGCGGGCAAGCAGTCCCTGATGATGTCGATGTTCGACGTCACCTTCGATGCCAGCCGCCATCCCAACGGGCTGGCTCGATATGGCACCGACGTCGGCACCGGCCTTGGCGGCGGTGGCTACCTCACCTGGCAGGACGGATTTCTCCAAGGTGGCTTCTCCACCAAGATGGTGAAGTTCGATGCCCGCTCGCTGCCGCTCACACAGGTCGGCTCTGGTGATCCCGGCGTGCCCTACAACGGTGACGTCGACTTTGCGACGACGCTGGGCAATCTGGTCTTTGCCGCCAACGATGAAGGCGGGGGCACGGCGCTCATGCCCCACCAGACGGCGCCCGACACCCTCGGCCCGTCGGTGACCTTCGTCAATCCGCTCGATGGCAGCACCAACCGTAACCTCAAGAGCCGCGTCGGCCTCACCTTCTCCGACGCCGTCGATCTCAACAGCATCAACTCGGCGAATGTCATCGTTCGGCCGGTCGGTGGCACGGCCTTGGCCGGTCGCTACAGCACGCAGTCGGGCATGGTGAACTTCTTCCCGAACGCAGCGCTGGCGGCCAACACCACCTACGAGGTCGTCGTTCCGGCCGGCGGCGTGCGCGACTACGTCGGCAACACCAACCCGACGGCGTTCCTCAGCCGCTTCTCCACCGGCAGCGCCATCAGCGCCGACCCGGACGGCTGCACCATCGGCACCTACACGCCGGGACTCGTCGGCGCGTCGGTCACCTTCACGGTCAGCGGCTGCAGCGGCCCGGCGCCCTTCACTTACGTCTGGGACTTCGGCGACGGCACCAGCTCGGCGCCGACCGGCAGCGCCAGCGTGAGCAAGACGTATACGTCGCCGCGGCACTACAACGTGATCCTCACGGTCACGGGCAACAACGGCAACCAGCTGAGCCTCAACCGCCGCCAGACCATCACCTATCCGGTGACGGCGCAAAAGCCGACCACGTCGAGCACCATCGTCAACGACAGCGGTCGGGGGCGCGTCTCCGTGGTCAACAGCGACGGCAACACCGTGGCCTCGATCGACGCCACATCGCCGTTCACCAAGCGTTGGGAAGTTTCGGTGGGCAAGTTCCCGCGCGCGCTCGCCCTGCAGGCGCCGTCGGGTGATCTGTGGGTCAGCAACCAGGATTCGTCCACGCTGAGCGTGCTCGACGGTGGCACCGGCGCCAGCAAAGCGGTGATCCCGCTGCCGCGCGGTTCGCGTCCGGCGGGCATCGCGTTCAACCCGGCCGGCACGGCCGTCTACGTTGCGCTCGAAGGCACGGGTCGCCTGCTTCGCCTCAATCCCAGCACCCGCGCCATCACCGGTGACATCGACGTCGGCTCCAAGCCGCGCGGCGTGGCGGTGACGGCCGACGGCGCCCGCATCCTCGTCACGCGCCTCGTTTCGCCGGTAACCGGCGGCGAGGTCAGAGAGGTAAGCGCAGCCAGCTTCACCGTGGCCCGCACCTTCGTCTTGCCCGAGGACACGACCTCGCAGAGCACGGAGTCCGATGGTCCCGGCCTGCCCAACTACGTCCAGGCAGTCAC
>JANNNO010000070.1:0-4751 GCA_031398585.1 Myxococcales bacterium | reverse complement strand
CACCAAAGTCGCCAAGGTAGCCGGCAACTTGCCAAGGATGTCGAGCCCGAGGAACGCGGTCAGCGCAAGCAGATAGAGGCTGATGACGAGCGCGCCGGTCATCGATCCCCCAGCAGCGCGGCGGTCGGCGCGTGCACCACGCGACCGTCGTGAGTCAGCAAGGTGCCGCCGGTGATCTCGTCATCCAGATCGACGCGAAGGCGCCCATCCTTGATCAGGTGAAGGACCAGCTCGAGCACGTTGCGCGCATACATCGTGCTGGCGCCTTCGGGCATGCTGGCGGGCAGATTGATCTGCCCCAGCAGCGTCACGCCGTGTTTGACGACCTCGCGCCCTGGCTCGGTCAGCTCGCAGTTGCCCCCCTGCTCGGCGGCCAGATCGATCAGCACCGAGCCCGGCCGCATTCGCTGCACCATGGCCGCGGTTACCAGCTTCGGCGCTGGTTTGCCCGGGATCTGCGCGGTCGTGATCACCGCATCCGCGGTCGAGACGTGCTCGCCGATGATCGCCTGCTGACGCTGCAGGAAGTCCGCGGTCATCTCCTTGGCGTAGCCGCCCTGCCCCTCGCCGCTCTCCTGCATCGGTAGATCGATGAACTTGCCGCCCAGCGACTCCACCTGCTCCTTGACCGCCGGCCGCACGTCGGTGACCCAGACCACGGCGCCAAGGCGTTTGGCAGTCGCGATCGCCTGCAGACCCGCGACACCTGCCCCCATGATGACGACCTTGGCCGACGGGACCGTGCCCGCCGCCGTGGTCAACATCGGGAAGTACCTGGGCAGCCGCTCGGCCGCACGCAGGACGGCCTTGTACCCCGCGATGCTCGCCTGCGACGACAGCGCGTCCATCTTCTGTGCCCGCGTGATGCGCGGAACCAGCTCCATCGCCAGCGCCGAGATCTTGCCCGTCATCAGACTGCGGACCATGGCCACGTTCTTGTGCGGCGCGAGGAACGAGATCGAGACGGCGCCTGGCTTCATGAGCGCGGCTTCCGATTTGCCGAGTGCCAGGCTCGAGGCGAAAGGCGCCACCTTCAAGACCAGGTCGGCCGCGCTCCACTCCTCGGGGCCGCCGATGCGGGCGCCTGCGTCCTTGAATTTCGCGTCGCTGAAGAACGATTGATCCCCGGCGCCCGCCTCGACCGCAACGTCGAGCCCCTCCTTGACCAGCCGCTTGACCGTCTCGGGCGTCGCCGCAACGCGCGTCTCGCCCGTCGCGATCTCCCGAGGAACCCACACCTTGAACATCGGGGTTCCATATCATGTTTCGCTTTAAGGCAAGCCCAAGATTGCTCAGATCGATGGGCTACATTTGCGTGCTGAAATCACACCCCGAAGTGCATCGCGGCGAGGTGGTCAAACTTGCCATTTCTCTCGGGGCAAACGCGAGCGGGAAGACCCCCACGGCGGTGGCGTTACTGCTTCCGACGCGTCCATGGCCTCCGCAAGCTGGCTCAAGTTCATCGACGTCGACGAGAGCCGGGCGGCTCTCGTGCGGTCGGCGTTGCATGACGCCGGGGTCGTCTTCGATGAGGCGTCTCACGATCCCGGAGCGGTCGTCGCATTCCTGGTCGTCACCCGCGTGACGGACGGACTGCTCGGCTTCTTGCGCGACCAGGGCGACCCGCCCGGTCAGGGCAAGGGCGCGCGACCGATGATCGTGATCGCCGCGCCGGGAGTTGAGCTCGCCTCGGATGCGCACTGGCAGCTTCTCCATGCGGGTGCGGCTGACGTGTTGTCGTGGAACGACGAGTCCGGGGATGAGGGCACCGCTGCCATGCTGAAAGCACGGGCTGAACGCATCGACGAAGTGGACCGCCTCTGTCAGTCGGACCTGGTGCGGAAAAATCTCATCGGTCAAAGCCCGAGGTTTCTGGCCTGTCTACGCCTCGTCATCGAGACGGCAGCCTTCAGCAACGCGCCCATCCTTCTCACCGGCGAGACCGGCACCGGCAAAGAGCTCATCGCGCGTCTGGTCCATACGCTGGACCGACGACATGACAAGCGAGACCTCGTCACCCTGGATTGCACGACGGTGACACCCGAGCTGTCGGGCAGCGAGTTCTTCGGTCACGAAAAGGGTGCCTTCACCGGGGCGGCGGGAACACGCGAAGGTGCCTTTGCACTCGCGCATGAAGGAACTCTCTTTCTCGACGAGGTGGGCGAGCTTCCCCTTCGCCTGCAAGCCGAGCTGCTGCGCGTGGTGCAAGAGCAGTCGTTCAAGAAGGTCGGCAGCAACAACTGGCAAGAGAGTCGCTTCAGGCTCGTCTGTGCGACCCATCGGGATCTGCGCCGCGACGAGAGCGAAGGACGCTTCCGCAAGGACTTCTACTTTCGCATCGCCCACTCGATCTGTCGCCTGCCATCGCTCGACGAGCGACGCGCTGACATCTTGCCGCTCGCCACGCATTTTCTCAGGACCTTCCGGCCCGACTGCGAGCCGCGCTTCGACGACGCCGTGGCCGAGGTACTCGTGCGGCGGGCCTACCCGGGCAATGTGCGCGAGCTGCGCCAGCTGGTGGGACGCATCGCCCACCGGCACGTTGGCAAAGGACCGATCACCGTGGGCGCGTTGCCGATCGAAGAACGGCTGGCGCCCGGTTCACGCCCCGATGGATGGTGTGACGATCGTTTCATCGCCGCCATCGATCGGGCGCTGTCGTTCGGTGCCCCGCTCAAAGAGATCGGTCGCGCTGCGGAAGACGCCGCGGTTCGCCTCGCGGTCGACGCGGCTGACGGCAACCTGCAGATCGCGGCTCGGCAGCTCGGCGTCTCGGACCGCGCGCTGCAACTGCGAAAGGCTCAGCGGTCTGCTCAGACCGACGCTTGAAGCGCGGGCCTCGCCTGCTGCCCGCCGCGTAGCAAGCGCGCGAGGTTTCCACCCATGATCGCGGCGGCTTGCGACGGTGGTAGCGCGAGCGCACGGATCTTCGCCAGCTCGACGCCCGGATGGAGCCAGGGGCCGTCCGAGCCGAAGAGGATCTTGTGGGCGCCCGCCCGCCGGACGGTTTCCTGCAGGACATCGAAGCGGCGGACACCCGAGGTGTCAGCGAAGACGTTTTCGAGGCGCGTGAGCGGATCGATCAACGCCCGCTGCGCCTTCCAATCGTCGGCGAAGCTCCCGAGGTGAGGAATGATGAAGGGCACAGTCGGGTATTCTCGGGCCAGTAGCTCGACGACTTCGATCTCCCCGGCAACGTCGTAGAGGATAGGCAGCCGGTGCGCAGCGGCCGCCGCACAAACTTCGCGGGTGATGCGGGCGTCGTGGCGATGCACCTTGAGACCACGAAGGCCGAGCTCCACCGCCTCGCGCACCCGGGAGGCGATCTGCCCGCGTTCGGCTTCGGCGTGAACGAAAGCAAAGCCGATGAGGCGCCCCCGGTGTCGCGCGACCAGCTGGGCGAGCTGGCGATTGGCGGCGCGGTAGTCGCGACAGAAGGCCGGGAAGACCACCGTGCGATCGATGCCTGCCGCTCGCGCACGCGGCAGGTAGTCAGCGAGAGGCGCGTCGGTGTCCCAGGGGCCCGTCAGGCCATCGCCCTTGCCGGCGTGACAGTGACAATCGATGACGAGGTCACGCGGCGAACTCATAGAGCGTCCCGTTCTGCGCGGCGATGAGGCGCGCCAGGCCCACCGGAACCTTGCCCTGGTTGTCGACGCGCAAGATCCCGACCACACGGAACGGACAGATCGAGCTGCGGTTGAGCAGCGGAGAGTGCCCGCTGCAGTTGTGATGAGGCAGTCGTCCGTGAGGACGAGCGACGTTGCGGATGACGGCGTGCTCGACGTCGAGGCGTAGCTGCCGCGGATCGCGTTTGGCGCTGACCGAGCCTGCCACGGGCTGCACCCGGCCCACGTAGATCGACCACGCTTGCGGCGGAGCGATGCTGCACCGGCGAGAGCGAACGTGGGCCGCCACGCGCATGCGGAAGCTGACGGTCTGACCGATGTAGCAGGGCTTCCCGTTGGCGATCACGTAGTAGAGGCCGCCGCCGGGCTCGGCCGCCGCCTGAGTGGCGGTGAGAGGTCCCTTCCATTCTATGCGCGCGTCGATGCTGCGCGGGACCTCCTCGTCGATCTCGCCACCGAGGTCGACCACGAGATAGCGGCCCTGCCGCGACCAGACGCCCTCGCTCGCAGCTGGAAACGAGGATCTAACGACGACGGGCAGCGAGGCGCTCGGATTCACGGCGAGGCTCATGCGATCTCCTTCCGGATGGGTCACGTGGCAAGACGCTGGGTGGTTGCCAGCCGGGTCAGGTAGTCCGCGCTGGTCAAGGCCCCGGCGAAAATGGCGCCAAGACTCATGCGCTCGTTGGGTGCGTGCATGCGATCGTCGGGACTGGCAAAACCCATCAATGCGATCGGCGCTCCCAACAGCTCGTGCAACCACGAGACCGCCGGCACCGTGCCGCCCGCGCGCAGCCAGACCGGCGTGCGACCAAAACCCGTCTCGAAGGCAGCCGCTGCGTGAGCGAGCACCGGGGCACCGCGCGCGATGGCGACCGGCTTGACCGCGGCTTGTGGCCTGACCACCAGCCGGCAGCCACGCGGGACCTCGCCGGCCAAGTGACTGACCAGCGCGCGCTGCACGCGCACGGGATCCTGGTCGGGCACGAGGCGGAAGCTGAGCCGCGCCTTCGCGTGGGTGGCGATCGCGTTCTTGCTGCCGGCACCGAGATAGCCGCCTGCCAGCCCGGTGACGGTCAACGCGGGACGGATGGTCGTGCGTTCGAACGCGGAAAAGCCGGG
>JANNNO010000050.1:0-9125 GCA_031398585.1 Myxococcales bacterium | reverse complement strand
CTCGGCGCCATGGTGCTGGCGATGATCGCGCTGCACGGTTTTGGCCTCGTCATTCATGCGCCGACTTTTTTCCTGTCCTGGGTGGGCGTTGCCGCGGCGGTAGCCACGGTCTCGGCCCGCTGGGCGCGCGCCCGCGCCGGTCGTTACCGCCTGGGAGCCGACTTCGAAGCCGACGCCTTCGCCATGCACGAAGTCGACTTCGTGAGGCAGGCCGGCGACGACTACGAGGTCGGTCTGGTCCCGGGCATGTCGGGCACCATCGAGCAGGGCGGCCGCAGCGTTCCCATCGAAGCGCTCACACAGAAGGGCGAGGTTCACGTACCGCTTCCCGCCACCGGCAAGGTTCGCGTCGAGGCCGGTCGCATCACCTTCGTGATCGCGCGCAAGCCGATCGGCGCCGTCGAACCGGAAGCCGCCGCGGGCGAAAGCTGGCGTCAACGGCTCTCGACCTTGGCCGAAGGTACCGTCAAGCGGTTGGTGCACGCGGCAGCGCTCGGAACGCCGGTGGCGGCGCTGGCGACGGTCATGGGCGCGGTTCCCGCGGCGCTCGCGGTGACTGATTTCGATGCGCGTTTCGCCATCCCGGGCGACGCAACGCCGCTGCAGGTGGAGAAGCTTATCCGTGGCAAAGCGCAGTTTCAGACCCCGCAGCTACATCCGTGTTTCGACGCTCTGCCGCTGACCTGTCAGCGGGCCGGCTACGTGGGGGTCGGGCTTTCGCTGTCGCGGCAGGGCGAAGTCTTGTCGCACTGGATTTCGCGGTCGACCTATGACGATGATTGCCCGGTCACCAGTTGCATCGAAAAGGTTGTCGCCACGTGGTCCTTCGAACCCATGCCCGAGCGCATGAACGTCATCATTCCGGTCCAGGTCCGTCGTACGCGCAAGCCGCTCTACCCGGCGAACGCCGTCGAGTTCGTGCCGACGACCGGCGAGGCTCACGCCGACTCTTGTGCCGATCGGCCGTGATCGCGGCACCGCTGGAGTCGCGGGGCGCTCCCCTCACCCGCCGGGGCCCTGCGGCCCCTGGCGCAGAGATCGATATTCTCTCGTCGGCCGTGGGGGGCAGCCATGGATGACGAACGCGGCCGGGCGCTGGCGCTTCTCGAGGCGACGCACAAGTTTCCCGTCGTCTACGAGATGACCGTGATCACGTTCAGCCGGCCCGAGGTCTTCTCCGCCCTCGAAGCGGCGGTCGCGACGGGCCTGGCCGCACCGCTTGGCGAAGCAGATCACCAGATGATCCCTTCGCGCGCGGGCAAATACACCAGCCATCGATTTCGGGTCCCCTGCGCGGCGGCAGAAGACGTGCTTTCGCTCTACGCCCGGGTCAAAGCGGTCGAGGGCGTGGTTACGCTTCTCTGAGAGCTGGCCCGAGTCGCGTTCGGTCAAGGTCGCCTCCTGGTTAGGCCTGAGTCGCGCAGGAAAAGATCGGTTTTCTTGCGTGGTACCTGAACATTCGGATAGCCTTGTTCGCAATGGTCGGGACGATGGTCGCGGTGGCTCTGGGAGCACTCCTGCTCGCCGGCCTTGCCGCGTGGCTCGCCTGGGTTTTTGCCGCGTCGCGCGCGCGGGCGGCGGGAACGCCCGCGCTGGCCGCGGCGGAAGGAGAGCTGCGGGCGGAACGGGCGTTGGTCTGCGAGCTGCGGCGGCAGCTGGCAGCCGCGACCGAGCGGTCGGAGCGCATGACCGACGACCTGGCCGAGGCCGAACGCGCTCGCGCCATCGCCGAGACCCAGACCGCCGAGCTGCGGGTAAGGCTCGCCGAGGAGCGAGAGCTTTACGAGACCGCCGAAGCGCGGCTGGGCGACACCTTCCGGGCGCTGGCCGCCGACGCGCTGGCCGCGAACACCGAAGGGTTCCTCAGCCTGGCGAACGAGAAGTTCGGGGCCGCTCGCGGCGAGAACGATGCGGCGCTGTCGGCGCGGCATCAGGCGATCGAAGGGCTCATGAAGCCCGTGCGCGAATCGCTCGACAAGGTCGACCTCAAGATCCAGGAGCTGGAACGCGAGCGCGGTCAGGCCTACGGTCGGCTCATCGAGCAGGTGCGCGGCCTCGCGAGCGCGCACGAAAAGCTATCGGCCGAGACCGGAACACTGGCGCGGGCGCTGCGTTCGCCGACGGTGCGGGGGCGCTGGGGCGAGCTGCAGCTGCGGCGGGTTTGCGAGCTGGCCGGCATGCTCGAGCATTGCGACTTCTCTCAACAGGTCACCCTGGTCGGCGACGAACGTCGGCTGCGGCCGGACCTCATCGTGCGCATGCCGGGCGGACGCAACGTCGTCATCGACGCCAAGGTTCCGCTCGAAGGGTATCTGCTGGCGATGGAGGCGACGACCGATGACGATCGCCGCGCGCGGATGCGGGATCACGCGGCGCAGTTGCGCGCCCACCTGGGCAAGCTCGGAAGCAAAGCGTATTGGGCCGAGCTCTCCGACACGCCGGAGTTCGTCGTCATGTTCTTGCCGGGCGAAGCGATCTTCGGCGCGGCCCTGGAAGAATCCCCGGGGCTCATCGAAGAGGGGATCGGCCGGCGGGTGTTGCTGGCGACGCCCACCACGCTGATCGCTCTTTTGCAGACGATTCACTACGGCTGGCGGCAAGAGCGGCTGGCCGACAACGCCGAGAAGATCAGCGAGCAGGGGCGGCTCTTGCATGAGCGCGTTGCCACGCTGGTCGAGCACTGGGAGCGACTCGGCGGCGCGCTCGGCAAGGCGACCGAACACTTCAATGCGGCGGCCGCCTCCTTCGAAGGGCGAGTCTTGCCGGCGGTCCGAAGGCTCGAAGAGCTCGGGGCTGGCAGCAAGAAGGCAGTCAACGAGTTGCCCGGGCTCGAGGCGCGGCCGCGGCTGCGCTCGGCCGCGGCGGCGCCGTTGGCAGTCGTCGACGGCGACGACTTCGGCAAACGACGGGCGATGCCAGCGGGGGCGGGGGAGTGAGGGCGCGGCGGACCCGGGGGCGTCGGGACGGCTGACGTGGATTTCGTGCGCGGCGCGCGGCCCGTGCCGCTGTCACTCGTGGCCGGCCGCGGCCACTACGGCTCGGTCGTCGAGCGCGTGATGGCGGCCAAACGCAGTGTCTGGATCGCCACCGCCAACCTGAAAGAGCTCATGGTCGAGGACCACCGGGCAAAACCCGGCGTGCGGCGCACGGTGGGGCGCTCCAACTACCGGTCGGTCCTGGCCGTCTTCTCCGAGCAGGTAGAACGCGGCCTCGAGCTCCGCATCCTGCACGCAGGGGTTCCGTCGCGTCCGTTTCGCGCCGAGATCGCCCGCCACGGCAACCTCGGCGAGGCGCGTGCCATGGCGGGGGTTCGCAAAGGCAAAGGCAAAGCGGTGTCGGGATCGTTCGAGATGCGCCAGTGCCCGCGGGTGCACTTCAAAGCGGTCGTGATCGATGGCTCCGAGGTCTATCTCGGCAGCGCGAACTGGACCGGCGCCGGGCTTGGCGCCAAGGGCGAGGGGCGGCGAAATTTCGAGCTTGGCCTGCTCTCGCGTGACGATCTGCTGCTCGACGAGGTCCAGCAATACTTCGATCGCGTCTGGCGCGGTGGGCCCTGCGGGAGCTGCCGTCTGCGGGATCTGTGCCCGGCCCCACTGGATGCAATGCGCGAATGAAGCAAAACGCGACGCATGCGCTACCTACCCGCGGCTGTGTAGGCTAAAGTCCTCCTGATTATGCGAGGCCCGAGCGACGAAGCGCCTCCCGCCCCCGTGCCGTCTCCGGCCGGCGGGGCCCCGGGCGGTAGGACGCCGCCGGGGCATCCCACGGCGTTCGTCGACTCGCAGTATCCCACGCCACCCCGAGGACAGTCGGCGGCGCTCCGGGCGCCGACGCCTCTGGCGAACATCACGGCGAGCGGCGACCTTCCCCCCGGCACGATCCTCGGCAAGTACCAGATCGTGCAGCGCCTCGGCGTGGGCGGCATGGGCTCGGTCTATGAGGCGATTCACACCGGCATCGCCAAGGCGGTCGCGCTCAAGACCATGAGCCCGCAGCTCGCGGCCGACAACCGCGCGGCCGCTCGCTTCATGCGGGAAGCCGCGTCGGCTTCGCGCCTCGACCATCCGCACGTCGTCGGCGTCACCGACTTCGGCACCGATCGCGGCATCAGCTACCTCGTCATGGAGCTGCTGCGCGGCGAGGACCTGGGGCAGGTCATTACGCGCGAGAGCAGCGGCGTCGATCCGGTCTTGGTTGCCGACGTCATGCTCGCGGTCTGCGCGGGTGTCTTCGCCGCGCACGAATCGGGCGTCGTTCACCGCGATCTCAAGCCACCGAACATCTTCCTGTCGCGCACACCGCTGGGCGAGACGGTGCCCAAGGTGCTCGATTTCGGCATCTCGAAGGTGCTGAGTGACGACGTCAACGCTCCGCTGACCAACACCGGCATGGTGATGGGCACGACACACTACTTGTCGCCCGAGCAGGTCGGCGGCAAGGGTGTCGACGCTCGCAGCGATCAGTATTCGTTGGGCGTCATCATGTACGAGGCGCTGACCGGCCGACGTCCCCACGGCGGCAACTCGGTCTACGAGATCATGCGGTCGATCAGCGAGGGCAACTTTTCGCCCCCGCGTAAGCTTCGCACCGATCTTCCGCCCGCTCTGGAAGCCGTCGTCTTGCGCGCGATGGCGACGCGGCCGCAGGATCGCTTCGAGTCCGTGCACGGGCTGGGGCGGGCGCTCTTGCCGCTCGCTTCGCAGAAGCGTCGGGTGATCTGGAACGACTACTACGATCGCAATCGGAGCAACGCGGCCCGGGTGGCGGGAGACGCGCGGGCACTCGGAGCTGGGGCTCCCGAGCCCAATGGCACCGTCGTGATGAACGTCGTCCGGCCGGCCGCGCTGTCGGCGACGCGAACCCACTTCATCCCGGAAGAGATGAAGGAAGTCGTCAAGGCGCGCATTGCCGAGACCCGCATCGCGCATCGGAGCGACTTTCCCGAGCTGCGGCAGCGAACGGCGGGGGGCAAGTCGAAGTCGACTCGACTTGTGATCGCCCTGGCCGCGGCGGCGACGATAGCGGGCGGAATCGTGTTGTGGCGGGTGCCGCAGCTGCGTGCGCAGTTGCCGGCTACCGTGCGGGCCACGCTCGAACGAGGGCTCGCGGCAGCTGCGAATGCGCGCAAGGCCGATCCCAAGAAGAGCGCGCCAGAGTCCGGCGAGTCGGGATCAACCGCTGGTGCCCCGGCAAGTCCGGCTGTGGCGCGTGTTCCGCAGGGTCGGGTCAACCGCCGCCCCACTCCCTTCACCGGCACTGCGCTCAATCCTTTCGATCCACCAAGTACGCCCCCGGTGAGCGCGGTCGCCGCGAAGGCAGCCGCGGGCGCGGCACCGGCGGGACCTCCGTTGGCAGGAACGGCTCCGGTTGCGACTGTCGGGGCAGCAGGCGCAGGCGCGGCTGCCGGCGGCGCCGGGGGGACGAGCGGCGTTTCATCAGCTCCCGCGGGCAACACGGCCGCGGTCGGCAAGCCCGAGACGTTGGGTCCCGAGTCGACGAAAGTGACAGCGTCCACGCTGCCGAGCGAGAGCGCTGGTGCCACCAAGGGCACGGAGCGGGGGGCAACCGCCGCCGCGGCCGCGGCCACCGGGGCGGGACGCAGTGGCATTCGCCGTGACGGGGCGGGACGCTTCGCCGGCGTGACGACGCCGCCTGCGGTCGCTCCCAAGGGCAAAAAGAAGCGGGCAGCGCCGATTTACAGCCCCGTGCTGCCGACCAACACACCCTCGACCACGCCGGCCAACCCGCCGCCGCAGCCGCCCGCCGAAGTCCCGGTACCGGCGCCCGAGCAGATCACGCCACGCCGGTACTTCAATCCGGGCCTTGCGCCGATCCTCGAGTGATTCGCAGCGCATGAACGGCCCTCGGCCGAAACGCCTGCCCCGCTGGCCGGCCCGCGCGGCGATCTTTGCCATTGCGATGGCCGTCGCTGGCGTCGGACTTCCCGGGACCATCGCGTTCGCCCAGCTGCCGGCGGGAGGGCCGCCGCCGACCGATGGCACCTCCGCCCCTCCTGCGCCGCGCACGCCGCCCTCGCGGGTCGTGCCGCTGCTGGCCGAGTTCTCGCCGGCGGAGATCGCCCTGGCGGCGGTGACCAGCGCCGCCGGCATCTTCGTGCTCACCGCCGGAGATGCCGTTTTCGATCCGCCGACACCGGCCATGGCGGCGCCCAGTCCGAGGAGCCTCGATTCGCGAATCACCGCCTACTTTCATCGGCCGGGAGGCGGGCGCTTCCTCGGCGGCGTGCCGGATCTCGCGGGGATCTACGTGGTGCCGGTCGTGCCTGCGCTGGTCTACGGGATCGACTCTTGGCTGGTGCTGGCGGGCGGCGAGCCGTTCTTCTCGGGCGATCCGAATCCGCAGCACCGGCTGGTCGCTTATGCCGAGGCGGTCGGCCTCACGCTCTTCACGACGGGCGCGGTGAAATATCTCGTCGGGCGGCCTCGTCCCTATACCGCCGCTGGCCTCGACCACCCGGAGCTTCGGCGAAAGGTTCGTGAGGACAACCTTTCTTTTTTCTCGGGTCATTCCTCGCTTTCCTTCGCGGTCGGGACCTTCGTGGCCTATGACTCTTCCCGTGTTCTGCTGCGGGGGGCGTTGGCTGACGCTTCTCCGGCGGAACGCTTCTGGCTGGGGCGTGCGCTGCCCGTCGCGGTCGGCCTCGGTGTGCCAGCGCTGGTCGCCTGGTCGCGCGTGATCGATCAGCAACACTGGCCGTCCGACGTGCTCGTCGGCAGCGCCGTGGGCGCCGCCACCGCCCATCTCGTCTACGCTCGCCACTTCGATTTCCAGGGCGATCCGCGCGGCGCCCGACCGCTGGCGCTGGTTCCAAGTGTGATGCCGGGCCCGATCGGCGATCCGAGTGTCGGTATGACGTTGGCGCTGTCGGGACGGTTCTGAGCGGCGTTCGCCAATAGCGGCGTTCGTTAATAGACGATGGCGGCCGTGGTGCCGAGCTCGATGCGCCCGAAACGACCGAGGCCGCTGCCCACGATGAGGCCGATCCGGAATGCCGTCATGGGCGCCCAGCAGGGAATTGGCCACGGCCACTCATGGCTGGCGGAGAGCCCGGCCGTCCATTCTGCGCCCGAAAGGTAGGCTCCCACGCGAACCCGACGTCCGTCGCGGAGCCGAGGCAGGCCGAGCGAGGCGCGCGCGCCGATCGGGCCGCCGCCGGTCGCCACCGGCAGATCTTCGAGCAAGGTCACGCCGACGTTCCAGCCATCCTGAGAGCCCACGCGCAAGCGAAGGGTTCCGATAGGCAGCAACGCCATCTCGCTCCGATCGCCGTGGCGGCCTTCCATGGTCAACGCGGGTCCGATGCTGAGGTGGAACCGGCGACCGTCGAATCCAACCGACAGCGGCATCGTCGCCCCGAACGAGCCGCCGCGGCCACGCGAGAGCGCGAAGTCGTAGCCATAGAGATCACGGCGCAGGGCAAGACCGCCCGCCAGGGCAACGCCATACCGCCAGCGATGTTCGACCTGCGCCCACAGCTCGCTGGTGAGCTGGCCCTGGTGACCGACGCCGCCTACGTTGTCCCACCCGACGCCGAGTCCGACGGCGATCCGTCGCGGGCTCGCATCACCCTCGAGCCCGACGGCTCTCACAGGGCGAGGGGCGATTGTCATGAGCGCGATCGCCAGGGCGAGCGTCGCCGCGCGCGCCGACCTGGTCGGGCTGGCCGTCATCGTCGACCTAGTCGTCATGGTCGACCTGGGCCCGCGTCGCCGCTGCCACGCAGCCGATCGCGGACGCGGCGGGCGCGGTCGGGGTAGTCGGTGTAGACGCCGTCGGCTCCCAGGCGAAACAGGCGTTCGAGGGTGGCCTCGTCGTTGACGGTCCAGTAGACGACGGCGATGCCGCGGCGGTGGGCGGTGGAGAGCATGCCCGCGGTATCGAGGCGCAGGCCGGCGCCTTCCAGGGGGGAGGCGAAGACCTCGTAGGCGGGGCAGCTGTAGCCGAAGGCGGCTTTCGACGCGAGGGCGAGGCAAGTGGCGGCCGCGCGGGGATGAAAGTGGGCAGCTTCGGGCAGGCGATCCTTCAAGCGGGCGGCGACGTCGTCGTCCTCGGCGCCGATCACCAGCCGATGGAGGCGACCCGACGTGCGCAGGGCGCTGGCGAGCTCTGCCTCGAAGCCCGCGCCCTTGGCCTCGATGCTGAGGAATGCCTCCGCCGGCAAGGCGGCAAGCACCTCGGCGAGGGTCGGGATGCGGTAGCCGCGCCCGCGAAAAACGAAGCGCGCCGCCGCGGTCGGCTCGCGACAGAGCGCGGGGGCGGCCGTGCCATCGCCCTGGCCGGGCAGGGCGCAGTGGCCGGCGTCGAGGGCCTGGAGCGACGCCAGGTCGAGGTCGACGACGCGGCCGGTGCCGTTGGTGGTGCGATCGACGGTCTCGTCGTGGATGACGACCAGGCGGCCGTCGCGGCTGCGGTGGACATCGAACTCCACCACGGCGTGAAGGTCGGTGTGGGCAGCGAGCAGCACCGGCAGCGTCGCTTCCGGACCGAGGCCACCACCTCCTCTGTGGGCGAAGATGACAGGCGCCTCTCCCACCCGATCGAAGAAGGGATGGCGGGTGCGGTCGCCACAGCCGCTGGCAAGGGCAACCATCGCGGCGGCGAAGCCGGTGGCAGCTTGGGCCCACAGGCGCCCGCGGAGTGCCCCGGCGGGCCGAGACGGCAACAGGCGCCGCGCCCGGCTGAGCGTTCCGCTCGGCATCGCCGTCAGCATAACCCGACCGGGGTTACCCCTCGCAAATAGGTGTTAACGGTTGCTTCCCCGTCGTAGGATGGCGGGCCCATTTTCGTGTGGAATTTGCGGAGAGGACTCCCCCTTCATGAGCGCGCGCAAGGAAACCAAGTCGGAGCTCGGGGCGGTGCTGAAAGAGGCCGAGAAGGCCCCGCACAAGGACGAACACTGGACGCGGCTCGAGGAGATCGCGGCGGCGCAACAGCGCCCCGACGAGGTCGCCGAGCTCTATCGCCGCGTGCTGCGTGAGACCGGTCGTCCCGAGTTGATCTCGGCTCTCGGGCAGCGCGCGTTGCGCTTCCACGAAGAGTGGTTCGGCGGCAAGGCCGACGAGCTGGTCGAGATCCTGACCCGGGTGCTCGAGATCGATCCCAGC
>JANNNO010000001.1:0-22332 GCA_031398585.1 Myxococcales bacterium | reverse complement strand
ATGGGCGAGGACCTCGACGCCCTTTACACCGGTTTGGCCCGCGCCTTCTCGGACGCGCTTCCGCGTGGCTTGGTGATCAAGCGCAAAATGGCGCCGGGGATCGAAGGCGCCGAGGGCAATCCGCATGCGCACGAGGTCCTCAAGGTCGAGGTGGCGGCCAAGTACCTCGAGGGGCGCGGCCAGACCAACGCGGTGGCGGCCCTGCGCGCGGCCAAAGCCGACAAGAGTCCGCTTTCGTTCAAGGGCTCGGCCGGCGTCGGCAAGAACCGCGACGACTTCGGCAAGATCGTCAACGAGATCCTCGACGGCATGTCGCCCGAGCAGCGCAAGGCGAGCGTGCGTGTCTTCGACAACGATCTCGAAGGCAGCTGCGGCCTGCACCACATCCGCAAGAAGCACCCCGACGTCTTCGTGCGCGCCGGCATCATGGAGCGCGGCAACTTCTCGGCGGCGGCTGGCTTTGGCTACACCAAGGGCAAGCAAGGGATCTACGCGACGTTTTCAGCCTTCCTCGAGATGTGCATCTCGGAGATCACGATGTCGCGGCTCAACTTCGCCAACGTGCTGGCGCACTTCTCCCACAGCGGCGTCGACGACATGGCGGACAACACCTGCCACTTCGGCATCAACTCGATGTTCGCCGACGGCGGCGTCAAGCCCGGCCACGGCGCGGGCGAGGACACCACGCGCCTCTACTTCCCGGTCGACCAGCACCAGTTCGCCGCATGCATCAAGCGCATCTTCAACGATCCCGGCATGCGCTTCGTCTTCTCGACCCGTTCGCCGGTGCCGGACATTCACGACGCCGAGGGCAAGCCGCTCTTCGCGGGCAAGGCGTTCGAGCCTGGCAAGGACGACATCATCCGTGAGGCCAACGGCGGCGGTTACGTCGTCTCCTTCGGCGAGACAGTCTACCGCTCGCTCGACGCCGTCCTGCGCTTGCAAGAGAGCGGCGTGAAGGTGGGCCTGGTCAACAAGTCGACCCTCAACGTCTACGACGAAGAGACCATGAAGAAGCTGGCCGCCGCGCCCTTCGTCCTCGTCGCCGAAGGCTGGAACGTCAAGACGGGCCTCGGCAGCCGTTTCGGCAGCGAGCTGCTCAAGCGCGGCTTCCGCGGCAAGTTCAACAACATCGGTACGAACAAAGAGGGCTCGGGCGGCCTCTGGCAGCAGATGGGCTACCAGGGCCTCGACTCGGCCGGCATCGAAAAGGCCGTCCGCGCGCTGGTCTGATCCTTTCTCGCGGGACCCTCCAACCGGGGGTCCCGCGACGTGTGCGCGTTCTGCGACGGCGCCAATTCGCGCGTCGCGCCCCGCGAAGTCGCTGCGTGATAAGAGTCGCTCATGCACTTCGAAGACGAACTCGGCCAGGGGCGCGGGCTCGTAGTGCGGCAGCGCAAGGAGCTGGTCGAGCTGCTCGGCTTCGAGAGCCGCAACAAGTACGAGATCCTGAACCCGCAGGGACAGCGGGTCGGCTTCGCCGCGGAGCAGGGGCAAGGATTCCTCAACACGGTCGGCCGCCAGGTGCTGGGTCACCTGCGCACCTTCGACGTCACCTTCTTCGATGAAGCGCGCCAGGTGGTGATGGTCGCGCACCACCCGTTCCGCTGGTTCTTCCAGCGCTTCGAAATCCGCGGCGCCGACGGTCAGCCCCTCGGTTCCTTGCAACGCCGGTGGGGTATTCTCAACCGCGTCTTCGAGCTGGCCGACGCCAGTGGCCGCGTCCTCCTGACGGTCCGCTCGCCAGTGTGGCACCCGTGGACCTTCGAGTTCAAACGCGGCGATGACGTCCTGGTCGCGGCCGTGCGCAAGAAGTGGGCGGGGATCCTTCGCGAGGCCTTCACCGACACGGACAATTTCCTCGTCGACTACGCGCCCGGGCCGCTGTCAGCGCTCGAACGCAAGCTGCTGCTCGCCGCCGCGGTCTTCATCGACCTTCTTTACTTCGAAGCCAAAGCCAACGGCTAGGTTAAGGCCCCCCCCGTCGTGCGCGGCAACGGCGCTGGCAGCCGGCGGCCAAGGCGATAGAATCGCCTCATGCCCGCCAAGACGCTCGATCCCGCCCGCAGCAAGGCCTTCGTCTCCGACGTCTGGGATCGCGCGATCCTGCCGGCGCTTGCGGAGTACATTCGCATCCCGAACAAGTCGCCCGCGTTCGACGCCAACTGGAAGGCGAACGGGCACATGGACAAGGCGGTCGAGCACATCGCCGCCTGGTGCCGCGGCCGCAAGATCCCGGGCCTCACGCTCGAGGTCGTTCGGCTCGACGACGAAAAGGGTCGCCCGCGCACGCCCGTCATCCTGATGGAGATCCCGGGGCAGACGGCCGATACGGTGCTGCTCTACGGGCATCTCGACAAGCAGCCCGAGATGGTCGGCTGGAGCGAAGGCCTCGACCCATGGACGCCCGTCCAGCGGGGCGACAAGCTCTACGGCCGGGGCGCCGCTGACGATGGCTACGCGGCGTTCGCGTCGCTCACCGCGATCGAGGCGCTGATCGATCAGGACGTGCCGCGCGCTCGCTGCGTGGTGCTGATCGAAGCCTGTGAGGAGAGCGGCAGCTACGATCTGCCTGCCTACGTCGATCACCTCGCTCCGCGCATCGGCACGCCGAGCCTGGTGGTCTGCCTCGATTCGGGCTGCGGCAACTACGAGCAGCTCTGGGGAACCACCTCGCTACGTGGTCTGGTCGGCGGGGATCTCTCGGTCGAGGTCTTGCGCGAAGGCGTTCACTCGGGTGACGCCAGCGGCGTCGTGCCCTCGAGCTTCCGGATCCTGCGGCAGCTGCTCTCGCGCATCGAGAACGAGCAGACCGGCGTGGTCATCGACGAGTTCCACGTCGACATCCCGGCGGATCGAAAGGCGCAGGCCAAGATCGTCGCCGAGGTGCTCAAGGACGATCTCTGGACGCGGCTGCCGTTCGCCAACGGAACGCAGCCGGTGACCAAGGATCTGGTCGAGCTCGTGCTCAATCGAACCTGGCGGCCAACTGTCTCGATCGTCGGCATGGACGGGATCCCGAGCATCAAGGACGCGGGCAACGTTCTTCGCCCGCGCACGGTGGCCAAGGTCAGCTTCCGCGTGCCGCCGACGCTCTCCGCCGACAAGGCCGCGGTCCGATTGAAGGAGATCCTGGAGAAGGATCCCCCCTACGGCGCCAAGGTGACGTTCAAGGCGGAAAAGGCCGGCTCAGGCTGGAACGCCCCCGCGTTCGAAAGCTGGCTGGAAAAGGCGCTCGACGACGCTTCCCGCACCTACTTCGGCAAACCCGCCGTCTACTACGGCGAGGGCGGCTCCATCCCCTTCATGGGCATGCTCGGCGAGAAATTCCCCAAGGCTCAATTCCTCATCACCGGCCTGCTCGGCCCCGGCTCGAACGCCCACGGCCCCAACGAATTCCTCCACATCCCCACCGGCAAAAACCTAACCGCCTCGGTGGCTCACGTCCTAGCCACCCAAGCCAACAAACCGTAAGCCCGCTCCTCCCCGTGCCTCTCACCCCTGGGCCCCCGCGGGGAGAGGCCGACGGGCGCAGCCCGGCGGGTGAGGGTCCGCGCACCCCCTCCATCCCCGCCGTCTCTCCGCCAAGAACTACTTCGCCTTCGGACGTCCGTACTTGGCCGTGAACGTCGCCGACCCCAGGGCATTCTGCTTCGTCATGTAGCCAATCAACGCGGCCGTCGCGTCCGCCGGCACATCGAGCTTCTCAATCTTCAACGCGTACACCGTGAAGATGTACCGATGCGCCTTGTCCCCCGGCGGCGGACACGCCCCGCCAAACCCAGCCTTCCCGAAGTCGGTCCGCCCCTCGACCGCGCCCGCGGGCAACGTGGTCTTGCCACTGCCCGTCCCCGCCGGCAACTCGGTCGCATCCGCAGGAATGTTGTAGACGACCCAATGCCACCAACCCGATCCCGTCGGCGCATCGGGATCGTACACGGTGAGCACGAAGCTCTTGGTCCCCTCGGGTGCCCCACTCCACGACAGCTGCGGCGGCAGGTTCTGCCCCGTGCACCCAAAGCCATCGAACACCTGCTTGTCGGTCAGCGTGCTGCCAGGCTTGATGTCGGCACTCTTCAACGTGAACTTGGCAGAAGCGACCGCGGGCGCGGCGCTGGCCGCAACGAACGTGGCAAGGGCAAGAACTCGAACGTGCATGGAAGGACCTCCTACAGCGGATCGCGGTTTGGATGCCGTCGGCATCATACCCGCGTCGGCAAGGTAGGCACGCCCCCGCCCGCCAGCCGGCCCGCCTCGGGCCACCCCACACCCCACACGCTCAAACACTGGCGCTCGCGAGTGTCCTACGGTCGGACGGTCCTGGAGCGAGTGACAACCACATCGCCGGGAAAGGCTTTGCCAAATCAGGCCCGTCCTCCCTCGGGAGATTGGTACGCCCACTGCAATGAGCACGCTCACCAGCCGTCGCCACCCGCACTCACCACCAGGAGCCCACCATGCGCGCCCTCGCCCGCTCACTCGCCCCGCTCGCCCTCGCTCTGTCTGTCGCCACGTCTTCCGGCTGCGGCTTCGGAGGCGACGACGAGCCCAATCCGAACGACGAACTTGCCGGTGCCTGGGGATTGGGACTGGAGGATGGAATCGGTTTGGTGCTCGAAACTGACGGCAAGGCCAACATGATCTTCTGGCAGACCAGCGGCGGCCGGCCTTTGGTCGAGGTGATCACCGGGAGCTATCGCGCAACGCGATCACGCGGTGAGGTAGGACTGGTTACTTTCACCTGGGAGTACAGCACCTGCACCAAGCGACCGCGGAGCCAGACGTTCGCATTGTTCGAGAGGACCACTAGCTCCCATCTTCGCCTCAAACTAGACGACGCCGAAGAGCGAACCTTTCAGCGAGACAAACTGCCCACGCTCCGCAATCCAGCGCCCGCCTGCTTCTAGCCGCGCGTTCGACCAACAACCTGCCCCCCCGGGGGGGCCCGGCCGATATTCGATCTTCGAGCAACGGAACGGTATCCCTGCGCTACCGCGCCATCCGCACATCCACCCGCGACCAGCCCGTGCCGCCCCGCTGGTCGCGCGCCACCATGAACACCGCGATCTCGTGCCCCCTCCGCGCCGCCCCTTCGGCGGGCGCTTCAAACACGGTGTCGAGCGTCCGGCTCACCTGGGCCGCCGTCAACTCGGCATCGAAGGATCCGTCGGTGGCAAACCACGAGATCGTGATCTCCTCGGTGTGATCGATCACGTTCAGGCGATTTCCGTCGAGCGCGGGCTCTAGCGTCTGGAACGCCTCAGCGGCGTCGGTCGACAACACCGGCCTCAATCTCATCTTCGCCCCCGGCGCCACGAGGATCGGCCCCACCACCGGAGCGAACGGGCTCGACGCCTTTTCCCCCATCGCCACCTCGACCGACGTGATGGCGGGATTGCGGTTGGGCGTGCGCGGCCGCAGCGGCACGCACCCGGGAGCAGCCGGCTCCGCGCAGATGGTCACCCCCACAGCGGCCAGCTCCGGGTTCCATTGGGCCAGATCCCGCGCGTTGAGCACGAGTCGCTTCTGTCCGACCAACGTCTCGCTGCCGCTCTTCACCTCCAGAACCGCCGACGTCCAGCCGCCGTTGCCAAGGCCGAACCACGAGTCATCGAAGTGGTACGCGAACAGCGCCGCTGGCACCTCGACCGCGAAGGCGCCCAGCGCCGCCACCCCGCCGGCGTCCTTTCCCGCCATCACCGGCTCCTGCTTGGTCTGCGCGAAGGTCGCGTCGAGCAGAGGACGGAACGCCGCTGGCGCTTGGCTTTTGCGCCGATCGAAGTCCGCGCATGTCTGGTCGGAAGCGACGGGGCAGAAGCGCCAAGCCACATTCATCGGCGTGCCGCGCGGATCGACCACAAGGGCGTCGAAGGTGACCGCCTGCGCGACCGTCGCGTCCCGATCAATCAACAGCTCGGGCGGCTCGGCCCGGATCGCCAGCACCCGCAGATCCTCTACCAGCGAAGGCACCGACAACGCCTCGCCGCAGCCGACCCCGCCCGCCACCATCGACGCCAGCGCCGAGATCACTGCGGAACGCGAACCTAGTCTCATGGTCAGATCTCTCCTTTCACCCCGAGCAACGGCAAGATCGGCAGCCCACCGACCTCCAGCCGCGAACGGAACCGGTAGTCATAATCGAACGCCTCGATCGACTTGGCGTTGTAGGCGTTCATCACCTCGAGATACGCCGTCAGACTCCACGCTTCGAATTGCCAGCGTTTGTCGAGCCGCAAATCGATGCGATGGAACGCCGGCAGCCGCCCCGATCCACGCGCTACCGAACCGGGGCGCACCTTGTACTGGTCGGCATCCGCGTCGTAGTAGCTCTGCCCCTTTTCCAGCGGCGTCATGGGATTGCCCGAGACCAGCTGAAAGCGCATCCCGAGCGACAAGCCCCAGGGCAGCTCGGTCTTGCCCACCACCGTCAGGATATGCGTCTGATCGAACGGGGACAGGTACTCGCGCGCTTCGGGCGGCAACGACGAGAGCCTTGGTGTCCCGGCGTCCTGCGTTTCGTAGGTGTCGAAGCCGGTCGCATCGGGTGAGCGATCCTTGCGATAGGAACGCGACAACGTATACGCGACCCAGCCCGAGAAGCGACGTTGCTCCGCCGGCAAGCGCACCAGCAACTCGAGCCCATACGACCGTCCCGTGCCGTCGCTCGCGAACAACACCGGCTCCGCCTTGCCATCGCGAACCTGCACCTCGTCGGTCGGCGACGGCAGCCGGTCGCGCTTGACGTAAAAGGCCTCGAGCTTGGTCTCGAGCGGCCCCAACCGCTGCTCGATGCCGGTCACGAAGTGCATCGCTCTTTCCGCGGCCAGATCCGGCTGCCCGAAGCCGTCCACGATGACGCCCGAGAAGGTATCGGGCAGCTTTCGGTAGACTCCCGCGGCCCCTGTCACCGCGGCCCCCTCCGCCACCTGCCAACGCGCCCGCAGGCGAGGTTGCAGGTGCAACCGCTTGGTCTCGTCGAAGACCAAATGGTCCAACCGCAAACCCGGCGTCACCGCGAGCCCCGCCACCTCGGCCGTCGCTTCGGCCCAATACCCTTGATCCAGATCCGTCCCGCGGCGCTTCCAGACGTTGCGATCGCGAACGTCGACTTCGAGCGGGCTGGGATACCGCCTCACCAAAGTCGGCAGTGGCGTCACGAAGTCAGCGCGCCAGTGAGAGAGCACGTGGTCGAGCCCACCTCGCAAGGTCAGCCAGTCGGCGGCGCGGTAGGTCGCGGTCTCGCGCCACTGCACCGTGCTTATGTCGACCCCCTGCCGCTCTTCCGTGCCGAGTTCCTTCGAAGCTCCCGTCATCAGCTGCCGCAAGAAGCCTGGCGTCACTGCCGACGTCAACGTCAAGCGCTCCCCCACGTACACGTGGCGAAGCTGCAAGCGATGAAACGCGAGCGTACCGCCGAACTGAAAGTCGAGGTCTTCCGCCGATCCCGACTGCGTCAGCTCGAGCGAATCGTGCGAGCCGAAGGCGAAGATCTCGAAGCGATTCCCGCCACGAACCGTCTCGGCCTTGAGCTGATAGTCGAAGAACGACGGGGCCAGGACCATGACGCTCTCGCCGTCGTCGGCGGCCGCCTTCATGATCGATGGCAAGAACGCATCGATGTACGAACGGCGTCCCGCGGCCGCAAGGCGCCACTGTCCCAGCTTCACGCAGCTGAACAGCTCGGCGTCCAGCACGTCCACCGCCGCTGACCCGCGAAAGCCCCCACATGACAGCGCCGTCGATTCGACCTCGGCCACGCCTGCCGTCGCACGCCCATACTCCGCCCCGAACCCGCCCGGCATGAACGACACGGCCGAAAGGAACTCCGGGTTCACGACCGAGGTGAGCCCCATGAAGTGATAGAGGATCGGGATCTGCACGCCGTCCATCAGCACGGCGCTGTCGGCCGGGTTGGCGCCGCGAATGATGAGCGCGCCGCCGAAGCCACCAGGGGCGCGGCTCGCACCGGGCAGGTTCTCGATGACCCGAACCGGATCGCCCATCGTTCCCGGCACCGCCGAGACTTCCGCCTTCGACAGCGTCACCTCGCCCGGCGACTTCTTGGGCCGGACCACCTTCTGCACGAAGTTGAACGACTCGACCTCTCGCAGTCCGAGCTCGAGCGCGAGCTGTGCTGACTCTGCCGACCTCACGACCAGGTCTCGATGGGCCTCCTCGCCCCGCGGCCCGGCGACGCTCAGGAGATGGCTCCCGGTGGTGACGCTCTTCAGGTGGAACCTACCGGAGTCGTCGGTAGTCGCCACATGATCGCCGTCCAACAGCACGAGCGCTCCGCCCACGGGAGCCCGCGTCGTTCTGTCCCTGACCACGCCCGCGATCGCACCCCCGGGCACACGCGCGATCGGACCCGGATTCGCCGCGTTTCCCTCCAGGGCTGACGACGCCTGCGTTTCCACCGGCACCGGGTGAGTCCCAGACAGGATCGGTGCTGCAGGCGGCAGAAGCCCGGGGGACGCCGGGCTTGCCTCGAGCATCAAACGAAGGACGAGGAGAGAAAGGTTCATGTTGCGAGCCTCGACAAGCCAAACACCCCGGCCACGGTTCCGTGTCACCGCGATCGCGATCCATCACGCAACCGTCTGCACGGGCGTTAGTCCTTGGGAGCGCAACTGCCCTCCTGTGACGCCGACGCTGACACTGAACCGACCTTCAGGTTCACCTTGGCCGTCGCCCCCTCCCCCCGGCTCGTGCGCGAACAACCTGGCGACGAGGAGGATCGCCGCGGCCGCCCCCTTCGTCGAACCCGCGGGCGGCATCCTCGATGCGGCGCTGGCCCGGCAGGATCGAGCGCCGCACGCTCTACGTCACCAACGCCGTCAAACGCTTCAAGTTCGTCGAGCGCGGCAAGCGACGCCTGCACGAAAAACCGTCAGCGGTCCTACGCGCGACGGACGCCACCGCCACCGCTCAGATCGAAGCGGCCGGCCCTCCACGCGGACCTGGCCCAGGCGGCAGCTGCCCTTGCCGAAGCTAGCGCCGTGCGGCCCGGCTGATCCCGATCAAGGCTTGTCGGGAAAGAGGAAGTTCACGATACCGGCCGAGCCGTAAGCGGGAAACGCGTGTCCTCCGCCGTGCTGGCAGTAGTGGACGGCGTAGCCCGGGCGGCAGCCGGTCAAAGCCACACACGGAGCCGGCGCCACCATGGTCGGCATCGCGGTCATGTTGCAACCCGCGAGCTTGCCCCACGCGTCGCGCGCCTGCTTGGTCCCCATGACGTGGCCAGGGTTGTCCGCGGCACCCGTTGAAGTCCACGCCGACACGGGCGACTTGCAGTCGAGGGCCCGCTCGCGTCGCTGCCCGCCCGAGCTGGTCGCGACCGCCCGCAAGAGCCCCGGCCGATCACAGGCCCAGCGGTGCGAGAAATAGGCGCCCGAGCTATGACCGGCGGAAAAGACCCGCGCCTTGTCGTAGCAGACCTTCTCGTCCAACCATTTCACGAGAGCGTCCATGTAGAGAACATCGTCGTTCTCGTCGCGCGACCAGGTGTTGCCGCCGAACGCCTGCGGGTAGATACGAATCGCCTTGTCGGTGGCCATGCGGCTCACGCCCCCGAACTGACCTGTCTCGAAGCCGCTGGCGCCGCCGCCCGCGCCGTGAAAGGCGAACAGGACTGGCCAGGGCTTCTTGCCGTCGTACCCCGTCGGCATGCGGATGATGAAGCTCCGGTTCTTGCCGTTGCCCATGATCATCTGATTGCCCGTCGGCCCCGTCATGCCCTGCGCGCACGCCCCGCTTGGCTGCGGAGCATCCGAGGGCCCGGTGCCCGGCGTGGGCCCAGGCCCCGCGGTCTCGCCGTTCGTCTCGCCACTGGCCACGTCGACGGACCCACCACCGCCCCCTGTGCTCTCCATCGCCCCGCCGGTCCCCGCAACGGTTCCGCCTCCGGCGCCACCCGAGGGGCTCCCCGCCCCGCCCGTCCCGGCCCCCCCGCCACCGGTGCCGCCCGATGGGGTTCCGGCGCCACCTGTCTGCGAAGCGCCCCCGCTGCCGCTCGAGCCACCCGATGAGCCGCCTTGTCCCCCCGTCGCCCGCATGCCCCCGGTCGCCTCGCTCGCGCCACCGGATCCGTCAGGCGTGCAGCCCCCCGACGCCAGCAAACCAAGTAGCGGCATCCCCAGTGCGATCGCCGACAGAGACGGCCCGCGGAGACAGGAAGACGGTTGCGTGCGCTTCATGAGAACTCCTCGCGGCGGGCGGGCCCGACCGATCGTTGCGAATTGCGGCGCAGCGCTCAGCGGCTGCGTGGCCAGCGGCGACTATGCCCAATGTCCTACATGGTTCCTAGTCCCCACGTGAACCACGCCGGCGTCTGTCGATCGGCAGACAATCGACAGCGAGTCCCCCCTTCACGTCCGCGCGCGCCCCCCAACCAGCACCGGACTCTCACCCCCGCCCGACGCTCGGGACTAAGCTCGCTCCGTTGAGCCTCCGTCTCTCCCTTCGTCTCGGTCGCGCGATGATGCTCGCCGCCGTCGCCGTGTCCCAGCCTGTCGCCACGGCCCATGCCCTCGCACCGGATCGCGACCTCGGCGATTGCAGCGTCACGGTCTGGAGCGTGCGCGATGGGATGCCCGGCGCCTGGATCCGCGCCATCACCCAGAGTGCGGACGGCTATCTCTACGTCGGCACGCAGGGCGGCCTCGCTCGATATGGGGGTGGGCCGATCGTCGCGTTGCCGCCCCCCCGGGCTTTTCCGCACGGCAACGACGTCATGCGCTTGTTGGTGGCGAAGGACGGCACGCTCTGGGTGCTTCCGCCGCGTGGCGTTCCCCTCTGCGTGGGCAACGATGCGGTCGACGCCTGCGCGCCTTCTCCTGACCTACCGCCCGAGGCCCGCACGTTCGGCATGTCCGAGCACCCCGCAGCCGGCCTCTGGCTCGCGAGCACGGCCGGCCTCTTTCGCTTGCGGCGGGACCACCGCCACGGCGGACAATCGGATCGCGCCGGAGACCGCTGGGAACGCTGGCTGAACCCGCAAGAGCTGGGCTCCGTGGTCGCGCTCGCGCATGAGACCGACGGCACTCTCTTGCTCGCCGGCCCCGACGGGCTACGCAGACTCGCCACGGCCGGCGCAACCGCGACGCCTCCGAGTTCGTTGCTCTCGACAAGAACTTTGGCACTGAGCGCGGCGCCCGGCGGCCACCTCTGGGCCATGAGCGAGGAAGGCCTCTACCGAATCGACTCGGGTCGTCTCACCGCTCTCGCCGTCCAGGGTCTGCCGCTCGGCAAGGTGATCGACATCCGCGAAGATCGCGACGAAAACCTCTGGGTCGGCACGCGGGCGGGCCTGTGGCGTCTGCGCGCGGGAGATCGCCAACCCCGCTCGTTCGGGCGCGCCGACGGACTTCCCGACGACGACGTCAGCGCCATCTTCGAGGACCGCGAAGGAAGCCTCTGGGTAGGCACCCGCAACGGCGGCCTCGCCCAGTTCACCGATCGCTCGCTCGACCGTCGCGCCGGGCCGCCCTCGTTGCGCGAAACCTGGGTTAGCTCGGTCACCATCGACGGCGCGGGCGTGCTCTGGGCTGCCTCGGTACGCGGGCTCACGCGCATGACTGGGGGGAAAGAGGAGACCTTCACCTCGCGGGATGGACTGCCCAGCGACCAGATCACCGCGGTCGTGGCCGGGCCGGATGGTCAACTCTTCGTCGGCACGGATCGCGGTTTGGCGCGCATGCGCGGCCAGCGTTTCGACATGGTGCCCGGCTTTACCTCCGCGGTGACGGCACTCGCTCGCGATGGCGTCGATACAATCATCATCGGCTCGGGGCAGGGTCTTTCGCGGTTGGTAGGGTTGGCGGCTACGCCGATCACCCCGCACCCCAAGCTCGGCACATTGGAGCTCGGTGAGATTCGCGCAATCGCCCGCGACGATCGGGGCATCCTGCACATCTCTGCCAACGGTCGCCTGCTGGCCGTGCAGGGCGATCATCTGGTCGAGCCACACGCGCCGCTAGAAAAGGTCCGTGGGGTGAGCCGGGACCCGGATGGCACTCTCTGGTTCGGCACCGGCTTCGGTCTGGCGCGGCTACGCGCCGGTAAGTCGCGCCTCTATGGCACCGCCGAGGGCTTGCCTCACACGGAGCTGTTTCAGGTTCTCTCCGACGATCTCGGCCACATTTTCATGGGCACCAGTCACGGCCTGCTCAGGGTCGCGAAGGCCGCGCTCGAGCAGCTCGACAAGGGCCATCGCCGCCAGGTCGACGTGGTCACCTTCGCCGTGGAGGACGATCGCCGTGAAGTGCGGATCAACCGCACCCGCCAACCCGGCGCCTGGAAAGATCGCGAAGGCCGCCTTTGGTTCGCATCAGGCAGAGGGGTCATCAGCGTCGATCCTCGCCGCCTTCCCGGCAGCTCACTGGTCCCTCCCGTCGTGATCGAACGGGCGCTGGTCGACGGGCGGCCCGCTCTCCGCGGGGTCGACAACGCCTTTCCACCAGGCTCGGGCGCCTTCGAGTTTCACTTCGCCGCGATCACACTCATCGAACCGCGCCTGGCCCAACATCGCTACCGGCTCGAAGGGTTCGACTCCGGCTGGATCGACGCCGGCACTCGGCGCTCCGCCTACTACACCAACATGCGGCCCGGCAGCTATCGCTTCCGTGTACTCGGTCGCAGCGCGGACGGCGTCTGGAACGACGTCGGTGATTCCGTGCAACTGACGCTGGCGCCCCATCTGCACGAACGCCCCGCCTTTCACATCGCGTTGGCCCTCGCTGCGCTCGCTTTGGTCTTTGCCGTTCACCGCTCGCGCGTCCAGCGCCTGCAGCAGACGTTTGCGGCGACGGCTGCCGAACGTGCCCGCGTAGCCCGCGAGCTCCACGACTCCCTCCTGCAAGGCATGGCCGCCGCACAGATGCATCTACGCGGCGTACGCAAGCGGTTCGCCCCCACCGCGTCCCCCACGCCTGCCAGCAAGGTCGCCGAGGAACTGAGCGCGATCGAGGAACTCGTCGCACGCAACATCGAAGAGACGCGCCAGTTCGTCTGGGATCTGCGCGATTCGATGAAGCCGCCGCAAGAGCTGGGAGCAGGCCTTGTCGCCATGCTCGACCGTGCGCGAAGCCGCTGTGAATCGACCATGACCATGGAGCAGATCGGTACGCCGATCGCTTTGCCGGCCGACGCCACTCGTGAGCTGCTGCGGATCGCCCACGAAGCGATCGCGAACGCGGTCCGCCACGCATCGGCGGGCGAGATAAGGGTCACCCTCGCGCATGAGGCCGAAACGGTGACGGTGACAGTCAGGGACGACGGCAGGGGCTTCGAGCCCAACCGAGCCGCGGGGGAATCGAGCGGACATTTCGGCGTCACCGGCATGCGGGAGCGCGCCGCCCGAATCGGCCGCCTGACGATCGAGAGTCACGCTGGGCAAGGAACCAAGGTAGAAATCATGGTGCAACGCAAGGATCTTCGTGATGTCTGAACCCAACAAGATTCGCGTCCTGGTCGTTGACGATCACAAGGTGGTCAGGGTCGGGCTTCGCGCGATGATCGAGCACGAGCCCGACATGGAGGTCGTGGGTGAAGCCAGCGATGGGCCGACCGCGCTGGCAGCGCACGAGTCGCTCACGCCCGACGTCACGTTGATCGATCTACGCCTGCCTGGGACCAGCGGCGCCGACGTCATCACCTCCATCCGCCAGCGCGATCCTGCCGCGCGCTTCATCATCCTCACGAGCTACGACGCCGAAGAAGACGTCTACCGCGCCATCCAGGCCGGCGCTCACGCCTATCTACTCAAGGGCACCTTCCCCGAGGGCATGCTGGAAGAAGCCATCCGCGCGGTCCATGCAGGCCGCCGCGTGATCCCGCCCGAGATCGCCGAACGCCTGGCGCATCGGCTGAGCGGCCCCAAGCTCACCCCGCGCGAGATCGGGGTCCTCGAGCTCGTCGCCAAAGGCCTCTCCAACGCCGAAATCGGCGCCGCCCTCAACACCAAGGCCGGCACTGTAAAGACGCACCTCGAACGCGCCTACGCCAAACTCGGCGTCGGCGACCGCACCGCCGCCGCCCTGGAAGCCATGAAACGCGGCCTGATCACCCTGCGCTGAGACTCGGGTTCCCTTCGCCGCAACAGATGTCGGCGGATTCCGCCGATGTGTCAGCTGATGCTCGATAGAACGAGGGTGCTCATTAGCGTCATCGTGCTCGGCTCCTGCGCTCCTGTCCATGGGCCGACATGGCCATTGGCTACGCCCGTTCAACAAGTGACTGGGCCGCGTCCCAGCATCGAACAGATGGCGGCCAGTTGCACGGAAGCTGCGCGGCCTGTGGAGAGCGCAGCGGCTGAGTATCACGTGAGTTGTCCGATCCTACCGCCCTTGGCGGTTGCCGACGTATTGCCGGCGGCGCTTCGGCGCGCGGCAGAGATCGGTGCATTCTTGGGGGCGCAGGAGTTCATCGTCGTCAGGCTCGCCGATGCGCCTGCTGACATTCTCCGCCTTTTCGCGGCGTATTCGCCTCCCGGCCAGCACGACCATTTCGATGCCGATACAGTCAGGGCTTCGGGATTCGCTGTCGTGAAAGTCGAGGAGCTCCTTCCAACGGAGTTGCTCGCGGCGATTCGACAACGGGTGGAGACCCGGCAAGAGGACGCGGTCTACGCTCGGTGCAAGCAGCTGGTGTTGGATATCGAAGCCGCGACTGCGGATCCAGCTCGCGCGGCGGCCTGCTCGTCCACGATGTTGATCATCGATCGTACGCGAGAGACACGTCGAGCATCGCTCGAGGCCGAACGTGATCATCAGCGTCGCATGGCTGAGATCGCCGCCGAGCGAGATATGGCCGAGCAAATTCGGGTGCAGCAAGCCGAGGAAGAGCGCCGCCGACGAATCGCGGATGCCCTGCGCCACATCGGGCAATCCTTCCAGTCGAACCCGACCTACAAGACTACCTGTCATGAGACCTCCAGCTTCGGGGGAACGAGGTCGCTCGACTGCACGACCCGACAGCGGTAGGCGGCTGGGAGCGATCCGCAAAGCCGAGAGGGTGCTGAGAGTTGTCCTTCCCCCAGCTGTGGGCGCACAGCCGGTAGGCCAATGCCTCCCTCCCGCAATACCGGAGACCTAACACACGCCACACAAGCTGGCGCGACGTGTGGCGGCCGTGCCAAGCTCGCCGCATGGCCTACGAGGAGCTGGTTCCTCACCCGGCGTTGCGGGCGTTCGTGGACCGCTTCTGGGTTCGCACGTCGGAGGTGGGATCGCAGGCCGCCCACATTCTGCCCGACGGCTGCATCGATCTGTTGCTCGACGTCGAGACCGCCAAGGTGACCGCCGTCGGACCGATGAGCCGGCCGCTGATTCTTGCGGCCTGCTCGACCGCAGCTTGCCGGGCGCTGGTGGCGGTCCGCTTTCGTCCCGGCGGCGCCGTCCCCCTGCTGCGCTTGCCAGCACACGAGCTGGCCGATCGACGAGTGGCTCTCGACGATCTCGGTTTGCGCGGACCGCTTCTCCCGACCATGGGACAACGGGCACACCCCGGCGGCGCGACCGCCCGCGCGCGACACGGCCTCGAACACTGGCTACTCGAACGACTGCCCTCTCCTGCCGCAACCCCCGCGCTGGATTGCACCCTCGCCTTCGCCGCCCGCGCGCTGGCTACATCACCAGCGCCGTCGGTCGAGCGCCTGGCCGCCCGTCTCGGCTGCAGCCGTCAGCACCTCGGGCGTCTCTTTCGCACACGCGTCGGTATCGGGCCCAAGCAGCTGGCGCGAGTCGCTCGCGTCCACCGCGCTGTCGCGTTGCTGGCGGGACCACGACGGCCTGCTGGCGGCCTCGCCGGCGCCGCGGTCGCCCTCGGCTACTTCGACGAAGCTCACATGGATCGCGAATTTCGCGAGCTGGTCGGCATGTCGCCCGGGAAGGTCCGCGCGCGCGGCCCGGGTTCCATTCGTCCAATTCTGTCCCTCTTCGGCGAGGCAGAACGCCCGGCAAGAAAAAGATCACCGCCAACCTCCGCGTCGATGACGTCAAGAGCGCGCTGCCCTTCTGGGTCGATCGTCTCGGCTTCACCAAGACCGTCGAAGTGCCTGACGGCGACGGCCTCGGTTTCGTCATCCTGGTCCGCGACAAGCTCGAGCTCATGCTGCAGAGCCAGGCATCCCTCGCCAAGGACGTGCCCGCCATCGCGACTGGCAAGGACCGCAGTGTCCTTTACCTCGAGGTCGAATCGCTCGACCCGATCCGGACGGCCCTGGCAGGCTGGCCGCGCATCATCGACGAGCGAACCACCTTTTACGGCGCCCGCGAGCTCATCGTCGAAGCCCCGTCGGGACACGTCGTCTTCTTCGCGGTGCACGGCTGAGACGCGCAGCAGCCGCCGGCGCGGGCGAAAGCCAGTGACAGCGCGGCGGCCAACCAGGCCGCCGCCGGCCGTCGCTCCGTGCAGGGCTAGCGCTGCGACCGAGAAAGAGAGTGACCCCACCGGGAATTGAACCCGGGATTGCGCCGTGAGAGGGCGCCGTCCTAACCGCTAGACCATGGGGCCCGATTGCCAAGGAACTCGGAAGAGACTCAGCAACCTATTGAATTGTTTTCGCGCCGCTGTTTAGCGCGCTTTTCGTTCGGGGACAAGGATTCGAACCTTGATAGCCAGATCCAGAGTCTGGCGTCCTGCCATTAGACGATCCCCGATCAGTTCCCGCCCTGCGGCGGGAGACCATTTGTAGCAACGCCGCCCCCTCTGTCAAGACCCCCCGTAGCGACCAGCCGAGTTGTGTGCAGACGCCCACCTTCCTCGGCCCAGGTGCCGCCCGCCTTCTTGCCGCGCCGGCGGTATCGGTGTAAGGGACGGGAGGGCCGAACCAGCCGCGCCGAGGTCACATGGAGCTTAGTTTCTGGGCCGCAACCGACGTCGGACGCAAACGCGAACACAACGAGGACAACTTCCTCGTCGACAAGAAGCTTTCGCTGTTCGTCGTGGCCGACGGCATGGGGGGCCACGCCTCGGGCGAGGTCGCCTCACACATCGCCGTCCACGAGCTTCGCAACGCCATCGAGGCGAAGCAGGATCTGGTCGAGGGTTTCCTCAAGAAGGACGAGAGCGTCCGTTCCCAGGAGATCCTCTCCCTGCTCGAACAGGCCGTCCAGACGGCCGGCGGCGCCATCTTCGCTCGCGGCAAGCTGGAGCAGGAAAAGCGCGGCATGGGCACGACCATCTCGGCGTTGCTCCTGGTCGGTGACCGCGGCTTCGTTGCCCACGTCGGCGACTCACGCATCTACCTGCTTCGGCAGTCCCAGGTCATCCAGCTGACCGAGGACCACTCGCTGATCAACGAGCTCATCCGACGCGGCAAGATCACCAAGGACAGCCTCGGCCGCTCGCCCTACAGCGCGTACAAGAACGCGGTCACCCGCGCGGTCGGCGTCTACGAGACCGTGCAGGTCGACACCATCGACTTCGACATCCTGCCGGGTGATCAGTTCCTGGTCTGTTCCGACGGCCTGCACGCCTACCTCGACGACGACAAGATCAAGGATCTCTTCATCAGCGAAGAGATCACCGCGATTCCCAAGAAGGCGATCGACCTTGCCAACGAGGGTGGCGGCCAGGACAACATCACGGCGATCGCCCTGCGCATCGCCCCCGCGGACGCCGAGGTCAGCGACACCCGCGCCGAAGAGCTCACCCGCAAGGTCGAGGTGCTCAAGCAGATGCCGCTGTTCCGGCATCTGACCTACAAAGAGATCATGCGCGTGCTCAACCTCACCAAGGTGGCCGACTACGCCACCGGCGAGGATCTGATGCGCGAAAACGAGACAGGGGACGACCTCTTCATCCTGCTTCGCGGCCGCGTCCGCCTGCACAAGGATGGCGCCTTCATCACCACGCTCTTGCCCGGCTCGCACCTCGGCGAGATGGCACTGGTCGATCGCACCCCGCGCTCGGTGACCGCTACGGCCGACGAGGAGTCGCGCCTGCTCGTGCTCGGTCGCCCCGAGTTCTACGAGATCATCCGCAAGGATCCGCCCCTGTCCGTGAAGCTGCTCTGGAGCTTCGTCCAGGTACTAACCGAACGGCTGCGCAAGACCACGGCGGATCTATCGGGCGCCAGGCAGGAAGCCGACGCCGACGATCTCACCGACGACGTGCTGTTCGACGAGTAGCGCCCGGGCTCAGTTTCCCTTGCGGGGCTCGGCCCGGGGCAAGAGCTCGGCGCAGGTTCGACAGAGCGGCAGCATCCCGGCCCGGAAGTAAGGCTTGGCATCGCCTCTTCCGCACGCGGTGCACGTTCCGCTGGGTTCGGCTTGGGCGGTCTCGGCCGGGGGCTCGCGTCCAGCCAGTCCCGGCGCCGGCACCAGCCGCTCCCGGGTCAGCATGCCGACCAGGAAGGTCCCGGTGACCACCGGCAGGCAGCCGACCTCGTTCTCTTCCATGATGTCGCGGGCCTCCTCGACTGTCGTGTCGGGAGCCACGCAGAGGACCGGCGACTTCATGCAGGCGCCCACGAAGGTCGTCTCTCTCGCCTCCTGCAGGTCGCGCTGCGCCACGATCCCCGCGAGGCTGCCATCCTCGATGACGAGAAAGTGGTGAATGCGTCGCGTGCTGGCCAACCGGAGGGCCGAACCGACCATCGTGTCGGGGGTGAGCGTGAACAGCTCTGTCCCCATCACTTCCGCAACACAGGATGAATCGTCGACTGCCGAGCGCGTCGCCCGTGCACCCCGCGTACCCTTTTGTCGCTGCCTGGCCATGGTCGTCTTTTGTCCCCCTTTCGAGTGTTGGACGGCTGACGACGCCTCTTTTGATCGTAGCAGCCCCGAGGGCAGTCCTCCACGGCGCCCCGTGCGAGAACAACATGTGGCCGGAACCGAAACTGACCACGGGCGCGTCGCGCCGGCGACCGCGTTCACGGCAAATTCCCGAGGAGCTGCCGCAAGCCGGCGGTTCGGCATCGAATGGAAGCGGCGGAAACGCTTTTCCCTGACGCACGCATCCCGCGTCGGGAGTCACGAGACACGAGGGTCTCGTCGTCCGATCTCTCCAGCCACAACAGCGCGGCCACAGGCAGTCGTTGTCTAGACAACGAACTTCTGCGGGCGCTAGTTGATTCGCTGCTTGAGCGCAGACAGAGCGGCCGCGACCCCAGGTTCCTCGGGCGCCAATCGGAGCGCCGCCTCGAACTCCTTGATGGCGCGCCTGATCTTGCCGCGGGCGGCGTAAAGCCGCCCCAGATTGATGTACGGATAGTGGCGGGGCTCGTAGCGCGCGGCACGTTTGGCCCGCTCGAGCCATCGCATCGCCTCGCTGCTTTTGCCCTGAGCGATCAGATACGACCCGATGTCGTTGTAGGGATTGCCGAAATGCGGATCGATCTCGATCGCGCGTTTGCATTCCGCAATCGCGTCGTCCAAACGATCTTGAAAGCTAAAGGCCCAACCGAGACAGGTGTGCGCCTCCGCGGTCGGGCAGACAGCGATGGATTGCCCGTAGAACTCGATGGCCCCGATGATGTCGCCGTCGAGCTGCAGTCGCTGACCTTCTTGCCACAACGCGAGGGCTCGCCTTCGCATGAAGAGACGCTCGAGCTCCACGACCCGAACCTACAAGGTTTGCTCGCCCCGGAAAAGCCCGCGCGCTCTGAACGCGGTGCCCCCGACGGTGCCCGCGCTTACCTTTGCAAGAACTCGAGCGCGCGGCGCTTTTCCATCTCCAGCTGCGGCGGCGCCTCGTCCGCGAAACGCCGCAACTCTTCGCGGCCTTCCTCGTTCTGGCCGGCCTGCAAGAGCGCCTCGGCGAGAACCATACGCGCCTCGGGATAACGTCGCCGCAGGCGGATCGCCCGGCGCGCTGACTCGATGGCCTGGCCCAGCTGGCCCCGGTTGAGGGACACGTAAGCCCGTAAGAACGCCACCTGCGGCATCGCGGGCGCGCTCTTCTCGAGGCTGGTGAGCTCGACGTCGATCTCCGCCTGTTGGTTGGCACCTGTCAGGCACTCCACCAGCTTGACTCGATCGTCGATCGACATCGGCTCGACCTTGAGGATGGCGCGGTACTCTTCGATCGCGGCGGGGAAGTCGCGACGGCTCTTCAAGATCTCTCCGCGAGCTCGATGGGCCGCCGGTAGATTCGGGTCGAGCCCGAGTGCTTTTTGCGCCGCCGCCTCGGCCGCTGCCACCCGCCCGAGCATGATGAGCACCCGCGCGTAGGCGGCCTGGGCTTTGGCGTTCTGAGGCTCGACTTCGGTCAGCTTCAAGATCTCCCAGCGCGCTTCGTCGGGACGGCCGAGCAACATCAACGTCTCTCCCACCGCGAGCCGAGCCGGACCAAACCCGGGGTCGATTGCCAGCGCCTGCCGAAACCGAGTCATGGCCTCGTCGAGTTGATTTCGCTCGAGTTGAAGGAGCCCCAAGTTGTGATGGGCCTCCGCGAGCTCTTCGTTGATCGCGAGCGCCGCGCGAAACTGCGACTCGGCGGTTGCCTTGTCGCCACGGGCCAGCGCGACGAGCCCCAACCCGTTGCGCGCTTCGGCCATCTTCGGTTCGTACTCGAGCGCGAGCGCGAAGAGGCCCGCGGCTCGGTCGAGATCACCCTGGGCGTAGGCGCGGGCGCCTTCCGCCTGGAATTTGGTCGCCTTCTCGATGGTCTGGGGGTTCGTGTGCCCGCAGCCTGTAATCATCAGGGCCAGCACGACGACGAAGCGAACGCCATGTGCGTTCAGTGCGCCCAGGGTCGGTAATTTCAGCATGCGCGAAGTATCATCGACACGAACGGACACAAGTTCCACGCAAAACTCCGTCGGCGGTGATCTCGAACACTAACGCGCCGCTTTCGTCGGTGCGCCAGACCTGCACCCCCGCCTCCCGGTAGCGCTCCAGCACGTCCGCCCGGGGGAAACCGAAGCGATTGCCCTGGGCCAATGACATCGCCGCATGCGCGGGCCGAACGGCCGCCAGCAGATCAGCGCCCGAAGACGTGGCGCTGCCGTGATGAGGCACCTTCAACAGATCGCTGGCCAGCTCGCCACCATGCCGGCCCACGAGCTCGGCTTCGCCTTGCTCCTCGATATCGCCGGTGAACAGAACGCTGCGGCCGGCGTACGCGAGGCGAAGGACCAGCGACGCATCGTTGGCACCCGCTCCTTCGGGAGCCGCGATCTCATCGCCGACCCACGGCCCCAACGGCTGCCACTGCAGGCCCCGCAGCACCACCGCACGCGGGCGGGCTACCTTCACGCCCCTCCCCGCCGCCAACGCCACCAACTCGCGATAGCGAGGATTGTCGCTGTCCGAGCCGGCGGTCCAAAGCTCGCCCACTGGAAATCGCGAGAGCAGGCGAAACAGGCCGTTCATGTGGTCGGGATGCGGATGCGAGAGGATCACGAGATCGATCCGCCGGATCAGCTTGCGTCGCAGAACCGGCTCGATCACCCGCGCGCCCGGATCGAACTTCGACGCTACCTCTCCGCCCCCATCGACGATCGCGACGAAGCCGCCGGGGCCTTCGACCAACGCGGCATCGCCCTGTCCAATGTCGAGAAACGTGACGGTGACGGTCCGGGTGAAATCCCTAACGGCGGAACGACTCGACATGAGCAGAGTCCCAGCCACAGCGACCGCCGCTGCGGCCTTACCCCAACGCTGCCAATTCCGGCGCGCCACCGCGACGATCGTCAGGAGTGCGGCCGCCTCGAGAAACAACGTTTCGCCCACGTTGGGGCTGACCACCGGTAGCACCGGGGTCGCGACGCGGAAGATGTCGGCCAGCCACAAGACGCCCCCGGCCAAGACGTCCGCGAGCGCGAGGGGAAGCGAGCCGAGAGGGGAAAACAGGGCGCCGAGGCTCGCTCCCAGCAAACCGAGGGGCACGATCGCAAGCTCGACCGGCGGGACGAGCACGAGGTTGCCGATGGGGGCCGCGGGCGCGATCTCGGCGAAGTGGTGAGCGACGAGCGGCGCCGTGGCGACGAAGGCGGCCAACGACGCCAGAAAGCCTCGCTTCGTGATCTCGACCATCCGGCGCCACAGCCCCCGCCCAGGCGCCCGCTGATGCAAGGCCGGCGCAGAAGCGACCAGCGCCAGGGACGCGACCGACAAGAACGAGAGCTGAAAAGCAGCGTCGAAGAGCAGCCGCGGCGAATCGAGCAGGAGCACCATCGCGCTGGCGCCAAGCGCAGCCGCGGGTGAGGGTAACCTCGCCAACAGTAGCGCCGCGAAGCCGAGTGTCGCCATGAGGGCTGCCCGTCGCGTGGCCGTCGCCTCGCCCGTGAGCGCACAATAGAAGAGCACCGCTGGAATGGCGAGCGCGGCCGCCACGACGTCGGGGCGCATGGCCTCGAGCCGCGGGAGACGCGATTGCAGCGCCAGG
>JANNNO010000571.1:0-5350 GCA_031398585.1 Myxococcales bacterium | reverse complement strand
GGTTATGCCGCCACCTCCGGTAGCGAGGTCCATCGCACCGATCTCGCGGTCGAGGCCATCCGCCTGACCCGCATGCTCTTGCTGCTCGCTCCCGATCTCCCCGAGGCAAGGGGGCTGCTGGCGCTCATGCTGCTGACCGATGCGCGTCGGCACGCGCGCACCGGCCCCGCGGGCGAGCTGATCCCCCTCGATGAGCAAGATCGCAGTCTGTGGGATCGGGCCTCGATCGAAGAGGGCGTGGCGCTCGTCAGCCGGGCGCTCGGCATGCGCCAGGTGGGCCCGTTCCAGCTGCAAGCGGCGATCGCAGCGGTGCACGATGAAGCCGCCACCGCGGCCGACACCGACTGGCCGCAGATCCTCGCGCTTTACGGCCTGCTCTTGCAGATGGCTGACAACCCGATGGTCGCGCTCAATCATGCGATCGCCTACGCGATGGTGCACGGGCCGCAGGCCGGGCTCGAGCGGCTGGCCGCCATCGAGCACCACCCGCAGCTGGCCCAGCACTACCGACTCGATGCCGTGCGCGGCCATCTATACGAGAGGGCGGGCGCGGCTGAGCGAGCGATTGAACACTACCGCGCGGCCGCAGCGGCCACTTCGAGCCTTCCCGAACGCAACTACCTCATCATGAAGGCCGCACGCCTGGCTCACTAGGACGTCTCAATCCGTTTGCGATGGGCGAAGGTGGGGGGCCGCCTGAGCGGTGCGGGGAACGCAACTCGGATTGGGACTGGCGCAAGATCAACAGTCCCGGCTCGGCGGATAGCCCTCGGCTGCAGCTGGCAACAGCGCGACCTTCGAGCCTTCCGTCGCGGCGACACGTGCAGGCGACGGGGCGATGCGCAGTCGCCCGGCGCAGTCGCTCGCCGCCTCCGGACGCCCAAAACCTCGTAGACAGGACCGTTGTATCAGTCAAATATCTGCCGGCTTTCCCCCCTGCTCACCGACGAGGAACGCCAATGCCGACGAAATTCCTTTGCTTGTTGCTAGTGATCAACTTATCGGGCTGCTCCTTCTTCTTCTCGCAGGGCCCCCCGAAGGTGCACGCCAGCCTGGCCGAGTTCGAGTGTTCCACGCGCTATCTGGCACCCGGTATAGACACCGGGATTGGCGGGCTGATGTTGATGCCGGCGGTCGCCTTCGCCGTCATGTCCGACGATGAGTATCTGAACAAGTACGCCAAGGACGAGCCGAATCCGAAGGCGAGCGGGAAGTACGGGACGGCGGCGGTGAGCATGGCGATGGCGGCTGCCTTCGGCGCTGCCGCGTTTTACGGGTTTCGGGCGGCGAACTCATGCGGGCGCGCGCAGGAAGCCCTGGCCGAGCGCAGCCGCAACTCGCTCACGCTGGCATTGCGCGGGTCAGAATGGCTCGCCGAACGATCCATGGCCGTGGGCATTCAACGGCCGACCGGGCAAATCCTCACCCGCAATTTCACCGGCGACGTCGTGTTGCTCGGCGTGCGCGCCGTTGAACACCCTCGCACGGACGTGCGTCTGTATTCCCCGGACGAAGTCTTCGGTGTTTTGACCGTTGAGCTAGCGAACGCGACATCGTCGGCAATCCGCGTCGATCCGGCACAGATCCTGGCGTATCAATCGAACGGCTCCCCGGTTCGCGTCTATGTCGAGTTCGGCGGAAACCTGTTCCTGCTCCCCCAAGCGGTCGATCGAAACGACCTCCCGGCGCCGATTCTGTACACCGGGCAGCGGTTGCCGTTTCGGGTTCTGATCATCTGGCGGAAGGCGGCCGCGCCCTCGCGCCTGGTCCTCAAATACGGGGCAGGTCCCGCTTCGGACTTCGATCTCCCGGCTCCCGACGCTCCGAAGGCGACCTCAGCTGGTCCGCAATCATCGCCCGATGCGGCGCACGGCCGATCGCACGGAACTGTCGAGCGCTCGAAGGCAGCGCTGCTATAGCCAGCGGCTGCTGCTGAGAGATCCTCTATCGAATTGCAGGCTGAACGTGCGGAGGAGACGGCTCTCCCCCGGGCACGTCATCAGCTTCGTCGTTACTTCTTCAAGCAGAGCAGCTCGTCGAGGGCGGGGTTCTCTTCGACGTAGATGTCCTTGTACTCGTCGAAGAGTCCCGGGTTGTGCATCTGGATCGCCCAGGGATGCTTGCGGCCGGTGCCCTTCCAGGTGAGGACGAGTTTGCAAGCGGCTGCCGGCTCGAGCGGGCAGCACGCGGCGCGGAAGGAACCCGCCTCCTTCACCAGCACTTCGCACTGGTGCCAAAGGTTCGCGTTCCAGTTGGGGTTCATGTCGCGAGTGAATGTCCCGCCCGCGCCGTAGTCCCAGGACCCGCCGTTGGGCGGCTGTAGCTGGGCGCCGCCGAGTGCTCCGCTTTGGCCAGCGTTCGGTCCGGGCCGCTTGCCGAAGAAGATGACGTCGGGCTTGTGGTTGCCCTTCACCTGGCGAACCTTGAAGAAGATGCGGTAGTCGCCGTAGTCGGCCTTGGTCCAGATCGGCGCGACTTTGCCCTGGCTCGCGAGCACGCCGTCCTTGGCCAACCAGTTGGTCGGGTCACGCGTCTCCCAACCCTCGAGCGACTTGCCGTCGAAGATCGGTTTGCAGTTGGTGCAGCCGTAAGGCACCGGTCCCGCGCTCGAGGGAGGACCGGCGTCCCCGCCGCCATCAGCCGGACCGTCCGCAGACGCGTCGCTGGCATCACGGACTCCCCCCTCGACGCCAGTGCCGCCGCCACCACCGGTCCCGCCAGCCGCACCGCCGCTGCCGCCACCAGCGCCTCCCGTGGTCGTGCTCGTGCCGCCCGAGCCGCCCGCAGTGGTGCCACCGCCGCTGCCGCCCGTGGCCGTCGCGCCGGCGCTGCCTCCGGTCCGTGAGCCGCCGGTGCCGCCGGTGCGCTCCGTGTTGGTGTTGCCGTTCGAGGCTTTCTCTTCTCCACAAGCAAGGACAAGCAGGCCGCCAAGGGCCAGCCAGATCGCATGAGTTCGCATGGGCATGAAGTGATGTATCCCACCTTGTCGCCGTCCCCTGAATCGGCGGCCCGGGTGATTGGGAACGTTTTTTGTCTCCTGCCGGTCAGCGTCTCGACCCCCGCGTTTTTTTTGGTGAGCGGTCGGCGAGCCCCCGAATCACCGGGAAAAATCGTCATTTCAGGCACTTGCGGACTTCTGAGTCTCCGCCAGCGGTGCTAAGAGCCTGGGTATGCGCGCACTGCCAGCTGTCTTGCTCGCCTCGCTCTCGGTCGTTTTCGTGTCGGCATGCGCGTCCACGCCCGACGGAGGAACGCCGAACTCGACCCGCCCGGGCAGTGGTGGCGGCGCAGGCGCTGCTTCCGGCGGCAGCGGTGGTGCGACGGCCACGGGGGGATCGCCGACTTCCGGCGGATCGTCTGGTGGTGCGACAGGCGGATCGTCCGGCGCAACCGGCGGTTCTTCCGGCGGATCCTCCGGCGCGACGGGCGGCTCTTCCGGTGGGGCAGCGGGCGGCTCGCCGGCGACCGGCGGCACCTCTGGCTCGCCCGCTTCGGGTGGCGCAGGGGGCGGCTCGGGCGGATCGGCGGGCAGCGACGTCGCGAGCGGCGAGAGCGCACCGCCGCCATCCATGGGCGGCAAGGCCTTGCTCGTCACCGGCACCATCCCTCTCGTCGGGACCGACGTTCAGTTCGAAGCGGCGTTCAAGGCGCGCGGCATGGAAGTCGAGGTCGTGCAGGAGCGCATGGCCACGCCGGCGCACGCCGAAGGCAAACGGATCATCATGCTCTCGTACGGCATGACCAGCACCGCGTTCAAGGCCGAGGCATACACCGACATCGCGGTGCCGATCATCGTGACAGAACAAAATCTGCTGCCGCGGATCAAGATGTCAGCCGCGCACGGCTTCACCAGCTTCATGACCAAGCTCACGTTCACGTCGGATCACGAGCTCGCCGGTGGTTTCCCCAAAGGCGACGTCGAGGTCTATTCGCCCCCGCAAGAGTTCTTCTGGGGCACGCCGAGTGCGGCGGGCATCCGGATCGCGCACCTGACCGGCCAGCCCGAGAAGGTCAGCTACTTCGCCTACGAGAAGGGCGCGATGATGATGGACGGCGTGGTCGCTCCGGCCAAACGCGTGCAGTTCTTTCACGCCACCCACTCGCCCGACCCGATCGATCGCAAGCTCTACCTGAACGCCAACGGCCTCAAACTCCTCGGCGTCACCATCGACTGGTGCCTGAAGTAGCGACGTAGCGCCCTCGCGGTCCTGTGGTCTGCGCAGGTCGCAGTCGACCGCCAGACCAGACCGTAAGCGGTAGATCGGATCGCGCCGTCAGCGGCAGATCGTCAGGTCCGTGAAGTAGGCGTGCACGTCCTTGCTGGGTGACCAGGACGCGTCTTCGCCGCCGTGAAAGGTCGAGAAGATCAGCTTGTCGATGCCGAGGGCGGGATACTTCACCCGGTCGTAGTACTTCAAGTCCTTGCGCTCGAAGTTGGGCGCGCTGGTCATCGGCTTGTCGTACCAGACGCGGATGATGCCGTCGTTGGCGTTGCCCGTGTTGAGGATGAGCTCCTCCTGGATCTGGTGCCACTGGCCGTCGTTCTGCCACCGCCAGGTGCCCACGCCGATGTCGAGACCGGTGCCATTATTGGGCGGGTTGGTCAGGTACGAGTAGACCATCGCGGTGCCACCACCCCGCCACATGTAGCGGATGGAGAAGCGATCCGGGTTCACCTCGCGCCCACCGGTCGAGCACTCGGCCCCGCATAGACCCGGCAACTTGCCACCCTTGACCCATTCGAAGCCGGTCTCGAACTTCACCCGGTAAGAGAGGACGGCCGACGTGATCGATGGACCGTTCGGGATGGGCACGCGAAAAACGAGACCGCCGTGCACGGCGCACTTCTTTTCTTCCACGCAGGAGATCGAGCCCGAGCGCGCCGGGTAAGCGACCTTGAGCGCGCGGCCGTATTCGGGATCGGGCACGACGGAAGCATTGGCGGCCCCTGCCATCACCGCGCTACCGAGCGCTGCGATCGCGGCTGTGACACCGGTGGCGCCGCCGTTCCAGTTGGGATCGGCGAGATCGAGTCGGAAAACCACGTTGCGACCGGGGGGACAGGTGCCTGCCGACGCTGGTGGAACCTCACCGTTGGCATCGCGGGTGCCCCCAGTTTCTCCGCCGGAGCCAGCGCCAGCGCTTCCGCCCCCGCTGCCTCCCGCCCCGCTCGCTCCAGCGCTGCCGGATGCGCCGCCACCGCTGCTGTCCTTACCCCCGCTACCTCCGCTGCCCTCACTGCCGCCAGTGCCCCCGCTGCCGGTTCCTCCGCCCATCTGACCCGTGCCCGAGCCGGCATTCCCACCGGAGGCAGTGCCGGGTCCGCCACCACCGGAGCCCGATGCACTCG
>JANNNO010000554.1:0-14405 GCA_031398585.1 Myxococcales bacterium | reverse complement strand
TGGCGCGAGGACCTGATGGACGGGATGATCGCGTACGGCGTGGGGCTCACCGCCTTTCGCGAGGCGATCCGGCGCGATCCCCGCCGGCGGAGCGATCCGAGCCTGGTTGGCGCCGTGGTCTCATCACTCGACGACGATCGGCGAGGCGAGCGAGCGGCTTTTCTGCGCGAGCTTGGCGATCCGGCGTTGCCGCACCTGCGTGCAGCGGCTCGCAATCATCCCAACCCCCGGGTGCGGGCGAAGGTGGCCGAGCTGCTGCCAGCGGCGACCGCACCCAAGAAATCCGGCCGCGCGCCCAAACCCTTCCTTCGTTGGCTCTGACCGCGCGGTCGAGCCTAAGAACGTTCCGCCCTCACGGGCCGACGGTGAAGCTGACCGGTTCGCTCGAGACGAAGGGCCCATTCGTGATGGTGCCCCCGCTGTAATACGCGCGCAGCAGGGTCACCGTCAGAGTCTGGCCGGCGCGACCTTGCATCGCCTTTTTCCAGACCTCGCCGTCAGGCGTGAATGAAGTCACCGAAGCCAGAGCGGCGTAGGCGACGCTGGAGTCGCCAGCGCGACTGAGCCGCAGCAGGAAGTTGTCGCCAGTGACGGGCATGCAGTGGGCGTGCGCGGTACCGATGGGCGAAATCGCCTGCCAGAGCCAGCGGCGGGCGCGTTCGGGAAAAGGTCGTCGCGGCGTGACGCGAGGGACAGGGGCGCCGGGGGCTCGTGCCCCCACCACCGGAGGCTCGATGACGAACGACGGAGGCGTGGTGGCCGACAAGGTGGCGCCGGTCGCCGGCATCGCCAGCCGCGCGACCTCGCCGGCTTTGCTCGACAAGGCTCCCGCGGCTTCTTTGTTGATGAGCTCGGCCAGGCTCTCGTCGGTGGCAAAGACCTTGAGAGCGGGCGGCCGCTTCGGATCCTCGCAATCGTAGAAGTACTCGCTCACGGCCGTGGAGGCGGCGTGCTCGTGGCTATGGCACCCGGCGAGACCCGAGAGGCCAGCGAACGTGACGAGCGCGGTGGTACGGAGGCGGGTCATGGCCGAAATATCCGGTACGCGCCGGGCGTGTACCAGGGGATTCACCCCGCGCCGCTCGCCGGGGGCCGCGCCGCCATGGGTGCCGAGTTGTCTCGACCGCCGCCCGCCCGCCGTGGCGACCTCTTCGCCGGCGCCTCGATGGGCCCTCACCGTCGACTTTCCCGGGGCGTCTTCGACTCCCTTGGCGGCGCGACTTTGATGTAGAGTCCTGCGCCTCACGGAGAGATGAGTTTCATGCCCGACTACAAGAAGATTCGCGACATGGTGAGCCACCGCGTGACCCTGGAATACGACACGGGGGCCAAGATCGTCGGTTACATCGCATCGGTGGCGCCCACCTCGGGTCCGGTTCAATACGCGGTGCTGTCGAAGGTGCAGGTCCTCGACGCTTCCAACAAGGTCGTGGCCCGCTTCGAAGAGCTGCCCGTCGTCCCCAACAACCTGGTCGGCGTCAACATCACCGAAGGGCCGTTGTAGCGGTCGCTTCCGGTCATGCGCCCGCGAGGATTCGCACCGGCCTGGCCCGCGGCGCTTTTTGCGGCGATGGGCTGGACGTGCCGGCGCCGCGCATGGCTCTGGTTGTGGCTGGCCGCGGCCGGCTGCGCGCATTCAGCCGGAACCCAGGTCGTCCCGGCTTCCGAGCTTCCTGAAGGAGGTGGCCGTCCGGCCATCACCGCGATCGTCGATCGTGGCGGCGGGGACATCCCCTCGGTCGGTCGCATCACGCCGGTGACCCAGGACGGCTATGCGGTGGTGGGTGAGGCGCTTCTGGTCGAAGGTCGCAACTTCGGCCGTCAGCCGACCGTCTACGTCGCCGGTCGCCCGGCCACTGTCGTCTCGCGCACCGAGGACGGCGGCATCCTGCTGCGAGTTCCGCCGGGCACGCCGGCAGGCACGCAGATCCTTTCGGTCGCGCAAGAAAGCGGTCGGGCCGAGCGGGCGCTGCTCATCCGGCGGCTGGCCGTCGCGCGCACCGAGACGGGCCTCATCTGGCTCGACGTCGGTGCCAGTGGCCTCACCCGCCTCGGGCGGGTCGACATCAAGGCCGTCAAGGCGATCGTCTTTTCGCCCGACGGTCGTGCCAGCTACGGACTCACCGAGGACGGCACCTTGCACGTGTTCGAGATGCCTGCGACCGGGCTGCCTTCGGCGCGCGGACACGTCGCGGTCGAGGGCCCTGTGCGGGGCCTTTTCGCCGCGGCCCAATCGAAACGGCTGATTGTCCTTGGGCAGGAGGAGGTCGCTCTCATCGACATCTCCTTGCCGCTTCACCCGCGCATGGGGCGGAGGTTCGCGCTGCCGAGCTGGGCGCAGGGCAAACGCGTGCCCCGCGCGGCGCTCTCGCCTGACGGGCGCCACCTGGCCATCGCGACCACGGATCGCAATCGCGTCGTGTTGTTCGCGATCGACGATCTCGCCACCTCCCGCGAGCCACCCAGGGTCGAGCTGTCACTGCTGCCGGGTGTGCTCGCGCCGGCGATCGCAGACGTCACCTTCTCTCCCGATGGCCGCACCCTCTGGCTCGTCTCGGGCGTCACCGCGGAGAGCCGCGCTCTGGGGCCCCTGCCGACGCGGGTTCATGCCTTGCGCCTCGAGACCGGCACCGCGCCGAAAATGACCGAGGCGAGAGTCGTCGAGATCGAGGGCGCCACGGGGCCCGTCGCCATCGTCACGGGGCGGTTGCAGCCCCTGGTCAGCGGCGCCGCGATTCGTATTCCGCCCGAAAAGGCCATGGTTCACGTGGCGGCTTACGGCAAAGCAGATGGACACCCGGGGGTCTTCTCCGTTGGTCCTGACGACGCGGCTCGGACCGCGCTCACCGATCGGCGGGCCGGTGCCATCGGCCGTCCCGAGGTGTCGCCCGACGAGGCCTGGCTGCTGGCGCCGTGCGGAGACAAAGAGAGCGGCTGGCGCGTACTCGGGGTTTCGCTCACCACGGCCGGGACCCCGACCGCTCTGCCCATCGGTCCCGACAGCGGTCACGCTGGCGGCCCGATCGAGCTGCGCGTTCAACCTTGAACGCCTCGGCGAACGCCTCGGCGAACGCCTCGGCGCGCCTTTTCGCGCGCGTCTCGGGGCGTGTACAAGGCGTTGGCTACCGCGCGACGACGGTCGATGTGGCGCGCCGGCTGGGCCTGTCGGGCTGGGTGAAGAATCGCACGACCGGGCAGGTCGAGCTCGAGGCGAGCGGGCCGCGCGCAGCGCTGGAAGAGCTGGTCGCCTATCTGCATCGCGGACCGCGTGGGGCGCAGGTGCTGGGCGTCGCGGTGGAATGGCGAAACGAATCGAAGGGCGTGGCGCAATTGCCGCATCCTTTCGAGCAGGCAAGGACGGATTGAGTTTCTGATACGCTCCGCCGAGGCAACACCATGGAAACCAAGAACACTTCCAAGGAGGCCGAAACCGGCGTCATTCAGTCGGTTTCGCGCGAGACCCGTCTGTTCCCGCCGCCCGCGGCGTTCGCGCAGAAGGCGCGGCTGAAAGACCTCGCCGAGTACGAACGCCTCTACCAGCGATCCATCCAGGATCCAGATGGCTTCTGGGGCGAGTCCGCGCGGGCCGAGCTGGCCTGGAGCAAGCCCTTCACCAAGGTTCGCTCGGGCACCATGCCCTGGGTGAAGTGGTTCGAGGATGGCGAGCTCAACCTGTCGGCCAACTGCCTCGATCGCCACCTTGCCGAGCGCGGGGACAAACCCGCCATCGTCTTCGAGGGCGAGCCCGGCGACCAGCGCGTGCTCACCTACCGGCAGCTGCACGCGGAGGTTTGCAAGTTCGCCGGCGGTCTACGCAAACTCGGCGTGCAGCGTGGCGATCGCGTCGCGATCTACATGCCGATGGTGCCCGAAGCGGCCATTGCGATGCTCGCTTGCACCCGGCTCGGGGCCGCGCACACGGTGATCTTTGGCGGGTTTTCCGCCGAGTCACTCCGCGATCGCATCAACGACTGTCAGGCCAAGGTCTGCATCACCGCTGACGGTGGTTGGCGCCGGGGCAAGGTCGTCCCGCTCAAGGCGAACGTCGATCGCGCGTTGGCGCAGACGCCGAGCATCGAGCGCTGCGTGGTGCTTCGGCGCACCGGCGACAAGACCGGCGATTTCACCATGGTGCCGGGGCGGGACGTCGACTGGGCGGACGTCGTCGCCAACCAGCCCGAGACCCTGGCGCCCGAGAGCCTGCCGGCCGAGCATCCGCTTTTCATCCTCTACACCTCGGGCACCACCGGCAAGCCCAAGGGCATCGTGCACACCACCGGCGGCTATCTGCTGGGCGCGCAACTGACCTGCAAGTACGTCATCGACCTGCGCGAGGACGACATCTACTGGTGCACGGCCGATGTCGGCTGGGTGACCGGCCACACTTATCTCGTCTACGGACCGCTGTCGAACGGCGCCACCACCGTCATCTACGAAGGCGCGCCGGACTATCCCGACAAGGATCGCTTCTGGTCGATCATCGAGCGCAAGAAGGTGACGATCTTCTACACGGCACCGACAGCCATCCGCGCGTTCATCCGCTGGGGCGACGAACACGTGAAGAAGCACGATCTGGGATCATTGCGGCTGCTGGGCAGCGTGGGCGAGCCGATCAATCCCGAAGCCTGGATGTGGTACCAGGACAAGATCGGCGGGGGCCGTTGCCCCATCGTCGACACCTGGTGGCAGACCGAGACCGGCGCCATCATGATGTCGCCCCTGCCCGGGATCACGCCCACCAAACCTGGCAGCTGCACGGTCCCGTTCTTCGGCATCGAGCCCGAGGTGGTGAAGAAGGACGGAAAGCCCTGCGGCCCCAACGAGGGCGGCTTTCTCATCGTCAAGAACCCGTGGCCATCGATGCTGCGCGGGATTCACGGGGATCCCGAACGTTACGAGAAGCAGTACTTCTCGGACATCCAGGGCGTCTACTTCACCGGCGACGGCTCACGCCGCGACGAGGACGGCTATTTCTGGGTCATGGGCCGTGTCGACGACGTGCTGAACGTCGCGGGTCATCGGCTCGGCACCGCCGAGATCGAGAGCGCTCTGGTCTCGCATCCCAATGTCGCCGAATCCGCCGTGGTCGGGCCGCCACACGAGCTCAAGGGGCAGGGGATCTGCTGCTTCGTCGTTTGCAAGGCAGGCGTCACTCCGACGGACGCGCTGAAAAAAGAGCTGTCGGATCACGTGGTCAAGGAGATCGGCGCCCTGGCACGCCCCGATGACATCCGCTTCACCGAAGCGCTGCCCAAGACCCGTTCGGGCAAGATCATGCGCCGCTTGCTCAAGGAGATCGCGACCACGGGAACGACCAAGGGCGACACGACCACGCTGGAAGACATCGGCGTGCTCTCGAAGCTCGCGGCGACCCGGGACGACGAGGAGTAGGCGTTTTTCGCGACGGCCGCCGCGCAGGCGACGGCCGATGATGGTTGGCGTCGGCCGCCGCGCAGGCGACGGCCGACCGCTGGCTCAGCGGCGATTGACCTTCGGTCTCAGGCGTCGGTGGCTGGCTTGGCTTCCAGCTCTCTTTTCCTGACCATCGATCGCGCGACGACTTCCGCGACGTTGAGCACCTGAATCTTGTCTTCCTGGCCACGATCGCTCACGCCGTCTCGCACCATGATGGTGCAGAAGGGGCAGGCGGTCGCGATGGTGTTGGCGCCTGTCGCGATGAGCTCGTCGACGCGGTTGTGATTGACCCGCGTTCCGACCTTCTCTTCCATCCACATCCTGCCGCCGCCGGCGCCGCAGCAGAAGCCCTGCTCCTTGTTGCGCGGCGGTTCGACGCGGGCGTTGCCAACGTGATCCAGCGCCTCCCTGGGGGCGTCGTACTCGCCGTTCCAGCGGCCGAGGTAGCAGGGGTCGTGGAAGGTCACCTTGCGGATCCCGTCGCCGTCGCGCTTGACGGCCACCTTGCCCGCGGCAACCAGCTCGTTGATCACCTGGGTGTGGTGTTTGACCTCGAAGTTGCCACCCAGCTGCGGGTACTCGTTGCGGATGGTGTGCAGGCAGTGCGGGCAAGCGGTGATGACCTTCTTCACCTTCTTGGAGTTCATGGTCTCGACGTTCTGCTGCGCCTGCATCTGATACAGCATCTCGTTGCCCGCGCGCCTGGCCGGATCGCCCGTGCAGCCCTCTTCCAGACCGAGCACCGCGAAGTCGACGCCGCCCTCTTCCAGGATCTCGACGAGCGCCTGGGTCTGCTTCTTGATGCGATCGTCGTAGGCGCCCGCGCAGCCGACCCACAGCAGATATTCAGCGTCCGGCCGGTCGTCGAGGGTGGGGACGTTGCGGCCAGCGGCCCAGTCCATACGCTTGTCAGCGCCGATGCCCCAAGGGTTGCCGTTCTGCTCGAGGTTCTTGAACGTGCGCGCGAGGTCGGGCGGCACCTTCTCTTGCAGCAGCACCAGATTGCGCCGCATCTCGAGGATCATCTTGGGCTGGTCGATGAAGACCGGACAGACCTCCTGGCAGGCGCCGCACGTCGTGCACGACCAGAGCACCTCTTCGCTGGTGCGGCCACCGACCAGCGGCACCTTCTCGCCGAGCTTCTCTGCCAGGTGGCCATGTTGCATGCGGTCCAGGAGCGCATCGAGCGGCCCGCGATCCGGCATGTTCGTGCGCAGATCGTCGCGCACGTCGTGCACCACGTGCATCGGTGACAGCGGCTTGCCCGTGTTGTACGCCGGGCAGGCGTTCGTGCAGCGCGCGCACTCGGTGCAGGCGAAGCCATCGAGCAGCGTCTTCCAGCTGAAGTCCTTCCATTCCGACACGATGCCGGTCTGGGCCATGTCGTCGGCCTCGAGATTCAGCTTGGGCAGCACCCCGCGCGCGCCGAGGTTGCGGAAGTAGATGTTGGGTAGGGCGGCGACGATGTGGCTGTGTTTGGAATAGAGCAGGTAGTTGAGAAAGAGCAGCAGATCTGCAACGTGGACCCAGAAGCTCACCTCGCTGATGACGCCCGCGGCACCTGGCCCCACGCCGGCCAGCGCGCCGGCGAGTGCACCGGAGACCGGACCGATTTTGTGGTGGGCGCCCGGATGCGCGATGGCGGCAAAGGCGTGGGTGCCGAAGTGGCTCAGCATCAGTAGGCCGATGGCGCCGAGGATGATGCCGGCATCGCGGCTCATCGGGATGAGGCGCGGCTGCAGCACCACCCGGCGCACCAGCGCGAAGACGATCATCAGCAGGACGATCAGATTGGCGATGTCGATGGTGCTGGCCAGCACCTGCCCCAGCGAATCGCCAATGACCAGCGAGAGCGAGAAGGTCGGGAAGATGCCCTGGATGAAGAGCTCGACGGTCCCGACCGTGATGATGAGGAAGCCCCAAAAGATGAAGACGTGATGGCGGCTACCGAGCGCTGCCAGCAGGCCACCGGCGCGCTTGGCCGGAATCGGCACGTCTTCGATGACCTTCTTCTGGCCGAGGAAGTACTCGAGGACCGAGCGCAAGCGATCCGGGATGCGGTCGAGGCGCGGCTCTGGTTTGCCGCCGAGGATCATGCGACCGAACCGCCAGAGGGTCCAGCCGAAGGTCCCGAACGCTGCCGCAAGCAGGACCGCGAACACCACGCGCTTGACCGTCATGTCCATCACCAAGCAGTAACACGCGTTTTCCCCTCGCGCGACATCCCCCGCGGCCCGGGCTGACGGGCCGGCCTTCGCTTGATCGCCCGACCTTGCGGCCGGAAGCGGCCCCGCCTATAAGCACGGGATGGCCCTCGAACCCGAGCTGGTGGCCTTGCTCGCTTGCCCCAAGTGCAAGGGCAAGTTGAGCTTGCGTCCCGACGAAAGCGCCTTCCTCTGCTCCGCCTGCAAGCTCTCTTACGCGGTGGTGGACGGCATCCCCAACTTCATCATCGAGGAAGCGACCCCCACCTGACCGGCGGGCGTCCCCCGGGCGCGACGGCCCAACGGCCGCGCCTGCGGCTTTGGACAAGGCCGCGCATGCGGCGCTGGACAAGGTTGTTGCGGTTTTTTGCGCGTCGCGCGCCAGGGATCTAGATTCGAACCCCGTATGACTCATGACCGTCGTCGATCGAACCGCGATCGTCGCCTCGCCCTTCGCGTGCCGGCCGTCTTCGCCGTGAAGACGTCCTGGCGCGGCCGGGTGGAGCTCGGTCAGGCCGAGGACGTCGGTCCGGGCGGCATGACCCTGCGCCGGCTACCCGACCAGGCCATCGGCATCGGCGGGGGCGTGGTGCTCACGTTTGCCCTGCCGGGCGCGGGCAATCTGCTGCGGGCGACGGGCATCGTGGTCAGCGACGGCCTGGCCGGAACGTTTCGCCGCACAGGCGTCCGCTTCGTCTCCCTGTCCTCCGAGGTCGAGCGCCGGATCGTCGCTCACTGCGAACGCGAGCTGGGTGCGAGCGAGTCGCTCCTGGCCGAGGCCTCTTCCGCGTGAGCTGTCGCCGTCCCGCCGGATGCGCCGGCGTGAGTCGCGGCGCATGCCTGCGCGGAACCTTGCCCTTGCGCGGCGTGGGCGGGCCCTTGCGGCGGGCCGGCCTGGGCGGCTATAGAGACTGACGCCCAATCGGCGACTGCCCATGCCCTGGTACAAACGCGGCGAACCAGACGACGATTCCTCGACCGAAAAGCGGAGCGTTCCCGCAGGGGTCTTCACCAAGTGCCCCGGCTGCCGGGAGGCCTTGCTGAGCGAGGATCTAAAGAAGAACCACGATGTCTGCGCCAAGTGCCAGCATCACTTCCTCATGGGCACGCGCGATCGCATCGCGCTGATGATCGACGAAGGCACCGTCGAGGAGCTCGACCCACGGATCGAGAGCATCGATCCTCTCACCTTTCGCGATTCGAAGAAGTATCCCGACCGCGTGCGCTCGGCGCGCCGGCAAGCGGGAACCGCGGATGCCCTCATCGCGGTGCGAGGCCGCATGGACGGCGTCGAGGTCGAGGCAGGCTTTTTCGCCTTCGAGTTCATGGGCGGTTCGATGGGCTCGGTGGTCGGCGAGAAGATCACGCGCGTCTTCGAGCGGGCGCTGGAACGTCGAGTCCCGGCGCTGATCTTCTGCGCGTCGGGCGGCGCACGTATGCAGGAGGGGGTCCTCTCGCTCATGCAGATGGCGAAGACCTCGGCGGCCATCTCCCGGCTGCGGGCGGCTTCGGTGCCGCTCATTTCGGTGCTGCTGCACCCCACGACCGGCGGGGTCGCGGCGAGCTTTGCCATGCTGGGTGACTTCATCGTCGCCGAGCCGCAAGCGCTGATCGGGTTCGCCGGCGCGCGGGTCATCCAAAACACCATCCGCCAGAAGCTGCCCGAGGGCTTTCAGCGGGCCGAGTTCCTGGTCGCGCACGGCTTCGTGGACGCCATCGCGCATCGGCACGAGTTGAAGCCGACGCTCGGGCGCATGCTGCGCTTCTTCACCGCGCCGGCTCAGCCCGCCGCCTAGTCCCCTGGAAATGTGAATCCTTGCAAATCTCGCCGGTCCTCTTCGTCCCTGGCCGCGTTGCTCGTCGATTGAATACGTCGAGTATTCGCTCTCCTCGCGCCTTGCCAGGAACGAAGATGCCTCGACGACATTTGCAAGCCTTCACGTTTCCAGGGGACTAGACGGACCGTGGCCATGGCGCCGCCGAGCTTCGGAACGCCGGCCTACGCGCGTTTCCTGGCCCGCCTCGAGGCCGTTCGAAAGCTCGGCGTGATGCCTGGCAACGACAGGCTGCTGCAGGCGCTGGCGAAGCTCGGCAATCCCCATCTTGCCGTGCGCGCCGTGCACATCGCGGGCACCAACGGCAAGGGGTCGACCGCAGCGATGGTCGAGAGGGTGCTGCGGGCGGCGGGACGCAAGACGGGCCTGTTCACCTCGCCGCATCTGTGTCGCTTCACCGAACGGATCCGCATCGCGGGCGACGAGATCGATCCCGATTTGATCGCTTCGATCGGCGAGGAGGTGTTCGCCGCCGGCGTTCCGCTCACCTACTTCGAGGTGGCCGCTGCGATCGGCTTTGTGGCGATGGCGCGCGCGGGCTGCGACGAAGTGGTGTTGGAGGTGGGGCTCGGCGGGCGGCTCGATTCGACCAACGTCTGCCTGCCGGTGGCGACCGCGGTGACGTCGATCGCGCTCGATCACACGGATCTGCTGGGTCCCACCGTGCAGGAGATCGCCCGGGAAAAAGCCGGGATCGCCAAGCGTGACGTGACCCTTTTCCGCCCGCCGTTGGCAGAGCCGGCGGCCACCGTCGTCGATGACGTGGCGATCGGGCTCGGGGCGCGGATCGTCATCGTCACACCCGCGTCCGTCTTCGGTCCTGCGCCGCCGCCGCTGCCGCTGCGGGGGCAGCACCAGCTGGGAAACGCCGCGCTTGCGGTCGCCCTCGCACGGCAAGCGGGACGCCAGGGCGGCTTCGTCGTCACCGATGAGATGATCTCCGAAGGGCTCGCCCACGTGCGGTGGCCGGGCCGGCTCGAAGAAGTGCAACCGGGGATCTGGCTCGATGCCGCTCACAACGAGGAGGGCGCGCGTGCGCTGCGGGCGTGCTTGCCACCGCGGCCGCGGACGCTGGTCACGTCGATCGTGCGAGGCAAGGCGGCCGCCGAGATGCTGGCGATCCTCGTGCCGGCTTTCGATCGGGTGGTGCTGACCAGCTCTCAGAGCGCGCGGGCGTTGCCAGCCGAGGATCTGGCGGCGTTGATTCCGGCGGGCGCGGGCGTGCCGATGGACGTCGTGCCGCGGGCGCAAGAAGCGCTGGCGCTCGCCTGTCGGTTGATGGGGCGGGGCGCGGCGACGAATGACGCAAGCCTAGAAGCCACGGGAGGCACAACCGCGGCGGGCGAGGGCGCGGTGGTGGTCGCGGGATCTATCTTCCTCGTCGGGGAAGTGAGGGCGCTTCTGCTTGGCGAGCCGCTCGATCCGATCGCGACCGGCGATCCGTTGCCCTGAGCGCCGCTCCCGCTTGCGCACATGTGCCCACCCGAGGATCGGGCGCGGCTCCACAACGCCGGGGTTTCCGCCGATGGAGCTTGGCGGAGGTCACCGCTTTGTTCAGCGCCATCGCTCTTACGACGTTGCTCAGGTTGGGGCAGGCCGGTGCGCTGACTCCGCCTCCCATCGCTGAGGCCCCGCTGAATGCTCCGGCTGCCACCGCGGCTCCCCGCGCGCGTGCGGCCCCTGCGGTGACCCGACTCGGCTCGATCGATCCCGGCGCTGCCCGAGAGTCAGCGTCACCAGGGGGCGTGCCCACGCCGCGCGCCCCCGAGGCCCACGAGCCTGCAGAAGCTCCCGCGGAACTCAGACAGCCGGACGGCGTCGCACGCGAAAATCCAACTCCCGCGCCCGTCGCTGGCCGCTACGCGGGCCTTTCGCTCGGGCCCGAGGCGCGCAATCCGCTGCCGATCCCCAAGACGGATCCACCACGACTGATGTGGACCGGGTTCTCCGGCGCCGCTGCCGGCGGGGAGCTCTTCGTGCAGACGACCCACAAGGTTTCGCACGAACTCGTCGTCGGCAAGGCCGCGGATGGCGCGCCCACCTTGTCAGTTTTGCTGCGCAACTGCCGAATTCACTGGCGGAACAATGCCCGTCCCATCGACACGCGCTTCTTCGCCACACCGGTCGACGGGGTGCAGGCGCGGCAGCGACGACGCGACGTCGAGCTTACTGTCCGCCTCAAGGAGGCGGCAAGCCCGGTGGTGCGCATCGAACCGCGACCCGATGGCACGCAGCTGCTGGTCCTCGCGTTCCCGGCTCCTCGCCGGGCGACTCCGGCTGCAGGTGATACCGCCCCGGGCAGCGGCTACGCGCCTTCTGGGGTTCGATGATCGGCGTTTCTTCTGTGACGACCAGGTGAGGCTTCGACGATGAGGAATGCGTTGCTGAAAAAGACCATGCGCATGTTGCCGCTCTTGGGCGGCCTCTGGCTGCTGGCAGCCGGCTGCGGTGACGACCCCAATTACACCCAGGGCGCGCCAGGCGAGGCGGGCGTGCCTCCGCGAACCGTGTCGGATGCCAACTTCCGCGGCGACGAGGACACGGCAAGCGGGGAGGTCGGCGGCGACGGCGGTTCGGTCGACAGCGCGGACGCCGCTAGCGCCTCCGATGCCTCTGACGGAGGAGACGGCTCGGCTGACGTCGCACGCTTCCGCATGGAGATCACCATCGCCAGCCCCGTATCAGGCGGCGTGGCCCCGGCGGCGGTGAAGTTCACGCCGATCGTCGACGTGCTCATCGTTTCGCCCGACAGCAGCGCGTCCGATTCGCTGAAGGACGTGTCGGCCGAGGTCATCGAGCGCACGACCAAAAAGGTCGTGGCCATGGGAAAGCTCAATCAGATCGGCTTTCACAACATCCCCGAGACCGGCGCGCTGGTTTACAACTTCGCCGAGACCCCGATCGATCTGGCACTGCTTCCGAGCGGCAACTACGACCTCGTCGTGAAGGCCAACACCAACGGTGGCCATGAAGCCAAAGCGACAGCACCCTTTCAGGTCGACGCGGGCCCCGAGATCCTCATCGCCTCGCCGATCAAGGACAAGCCGTACAAGGGATCGGCGCCGATCGACGTCAACATCAGCGACGACTACTTCGGTCCGGTGAGCGACGTTCAGCTGAAGATCGGCCAGACCGCGATCCAGGTGTCGGGCCCCGGCGGTGCTTCGGGTGAGCAGTACACCGCGACGCTCGACTTTGCGAGCTTCAGCCCGGCGCTCGAGGGTGAGCAGATCCTGACGGTTCGCGCGAAAAACAAGAACGGCACCGAGTCCGTCCTGGTGCGCAAGTTCGTCAGCGACAGCAAAGGTCCGACCTTCGCGGACGCGCTTCCTCAGGACGGGCAGCTGGTCGGCAACGTCATCACGATCTCGATCACGGCAAAGGATCCGGCGGGCGTGTTGCCCTCTTCGGTCGTCGCCGTCTTCGCCAACGGTCCCGGCTCCGAGTACACGATTCCGCTGCGCGCGCCGGTGGATCCCGATCCAAATGCGCCTTACAGCGCCGTGTTCGACACGCGCCTGCTGCCGTTCGGGGAGAATGCGCTTTTCCCGACGCTGTCGTTCCGCGCCAGTGACTCGCTCGGCAATGAATCGTTGTTGACCAACGTCGTCTGGCTCGACAACCGCCCGCCGCTGTCGGAGCTGGACCCGCCCGACATGCGCATCTTCTCGAAGACCGACTCAGGCTCGTTCTCTTGTGGTTGGCCCTTCGATCCCGTCGGCACCGACGCTGCTGACGACGGCGACATCGTCCCGCAGGTGACCGATCTGCGGGCGCGGATCGAAGATCAAGGCAACGATCCACTCTCTGGCATCCCGAACTACATCCCGGTTGCCTCGGTCGACAGCGCGCAACTGCTGGTGCTCGACGACATCTCGCAGCCGCTGCTGGTCAATACCAACCCGACAGTCGCCGGCAACAGCAAGACCGACAATTTCTGCGACGCGGTCAACCCAACCCTGATACCCACCACGCGCCCGATGACGTCCAAGGACGCGCTGGTCATCACGTTGACCCCGATCAGCACGTCGGGGACACACGATCTCACCAACTACGAGGACCCACCGGGGCTCTCGTTCAAGGTTGGCGACGAGCGGGTGATGGGCGGCGCCGATTGGGGCTGCCCCGGCGGCGATGGCGCCAAGAGCCCGGATCCCGTCTGCGAGATCACGCGCCATGGTCCCAAGGCTCGCTGGTTTCTCTTCGGCGAACGCTGGATACCGCGCAGCTACGCGATGACCATCTTCTTGGGGTACGGCGGCGGTGGATCGACGACCAAGCTGCCCTCGATCTGGACCATCCCGAAGCAGGCGGCCGGTGCTGCCAGCCCGCTTTGCGGCGGTACGCAGCTCGACACGCTGGCCAACTTCGTCAACGACGGCTGGGCCTGCCTCGCCATTGCAGCGTCCGACAAGCTCGGCAACAAGCAGGTCTCGCGCCCTTTCCGACTTTGCGTCGACAAGGACGGCGACGGCAAGGAATGCCCGCACATGCAGATCGCCCGCGTCTACGACGGCACGCCGCTGGTCGTAGAGACTGTCGCCAATCACGGGCTCGTCACTGGCGCGGAGGTCCGCGTCAGCGGCATCACGATGGTTGCGATGGTCAACGGTATCTGGAACGTCACCCGGATAGACGATCGCCGCTTCAGCCTCAACGGCTCGAAGACCGCCCCGCAGTTCCCCGCGGGCGACTGGGTCCGCCCGACGCCCAGCGAGAGCAATCCCTTCGTCCCTGGGCACGTGGTCCGCACCGCCGAGCTGCCGAATTGCACCGGCACCGTCACGGCGGCCACCCCGACGATCACCATCGATTCCAGCAAGACCTGCGCTCCCTGGCGCCTCTACAAGCGCGGGGAGATGCGGACCTACTGAGCGATCGCTGCGAAGACTGACAAGGCCGGCTAGCCGAGAGCGAGCCGTTGCCTACCAGGTCTTGGCGTCGAGCCCGT
>JANNNO010000532.1:0-20267 GCA_031398585.1 Myxococcales bacterium | reverse complement strand
TCTACTTCCTGCCGCTCACGCTGGTGGCGCTGTCGCCTGGACTGACGACGATCAAGACGGCACTGGTGCGCGTGGGCCGCTGGTTCATGAACGGCAAAGCCGCCCTCACCGGCTGGATCCCCACCCCGCAGCCGGCGCCCGTCCCCCTCACGCTGAGCAGAGCCGCCTTCCGCGTGGTTGGCATCGTTGTGGTTTTCGGCCTCTCACTCGCAGTCGCCGAGACCACCCTGCGCGAATCCCGCGCCGTCGCCTGGCTGGAACAAGCTCACGATCAGACCATTGCGGTCTCGCTGCAGCGACAGCCACGCTTCCAGCATTTGCACTAGCGCGATCGCCGAGAAGTGAGGGCCGCCGGGGCCCCGCGCGCGGCTTCGATCACGCTCTTGGGGGACGCAGCTTGCCGCGGAGGCGGGAGAGGTGGGCGCGGGTCCAGGCCGACCACTCGGGCCAGCGGGGGTGGCGGCGTAGCGCGCTGGCGGCGGCGACGGCGGCGAGCGTGCCCCAGGCGAGGATGAGGAGGCCGGGGAACGTCAGCGGGTGGTACTCCATGTCGATGCGGCTTGGGCCTTTGTCGACGCGGACGGCGCGGAAGATGAAGTCGCCGGCGCGGTTCTCCACGGCTTGGCCGTTGACTCGCACCTGCCATCCGGGTGCCCAACGCTCGGTGATGAGCACCCAGCCGGGCTCGGGTGCGGTCACTTCGAGGCTCAGCTCGCTCGGCGTGTAGCGCAGCAGCTTGTGAGGCAGCCTCTGCGTCGCGCGTGCGCTTGCCATCGCGGTCATGCCCGGGATCTCGCCGGGCGGATGCGAAGGTGCGGTCGCCATGCTCTCCCCGGCATGCACGACCAGCGGCAGGTTACCGAGCTCCAGGGTTCGCTGCACGAAGCGAAGAAAAAGCGGCTCACTCGGCGGCGCCTGGACAGCATCGGCGGCAAACCAGATTCGGTCGGCCCCGGTGGCGGCAGCCGTCAGGATCGACTGCGTCGCCCAGCGCTCGTGCATGCTGTTCTTCAAGGCCACGTGGCCCAGCAGCACGGGCTTTTTCACCACGACGTTGCGGTTGGAGATGCCGACCCCGAGGTCGGCCGAGCCGACGTGCAAGCGGTCGAACCCGCGGCGAGTGAGGTCGAGATCGGTGACGTGCAGTCGCGTGAGCCGGCGCCAGGTGGCAAGCGGCTCGGGATTGCGGGTCACGTGCATGATGTCGATGAGACTGGTGCCGTGGGCGTCCCAGGCGCTCAGGCCTACCAACACCAGCGCAGCCAGTGGCTGCCGCGCCGGGTGCTCGACCTTGAACAACCACCAGCCGATCGCGATCAAGCCGCCCCAGACGACCTTGGCGTGCCAGAGCCCATAGGCGACCTCGCCGTCGAACGCACGCGACGTCACCTCGTCCCAGGCCCAATAGGCGAGCACCGCCGTCCCGGCAGCCGCGAACAGGAAGCGCGCGTCGGAGCGCCTCAGCGACGCAAGAGATCGCGAACCGACCAGGGCCAGGACCGCCAGCGCCACGATGGCGTACCCGCGATAAAGAGCCGAATGACGGAAAAACCTCGTGGGCGGCAGATAGTCGTAAAGCCAGCCTCGCACCGGGAGGGCTTCCCCGACCGCCAGCAGGACGGCAAACAGCGCCACCCCGAACAACGACCAGCGCGCGCCGCTGCGCGGGCGAGCAGCCAGACCAAAGATCGCCAGCACCAGCAGCCCGCCACCGCAGTAGAGACTGACCGAGGAGTAGTCGGTGCCGGGCCACAAGGTGGCTGGCGGCAGGCGAGCAAAGTACGGCGAAAAGATCGTCGTCACCGCGAGCGGGCCGAGTGTGTTTTCGCCCAGAGCGATCTTGCGTGGCAGCGCCGCCACGCGCCCGGTCACGCCGGCGGCGTCGATGCGCATGCCGATCAAGATTGGCGACATGATGACGAGGCCGACTCCCACCATGATCGCCAGCATCGTTGCGGTGGCAACGATCCGACAGCGCCAGGTATCGCTGCGATCGTCGAGGTTGCGCGGCGGAAAGATCACGCCACGTGCGATGGCCCACAGGACGCAGAAGGCGCCGTTGTTGAGCATGATGGCGGGATAGCCACCCAACAGCGAGAGGCCCCAGAGTGCGCCGGCCTGCGCTGCACAGAGCGGCGAGCGCCGTTCGATCGCGCGATCGATCGCCCACAAAGTGAAGGGCAGAAGGCCGATCGAATGAATGAACGAGACATGTTCGGCGTGCCCTAGGTGGAACCCCGAAAAGGAAAAGCCGATCGCCACGACCAGCGCCCCCCAGGCCGGCGCGCGCAGGCGGCGCCCCAACAGCAGCATGCCGAGCCCCGAGAGAAGCCAGATGAAGCTGAAGTAGAAGCGAAACGCGAGCTCGGTTCCTCCGCCGAGAAGGCCGAAGGCGATCACGAACGGCGAGAGCGCTCCGCTTTGCGGCTCGACGAAATCCGGGATGCCGCCATTGAGGAAGGGATTCCAGAGCAGAAAGCGCCCTGCCCGCGCGAAGTCGCCAACCAGGGTGAAGGCCGGCAGATAAAATTCGTGCGCGTCGTAAGGGACGAGCGCATCGCCGCGCAGAAAGTCCCGATTGATGAAGGCAAAGATCGCCAGGAAAACGAGCACCGCGACGTCGTAGCGTCGCTTCAGCTGCTCGTTCAGCCAGGCCGCGTCCATGCGAACTGGCAGGTGTATCACCCGGTCGGCAGCGTCCACAAGCGACCCGGGAAAACGCTGCGCGCCCCGTCCCGAGGGTCAGCCCACGCGCGAGACAAGAGATCCGCGATCAGCGTGAGGCGACGGTTTCGGGCGGGGGAGCGGTCGTAACCACAGGAGGCGGGTAGACGGTGACCACCGGTAGCGGTGGCTTTTCGAGGGCGGTCTCGCCGGTAATGAGCCGAGCCCCCCGGCGGAAGGTCAGGTACGAGTAGGCCCAGTCGAAGAGCACCAGGGCGCGGTTGCGAAAGCCGATCAGGAAAAAGAGGTGGATGAAGAGCCAGGCAAACCAGGCGATGAAGCCCGACATCCGGAACTTTTCGCGGATATGCCCGACCGCCGCCCCTCGACCGATGACCGCAAAGCTGCCCTTGTCGAAGTAGCGAAACGGTTCTGCAGGCTGCCCCAGCAGCGCGCGCCGGATGGTGCCGGCAACGTGACGCCCCTCTTGAATCGCGGCTGGAGAGACGCCGGGCACCAGCTGCCCGTCCTGCTCGAGCGCCGCTAGATCCCCGATGACGAAGATCTCGGGATGACCGGGGATCGAGAGCTCGGGCCCGACGATCACTCGGCCGGCCCGGTCGAGCGGCACGCCGAGAGAGCGCGCCAGGGGGGACGCCGCCACACCGGCGGCCCAGAGGATCGTGCGGGCCGCGATGCGCTCGCCCGCGACCTCGACCCCGTGCGCATCGAGATTGGTGACCCGCTGGCCGATACGGACCTCGACGCCGAGCTTGGCCAGACGTTCGCCTGCCTTGCGGGAGAGGTCATCGGGGAAGCTCGGCAGGACCTTGCCGAGGCCCTCGATCAAGACGATGCGAGAGCGCCGCGGATCGATGCTGCGAAAATCCCCGCGCAGACTCTGGCGCGCGATCTCGCTCAAAGAGCCGGCAAGTTCCACACCGGTGGCGCCGGCGCCGATCACGACGAAGGTCATGTAGGCGTCCCGCTCGGCCTCCGAGCCCGCCCGCTCGGCCGCCTCGAAGGCGAGGAAGATGCGACGGCGCATCTCGAGCGCATCCTCGATGCTCTTGAGGCCGGGCGCGAACTCCGACCAGCCGTCGCGCCCGAAGTACGAATGGGTCGCCCCGGTGGCGACGATGGCGTAGTCGTAGGGAAGCTGGGCGCCGTCGGCCAGCACGACCTGCTTGGCAGCGACGTCGACCGAGATCACGTCGCCCAACAACACCTGCGCATTCTTCTGCCGTCGAAGAACGCTTCGGATGGGGACCGCGATGTCGCTGGGATTCAGAGTCGCGGTCGCCACCTGGTAGAGCAAGGGCTGGAAGAGGTGGTGATTGCGACGATCAACCAGGGTGATCGCGACATCGGCATCAGCCAGCGCACGGGCGGCGTAGAGGCCGCCGAATCCGCCACCGATGATGACGACCCGTCGCATGCCCCCAACTTAGTGTGGTAGCGGCGTCACCGCCAGCTGCGAATCAGCGCCAAACCGCCGATGTAATCGCCGCAAATTCGCGGTGTATGGGGCGCCCTCCCCCCGACTCTCACGCCGCTGGCGCCTCCAGCTCCGCCAGCTCCGCATGCAAGAGCCATTCGTCGGGGAAGGCGGCCGCGGCCGTCGTCAGCGTCTGCAGACGTTGCCGTGCGCCGGGAGATCGCGATCCCTGTTCGCGCAAGAGACGCACCTGCTGATAGAGACGCCCGAGCGCTGGATCCAGCGCAGCGGCTTTGCGCGCCCGCGCCCGCGCTTCGGTGTCACCCTCGGCAAAAGCGTTGAGCTCGCCGAACCAGCGATCCCACGCCGCAGGATCCGCGGGTCCCGCCGCCACGCTTGGCAACGTCTCGGTCAGGTAGAGGCTGGTGCAACTCGGCAGATCGAGCGGGCGACCGCCGAGGTGTCCTCGCAGATTGACCACCTCGCCTTCGCCGAGGGCGAAGCCGGTGAGAAAGAGGCCCGACGGCAGCTCGAAGGCGAAGGGCCCCTCCGAAGGGGGACGCCCGCGCCCGAAGACCAGCAACGCCTCACCGGTGAGCGGTTTGCCCGCCGCCACGCCGTCCTTCGACAGGATCAAGGGCCCCTCGATGTGGGCCAGCGCCGTGGCCAACCCGGGCGCGATCGGTCGCTCGGCCGCCGTACGCGCGACCACGCGACCGGTGAGGGCACGTCCATCCGAAAGCACGAGGTGATTGATGGTGCGGGCCCGGATCGCTTGCTCGAGGCCGTAGTCACCGCCGCGACGCCAGGCCATCGTCGCTTCGAACTCGTCGAGCACCGCAAACAGGTGGTCGAAATCGCGAGCCACATAGAGTCGTGGCTGCATCCGCGTGATGTCGTAGTCGGCGTCGACCGCGTCGAGCGACAACGGCAGTCGCTCGACGTGCGGTCCCAGGCACGACTCGGCCTCGCCGATCGACGAGAGCAACCCGGCGCCGTAAAGCCGCGGCTCTTGCAGCGAGCCGATGAGCCCATACTCCGCCGTCCACCAATAGAGCCGCGAAGCGCGCGTGCTCTCGCTGACGTAACGGCGACTCGCCGAGGCCGCGTGCAGGCGCTCTTCCGCCAGCTGCGCCATGCGCGGCGTGGCCGCGGGATCTTCCTTCACCACCGAGAGATGGCGGATGGCGTGAAAGACAGCTTCGTCCTCGCTCGAGGCGATGGCGCGCAGGCCAACCAGGCCACAACGTCGCAGGTACTCCGCATAGCGCCGGTTGGCGAGGATGGGCGCGTGTCCCGCGCTCTCGTGCACGATGTCCGGTGCGGGGGTGTAGTCGATGTGTTCGTGCGTGCGAATGTCCGCCGCAATGGCCAGCACACCCAGCGATTGCAACTCGGTGAAGACCGCCGGCGGAATGAAGCCGCGCACCGCCACCGCACTCCAGCCGATGGTGGCCAGCCGTTCGTTCATCTCGTCGAGACTCGGGATCCTCTCGGTGTCGATCCCCGTCGCCGCGAGGCCCGCCAGGTAGTCGGGGTGAGCCCGCTCACCGAGGTGCCGGGCCAGCCGCCGCAAGATGTGGCGCCAGACGGCATGATCGCGGGGCGTGTAGGCGTCGTAGTCCTGCGCCACCACGAAACGACGCAGATGCGGCGGCAGGCGTTCGATGGCCCGCGTCGTCGGCGAAACTCGGGTTCCGATCTCCGCCAGCACCTCTCAAGGATAGCGCACGACAACGCGAATGCCCCCGCCACCCGGTCGATCCGGGCGCGGGGGCTCCACGTTCGTCAACGAGGCCGATACGTCGGCGAGACTACGGAACCTTGCAGGCGTTCTTCACCAGGGTCTCGATGCCCTTGGCGAGATCGAGGCTGGGATCGGTCGAGATGAAGGCCGTCCCACCGGTGCCCGCCGCGAGGTCGTAGGCGAGGCCGGTCACGCAGGACGACGAGCCCGACGCCGAGATCGGCGAGACGATGACCTTCTCGGACTTGGCCAGCTTGACCGCGTTGTCGATCGAGTCGCGATCCTTGCCCGGATCCAGGCAGGGATCACCGTTGCAGGCGCCTTCATCGCTGATCGGCACCACGACGCGCTGAAAGCCCGGCGTCCACGGGAAGCCCTTGGCGACGACGGAAGTCGCCTGGCCCCACGACTCGCTCTGGTTGAGCGACTGACCGCAGGTGCCGGCATCGCCCGGAACGACGTTGCCCACCAGGTTGGCGACCGAGTCGGTCAGGCAAGGAAAGAGCATCTTGTCGCCGGTCTCGGTGATGCCGAGCAAATGGCTCTTGGCGTTGATGCCAGCAATCTTGAGGTTGCTCTCGACCATGCTGATGTTGTTGCAGAGAGCCTTCGCGTCGTCGAACATCGATCCCGAGGTATCCATCGTGAAGACGATGTCGACGCCGGTCTGGCAGTCACAGGGCACGATGTGCACCGGGAACATGAGCTCGGCGCGCGACTTGTACATCTCGTGCTGCCGGGTTGCGATGAACTGTTCCACCGGGATGAGCACCGGCGGCGTCGCCGAGCTGTCCCAGATCAGATCCTTGGCGACCACCTTGAGGTCGTGGCTGCCGGGCTTCTTGCCCACCACGTCCCAGCAGTTCAGCGCGACGCCGTTCTTCTTGTCTTCGGGGAATCCGGGCACCTGCGCGATCTTTAGGCCGGAGGCGACGGGGTTCCCGGCGCCATCGACCTCGACCAGCGAGAAGTCGAGTGGATCGTTGTCGGGCTCGAGCACGGTGGCGCAGACCCTCACCACTTCGTCCTGGCAGGTGAACTTCGTGCCCGGCTCGCCATTGCGCGCGAAGGTAAGGCCGATCAGCTCGGGCGGGTTGTTGAGCGCCGCGACCGCGTCGATGCCAGCCTTGGGGCTACCCTTGCATTGGTTGATCATGACGAATTCTTTCGTCCTGCCGGCGGGCACGCCCCCCACAGTCTTGGCGGCGGCGTAGCAGTCCTTGGACACGGCGCCGCTCTTCTGCAGCGGCGTCGATCGCACCACGTGGCAGATCTCCGGCGTCACGAGAAAAAGGCCGTCCGAGTAGCGATGTTTAGAGCCGCGCGCGCTGGCATCGAGCGGCTTGTCCTCGAAACGCGGCAGTCCTTCCGGAAGAAAGCCTGGCCCGAGGGGCGAGACCATCGTCTGCGAGGCTGTGATGCCGTCGGGAATGCCGTCGCCATTGCCATCGGGATGCGTGGCGCTGGGACACGCGAAGAGCTCGAAGCGCATCTGCTCGACGTCGGTCTCGACACCACCGAGGGCGGATTTCACTGCCGCCTGCGTGGTGGTCGTGTCGGTCTCGGGCTCTGCTGGTGCGGCCGGGCTGCCATCGCCGCACCCGGCGAACAGCACGCCGAACGAGGCGAGGGCCAGGCTGGCCATTCGGCAATTTCTTGTAGATCGCAACTTCATGATTGTCTCCTGGTGATGGGGGATTTGATCTCTCACCGGAGCTGGCGACGTGGTCGACTCACGACATCGTCTCCGGATGCCCTCCACCAACGCACACCGATCACGATCTTCCGCCGGCTGCCCGCGCTTCGCAGCCGCGTTCAAGCCGATCGCAAGATCGGCTTGAACGCGCTGGCGCTCGTACCGGGATGGCGCGGAGATTCGCGCGGCGTGGCGCGAACCGTCGACTCAGACCTGACGGAGGCCGTCGACGATCTGAAGGCGGCGCGCGCGAATCACGGGGGCGATCGTCGCCGCCAGGCAGGTGATCTGCGCGATCCCCATGATCCAGAGGAGGTCGGAGGGCACCACATCGATCGGCAGCTCGCCGATCCGATAGACCGACGCTTCGATCTTGAAGCGCATCGCGCGCAACGAGGCCGCCACCGCGAGCCCCATCGCAAGCCCACCCGTCGTGCCGACCAGGCCGACGATTCCACCCGCGATGACGAAGATCCGCAGAACCGCCGCCGGCCGCGCTCCGAGCGCGCGTAGTACGGCGATCTCCCGGGTCTTGCTGACAACAACGATGATCAGCGAAGCGACGAGGTTGAAGGCCGAGACAAGCAGGATGATGCAGAGAAAAAAACCGATCGCCACTCGCTGCGTCTCGAGGGTCGCGAAGAGCATGTGACTGAGAAATCGCCAGTCGAGCACACGGTACCCGGGGCCGATGCGCGCTTCGACCTGGGGCAAGAGCTGAGGCGTGCGCATGGGATCGTCGAACACGAGCTCGATGCCGTAGATGAAGGGACGCGCGGCCTCGAGGCGAGCGAGATCGTCGAGCGCCACGAACGCGAGTTTCGTGTCGTGCTGGTGAAAGCCCATCTCGAAGATGCCGACCACCTGGAAATAGAGAGCTTCCGGGATGAGCTCACCCGGCCGACCGAAAGGGATGACCATCGGCACGCAGTCGCCGACTTTCGCTCGAAGCCTCTCCGCCAGGGGGCGTCCGATGACCAGGTGCCCGACGAACTCCCCCGGCTCGGTGACTCCAGGCCCACACGCGGCGGGTCGCGCCAGCGCCGAGAGATCACCTGCTACCAGCCAACGGTTGAGCGCCCCGCGCCCCGCGCGTCCATCGATGGCCTTGAGATTGATGGCGACCGGGCCGAGTGAGACCTCCGCCACCGACAGGCCGAACGGCGCTTGCGACACCAGCCCCGGCAGATCGGTCAGCTTCGTCGCCAGCGTCGCCAGCTCGGCGCGGGCTTCGGCCAGGGCAGGCTCGCCGTAAAGGCCCACCATCACGTGGCCGTGAAAGGGAGTGACCCGTTCGAGAAAGTCGCGCCGAAAGCCGCTGGTCACGGCCCCCACGACGACGAGAGCCGCCACACCGAGCGCCAGGCCGAGCGCTGCCACGGTGCTGAAGACGGAGAGCCGCGTGGCAATGATCGCCGCGAAGGTGCCCGTGCCGCCGACGAGCAGACAAAGACCGCCTACCACCATCGCCCACGACTTGTCGCGCAGCCCGAAGAGCAGGGTGCAACCAATCGCAAGCAGCAGCAGGGCGAGGATGATCATCGTCATCAACCCGCCACCGACAGGCCGCGCCCGACCGAGGTATCGGGCGGCACAGAGCGCCTCCCAGCGATACTTGAGCAGCAGAAGGACCGTCGCGACGATCGGCAGCGCCGCGACCGCGGAGAGCGCGAGAGAGCCGGCCGTCACGTCAGCGTCCTTCGACTTGGTTTTAGGGCAACGCCGGCGGGCTCCAACGCCCGAGCGAAGCCGTGGTCAGCGCGTCGAGGGGTCCCCAGGCCAGGCCCAGGCCGATGGTTCCCGCGAGCAGCATCACCAGGACCACCGTCAGAGGCATCGCGAGCGAACGCGGCCCCACAGTCGCAACCGCATTGCCGACGGGCTCGGGATCGATGTACATGGCGCGCACCACGCGCAGATAGTAGCCAAGCGACAAGACGCTGTTGGCGACCGCGATGAGCGCAACCAAGGCGAACATCGGCTGCGTTTGCTCGCGGCCCGCGGAGATCAGCGCTGCGAAGAGCGAATATTTCGCCACGAAGCCACCGGTGGGCGGCAGACCCGCCAGCGCCATCAGCGCCGCGGTCATGACGACGGCAGCGAGCGGCGCACGACGGGAAAGGCCCGCCCAGCTTGTGATTCGTTCCGGATCGGGCGCTCCCACCGGCGTTTCGTCGACCACCGCGACGACGACGGCAAAGGCCGCCAGGTTCATGAAGAGATAGGCGCCGAGGTAAAACAGGATCGGCTTGATGCCCGCAGGGCCGACCGCCAGGCCCGCGAACAGCGTCCCTGCGTGAGCGATGGAGGAATAGGCCAGCAGGCGCTTGATGTTGGTCTGCGACAGCGCCGCCAGGTTGCCGAAAGTCATCGTGGCCACGGCGATCACCAGCGTCAGCATGGCCCACGGGATAGGCGCAGCGGCGCTCGGCGTGGCCTCGGTGAAGAATCGAATCAAGAGCGCGAAGCCGCCCGCCTTGGGCGCCACCGACAAGAAGGCGGCCACCGGTGTCGGCGCCCCTTCGTAGACATCCGGGCACCACATATGAAAAGGGACGATGGCGACCTTGTAGCCGAAGCCGGCCAGGCAGAGCGCGGCGACCGTGAGCGCGACCGGCGTCGGCGCGGCAGCAAGCGCTTGGCGCACTGACGTCAGATCGGTGCTGCCGGCCAGGCCGTAGGCCAGTGAAAAGCCATAGAGCATGGCGCCGGAGGCGACGCCGCCGTAGACGACGTACTTCAGCGCCGCTTCGGCCGAGCGGCGTGAGCCGCGGGTAAACCCCGCCAGCACGTACGACATGATGCTGGTCAGCTCGAGGGCGAGGTACGCCATCAGCAAGTCGGTGGCCGCGCCCATCAACGCGACCCCCAGGACAGCCGTGACGATCAGAGCAAAGAACTCCGGCGATTCCCGATCCGTGGTTCTGGATGCGGAAAAGTCGATCGCATCGCGGGCGCGCAGGGCGATGAGGATCGTGAAGATGCCCGCCGCGCAGGCGAGCAGCTTGAAAAAGTCCGCGAAAGGATCGCGGGCGATCAGCCCTTCGAAGAGCCCCAGGCCTTGCGCCGTGGTCGCGCCCCTAGCCGGCATCGCCACCGTCGCGACCATCGCCACCAGCAGGGTCACGAGCGCCAGTCCTGCCGGTAGGTGACGATCGACCACGCGGCTTCGAAATCCAGTCGCCAGGACCAGCAGCACGCCGACCGACAACACGAGCTCGGGCAGCGCGTGTCGCAGACTCTCGATATTTCCCAGCGGCGGCATCGGAGCCTTCACCATCAACGAGAGAGCGCCAGGCTGGCGCGCGCGGCATCGAGCAGATCGACAACTGTGCTGACGCCACCTGAGACCAAGCTGATGAGCGGCATCGGCCAGAACCCGAGCACGAGCACCAGCGCGGCCAGCGGCAACAACGTGGCCAGCTCGCGCGCGGTAAGGTCATGCCCGGTGAGGGCGCTACGCCAGGTTTCGTTGAACTTGCCGAAGTGAACCTTCTGAATCGCCGTGAGGTGATAGGCAGCGGTCAGCACCAGCGACAGCGCCGCCACCAAGGTCAAGGCGCGATAGACCGGAAAGGCGCCGATGAAGACCAGCGCCTCGCCGATGAAGCCCGACAGACCGGGTAGCCCCAGCGAGGCCATGAAGGCCAAGCCGAAGAGCGTCGCATAACGAGGCATCACCGCGGCGATGCCGCCGAATTGATCCATCTGACGGGTCTGCGTGCGGTCGTAAATCACGCCGACCAGCAGGAACAACATGCTGGTGATGATGCCGTGGTTGAACATCTGCACGAGGACGCCGGTGATCCCGGTGGAGGTGCCGGAGGCGAAACCGAGCAGGCAAAAGCCCATGTGCGCGACCGACGAATACGCCACCATGCGTTTGAGGTCGGTCTGAGTCATGGCGCAAAGCGATCCGTAGACGATGCTGAGCGCGCCGATGACGGCAGTGGCGTCCGCGGCCCAGAGAGTCGCATCGGGCAAAATGCCGCCGTTTACCCGCATGAGGCCGTAAGGCCCCATCTTCAGCAGCACGCCGGCGAGGATGATCGAGATCGCGGTAGGCGCTTCGACGTGGGCATCGGGCAGCCACGTGTGCAGAGGAACAATCGGCACCTTGATCGCAAAAGCGATGAAGAGCAGCACCCAGCAGAGGCGCACGAACGAGAGCCCGGCGATGGCAGCCTCGCCCGAGAAGTCATTGGCGTGGGCCAACTTCATGAGGTCGAAGGTGTGTGCCACGGGGGTGCCGTCGACCAAGGTGGTGGCGCGGGATGCGTGGTAGAGCGCGATGATCGCAAGCAGCATCAGCACCGAGCCGGCCAGCGTGTAGAGGAAGAACTTGATCGCGGCGTACTCCTTGCGCGCCCCGCCCCAGATGCCGATGAGGAAATACATCGGCAAGAGCATCACTTCCCAGAAAACGAAGAAGAGGAAAAAGTCGAGCGCGACGAAGACGCCCATCATGCCGACCTCGAGCAACAGCAACAGCGAGAAATAGCCGCGCGGGCTGGCGGTGGCGGGCAGCGACCAGGAAGCCCCGACTGCGATCACGCTGACCAGCGCCGAGAGCAGCACCATCGAGATCGAGAGCCCATCGACGCCGACGAAGTACTCGACATTGAAGGCGCGGATCCACGGCACGTGCTCGACAAATTGCAGGCCGTGGTTCCCCGCCGCCACGGTCAACGAAGCGTCGAAGCGGCTGGCCAGCACGATCGCAAGGGCCAGAGGAACCAGGGAAACCGCCAGCGCCACCACGCGAAGAAAGTGCTCGCGTCCTGCGGGAACGAAGAAGAGCAGCGGGATGCCGAGCAGGGGAAAAAAGACGATCAACGACAGCAGGGGCGGATCGGCGCTGGCACTCAGCGCAACGCCGGCGACGTTCGGAATCCCGGGCAGCGTCGGCGACGGATCCCGAGGCCATGCGGGATCGTTGCTGGCGAACTGGAGCGCGGCGAAGCTCTGACGTGGCCGTCCGGGCCCTTGCAGCCTGACCTGCGGGCGAAGCAGCACCGAGTAGTCGCGCGCGGCCCCGGGCGCGAGGGTCTGCGGACCGGCGGGCGCGATCTCGAAATCGCTGCTGCGGCCGTCGTGAATCACACTGGCGCCGCCGATGATGAGTGGCCGATCGCCCGTGTTCCTGACCGTCAATGTCGTCCGCTGGCCAGGTTGCGTGAAGCGCACAGAGCGCGTCGAAAGCGAGAGCCGCGGTCCGATCTCGGCGGCAGCAAGCTCACCCGCGGACGCCAGGGTCAGCAACGTCGCGAGCAGCGCGATGGCAGACTGTCTCTTCATCGAATCACCCACGCAATGACGACGAGCAGGGCCGCCCCGAGCGCGATGCCGAGGCTGTATTGATTGAGGCGCCCGCTCTGAAGCTTCTGAAAACGACGACCGACGGCGACCAGCCCCGCCGTGAGGCCATCGATGAGACCGTCGATGACGAAACGATCGATGGCGCCGCCCAGGGCCGCCGCGCCCCGTGCGATGCGCGCCAGGTTGGCCACGATGCCTTCGATCAAACGACGATCGATGAAGTCCGCGGCGCGCGCGAAATCCTCGACCGGGTGAACCACGAGCTCGCGGTAGAGATCATCGACGTGAAAGCGGTTCCAGAGGACCTTGTGCGTGCGCTCGAAGCGATCACGCAAGAGGCGCAAGGCCGCGCCGGTCCGACGCGGATTCCGGTAGAGCCAGCGCGCCAGCAGCCAGCCAGCGACCGCCGTGGCCACCCCGAAGGTCTGCGCAACGATCGCGGCCGCCACTTCATGACCACCGAAACGTGCGGCGCCTGACGCGAGAGAGCCGGGTGCGGGAGGCAACACCGGCTCCAACCAACTCTCGATGAGCGGATGCCCGCCCCACGCTTCGGGCCAGCCAAGCGCAGCACCGATGGTGACGGCGGCTCCTGCCAGCAGGAGGACAGGGATCGTCATCACGGCGGGCGCCTCGTGCGCGGCCTGGCTGCGCACGGCTGCGGGCGCCACGAAGGCCAGGTAGTAGCTGCGCGCAATGTAGAACGCCGTCAGGCCTGCCGTGAACACGCCAGCCAAGAAGAGCACCGTCGGCGCCGGATGCGCGGGCGCCACCAGCGCTCGCCAGAGGATCTCGTCCTTGGAATAAAAGCCCGCGGCGATGGGCAGACCGGCCAGAGCGATCGATCCCAGCAGATAGGCCAGGTGGGTGCGCGGCAGAGCGCTGGCGAGGCCCCCCATGTTGCGAAGGTCTTGCGGATCGTGCGGATCGGGTTCCAACCGCCGGCGCCGATCGGACAAGGTCACCGGGCCCTCGTCCACGACATGAGCCATGCCGTGAATCACCGAGCCTGCCGCCAGGAAGAGGCAGGCTTTGAACGCGGCATGCGTGACCACGTGAAACACGGCAGCGCCTGGCGCACCGACACCGATGGCGACGAACATGTAGCCGAGCTGGCTGATGGTGGAATAGGCGAGAACCTTCTTGATGTCGTGCTGGACCGCGGCCAGCAGCGCGGCCAGCAGCGCGGTGGCGAGGCCAACCGAAGCGATGACGTCGAGGGCACCGGGTGAAAGCGCATAGAGCGGCGCCAGCCGCGCCGACAGATAGACGCCGGCGGTGACCATGGTGGCCGCGTGGATCAGGGCCGAGACCGGCGTCGGGCCCGCCATCGCATCGGGCAGCCACACGTAAAGCGGGATCTGCGCCGACTTGCCCGCCATCGCCAGAAAGAAGGCCAGGCCGATCAGCAGCACGACCGGAATGCCCCAAAGGCGTGCATCGACCAGAGCGTCGGCCACGATCCGTTCGCCTTGCGCATCCACGGCCGTAACGAAAGCGTTCAGATCGCGAAACCTGAGCGAAGGCCCCACCGCGGTGATCTCGGCAGGCTCAGCGCGCGTCGCGACCTCGAACTTCGCGCGTGGCGATTCTGAAGGGGACGCGAAGGTCCCCGCCAGCGCCGCCAAAAGCAACACCACGCCCGCGAGGTAGCCCCAATCGCCGACCCGGTTGGCCAAAAAGGCCTTCTTGCCGGCGGCGCCGTTGACCTCGTCTCGATACCAAAAGCCGATCAGCAAGTAGGAGCAGAGCCCGACGCCTTCCCAGCCGAAAAACGCGAGGAAGAGCGAATCGCCCAGCACCAGCAGAAGCATCGAGAAGACGAAAAGGTTGAGGTACGCAAAGAAACGCGCGTAGCCGGCGTCACCATGCATGTACCCGGCGGCGTAGATGTGAATCAGCGTGCCGACCAGCGTGATGACGAGCACGAACGTCGCGGAGAGGGGATCGAAGGCGAGCGCGAAGTCGATGTTGAGATCGCGCATCTGCAGCAGGGCAAAGACGTGCTGCTGCAGCAGTCGCTGTCCGGCCGGAAGGCCCGTCAGGCGGAAAAAGGCGATGCAGGCGACGACGGCAGCCGCGGCCAACGCGCCGATCGCGACGGCAGCGACCGCGCGCTCGCCGAGCTTCGTCGTGAGCCAGCGGCCGAGGAGGCCGCAGATCGCCGCTCCCAGGAGCGGCAGCAGCAAAAGTGGCAACAGCAACCCGGTGCCAGTGGCGCTGGGTAGATCGGCGAGCAGCCGGGTGGCGGTGGTGCCGTCCATTCGCCGTCACTCCTTGAGCGCCACCGTGCGGGTGGCATCGACGGTCTGGTGGGTGCGGTGGATCGCCAGCACGATGGCGAGCGCGACGGCGGCCTCGGCGGCGGCGAGCACGATGATGAAGAGCGCGAAGACCTGGCCGGTGATGGCGCCATCGACGAAGTGGGCGAAGGCGGCGAAGTTGAGCGCAGCGGCGTTGAGGATGAGCTCGACGCCCATCAGGATGGCGACGGCGCTTTTGCGCGTGCCGACCGTGAGCACGCCGAGACCGAACAGCAGCGCCGATAGCACGAGGAAATGAGGCAGGCCGACGCTGCCAGCGACAGTCGCGTTCATGGCGCAGGCGGCTCTTTGACCGCGCGGCGAGCGAGCACCATGGCGCCCACCAAGGCCATCAAGAGGACCAGCGACGCCAGCTCGAAGGGCAGTAGGTGCTCGCGCAGGAAGGCATCGCCGAGCCGCGCGGTGGTCGGCGCCGAGACCGCCTCGGTGAGACGAAACGCGGTCGTCCAGCCGACCCAGCCGAGGCCGCCTGCGACCAGGATCCCGATCGGCAGCGCCGAGAGCCGCGGCAGGCTCGCGTTCGAGATGCGCACGGCCCCGATGCGGGTGGTGAAGAGGACGGCAAAGAGGATCATGACGAGAATGCCGCCCACGTAGATCAGAAGCTGCGAAACACCAAGGAAGTCCGCGCCGAGCCAGAGGTAAAGCCCCGCCACACCGACCAGCGTCGCCAGCAGCCCGAGCGCCGCGTGCAGGATGTTGCGCGAGAAGGCGACGAGGCCGGCGTTGACGAGGATGAGCGCCGCCAGTCCATAGAAAATCAGCGTTCCCGGCCCCGGCATGAAGCGAGGCTTTTACTACAGAAGCCGACCCTGCGGGCGCTTGCGCCGGCGAGCCCAAGAGTCGCTGCCTGGGCAGCTGTCGCCACACCCGGAGCGCGACCCCGGGCACCGCCGACGGTTCGTCCGGACACTGACCGAGCTTCGGTCCGGACAGCGATCGCAAGCGCTAAGCCTTTGATTTCACACAGACTATCGGGTCAGCGGGCCCGGTCCCGGCCGTGCAGAAGAGGCAAGTCGTCCACAACGACGAACGTCCCACAGGAGACCGCCCATGAAGACCTTGCGACTCGCCCTCACCACCGCCTGCCTGCTCGCCACCGCCTGTGAGGTGCCTGGGCTCTGGGATCGCCGCCGCCAGCGGCCGTGAAGCCCACCGATCCCGTCACCATGCCCATGGCACCTGCACCCACCCGCTGGGAGCGGACGAGGGGGCTCGGCGAGAGGGGCGGATCGCCCAGGCGCGTGGGGTATCATGGCCGGAGAAATGAAAACCGACATCGTTCTCACGCTGCTCGGGCCCGATCGGCCTGGTCTGGTCGAGGCAGTGGCCGCTGCGATCGCGGGCCATGACGGCAACTGGCTGGAAAGCCGCATGGCTCATCTGGCAGGCAAGTTTGCCGGGATCTTGCGGGTAGAGCTCCCCTCTGAGCGGGTCGAGCAGCTGACCACGACTTTGGCGGCGCTCGCCGGGCGCGGCCTCAAGATCGTCGTCGACACCAGCGGCGGGCCGAGCCCCACACCGGTGCGGGTCATGGAGCTCGACCTCATCGGTCTCGACCGACCGGGGCTGGTACGCGAAGTATCGCGCCTCCTCGCCCAGCACGAGATCAACGTCGAGGAGCTCGAGACCAACCGGTCGAGCGCCCCCATGTCGGGCGAGATGATGTTCCGGGCGCGGGCGCGCATCGGTGTGCCCGAAAATGTCGACGCAGCAGCCGTGCGCGCCAGCCTGGAACGACTGGCCGGTGACCTCATGGTCGAGATTCGCCTTGCCGATCCGAACCGCTGAGGCCCCCGCCGTGATCGTTGCCCTGACAACGATCGCCCTCTCCCTGACACTCGCCCGCCCTGCCCTGGCCGAGCCGACTCTTGATCCGGCGCCGGCCGCCAGCGCCAACGCCAGTCCCCATCGGCCGCGCTACGCCACGCCCGGTCTGGCGGCCAGCCTGGGCATCGGCCCCGACTTCGCCGGCATCGGTGTGCAAGTGATGGGGCTTTGGCCGCTCGCCACGCGCCTTCCCTTCACCGTCTTCGCTGGCATCGGCGTGGGACAGACCGGAACCTTCGACGGGATCTTCACCCTCGACGGCGAAACGCTGCGTAGCTTCGGACCCGCTGTCACCGCGGGCGCCAGTTTCGGCCACCGCCACCGGGCCACGGCCGAGATTGGCTGGGGCGCCATGGTCGCGCAGGGACTTGCGATCCAGGGCATTTTGATCGATTCGTTCGTCCGCTACGGCGTCTTCGCCCAGGCCGGCTACGAGTTCCTGGGATCGAGCGGCGTCTACTTTCGCATCTTACCGCTCGGGATCATTCACGTGCCGAGCCCGCTACTGGAGGCTCCCAACCGCCTTCGTTTCAGCTCCTCGGTGAGCATCGGATGGAAGCCGTGGTAGTCGGACGCCCGGACGCGCGTACGACCGCAGTTGCGCTCGGCTGCCTGGTTTTCATGGCCTGCAGCCCCGATCCTCCCTGCGGCCTGCAGGCCTGTGACATCCGCGAGCCGTCTTGCCAGCAGTCGGCTTCGCGCGCCGCCGCCTGTTTTCTCGGTGAGGAGCCGCAAGAGATCCCGGTCACGCTCCTCTCCCGCAGCCAGCTCGTCGTGCAAGCGGCGACCGGAGGAAGCCCTGCCGAAATCGCGTTCGAGAAGAAGCGCTTCGCGGCCCTCGCCCTGCTCGATCTCGCCGATCCCGATGTGACCCCCAACCAGGCCGCCGCGACGTTGGCCGCCCGTATCGGCGCCTTTTACGACAGCCGCACCCGCGCGATCACCATCATCACCGAGGATGGCGACTCTGGCCCCATGGACGGCGCCTGGAACATGAGCCTGCTGGTCCACGAGTTCACGCACGCCCTGCAGGATCGCGCAGGCCACCTCGCCTTCCCGTATCGCGACAACGACACCAGCTACGATCGACTGATGGCGCGCGGCGCGCTGGTCGAGGGTGAAGCCAGCTACACCGAGACGCGCGCCATGCTCGGCCTCTTTCACCGCGACACCACCGACGTCGCGTGGCCAGCACTCTTTACCCGCGTGCACGACCTGGCGCTGCGAGCGACCGCCGCCGCCCCGGTGCCCGCCGACTTTGCCTATTCCTATTTCTCTTACCCCTTCGGCCTCTCGACCGTGATCGGCGCCTACCAGGCAGGAGGCCTGCCTGCGATCCAGGATCTCTGGAACCGGCCGCCGACATCCGCTCGGCAGGTCCTGCTCGGCGCAAGCGCCCCCGAGCTTGCCGAGGGCCCTCTCGTCGAAGATCTGGGCGTGGACTCTTCGCCCGAGCTGCAAGCGCCCCACGCCTTCGTGGCCGGCGATCGCCAAGGCGCGTTCGTCTGGCAGCTCTTCATCCGCCGCAATCAGAGGCGCTTTCTCAGCGCCGTCTCCGGCCGCGGCGAGCTGCGCGCCCTGGCCGCGCGCCTGACCGGCGATTACCTGTCGCTGTTCGAATCGGCAACCGCGCCGCTTGCGATCTGGCGACTTCGTTTCACCGACGAGGCCTCCGCCATCGCGGCTCATCGAGTCCTCATCGAGCTCGAGAGCAGCGGTGTCAGCTGGCGAAGCCGACGCGTGGCCCGCGATCTCATCATCGTCGGCCATGGGGGGAGTGAGGACCCCACCACCGCCGTCGCCTGGCGGGCCCCGCCGCCCAACATGCCTTCGTACCGCCTCTCGAATCCCGCCCTCATCGCGGGTTGTCCCCGGCATTCCGAACTCGGCGCTCGCTAGCCCGTCCGCTTCGCAACGAAGCGCGCAACAAGAAATCGCTGCAAGAACGTTCCCATCTCGGCATGATGCGCGACCGAACCCTTACCCGGAGGATTCATGCGCACGATTCAATGGCCTCACTTCGTCCTCGCGATCGCCCTGGCGACAGCTGCTGCCTGCAACAGCGACGGAAACGGCTCCGCTGTCGACGGGGGCCCCAGCCCGACGGCTCCGGGAGGCTCGGCCGGCGCTTACCGGAGCGGCCTGCCCGGCAACCGCCAGCTCTCGAGTCTCAATCAGAGCGAGCAAGATCAGATCTGCAAGTCGGCCGAGGCGCACCTGACAAAGGCGCTGGGCGACTCCAAGGTCACCGAGCTCGGCTGTCGTGTCGGCGCCGTGATCTTCGCCGCCATCGCCCCGGCTGCCACCGACGCCGAGCTGCAGGCAGAGTGCAAAGAGGTCTACGACATGTGCATCAAGGACAAGAGCGGCTCGGTGATGGGCGATTGCAAGATCGCCGACAGCACCTGCAAGGCCAGCGTGGCGGAGCTCGAAGCCTGTTACACGACGATGCCGGCGTACTTCGAAGCGCTCGGCAGCGCGTTCCCCACCTGCCAGCAGCTGACCTTGCAGTTACTGATGAGCAGCTCGGCCGTCATGCCGCCCATGACGAGCGCAGCCTGCCAGGCGCTCGAGGCGAAGTGCCCGGGTCGCGTCCCGACGCCCGAGCCGTAAGCCGAGCCCAGTCTTCGCAGCCTCGCGCTCTCAACCGCGAGGCTGCGACAACAACACCGTGATCGGGGCGGCGGATCCGTCGCCCCCCACGGCCCCCGCCGCCGCCCCATCCCGCGCAGCGCCGCCGATCACTTCGGCCCCGGCGCGCGCAGCTCCGATCTGCCAGCGGCCCGCCGCCGCCGGCACCAGCACCGTCTGCATCGGCGCCAGCGAGACCGTCTTGCCTCCCGCCGTCAGCGTGCCCGCACCCTCGAGGGCGACCACGACCGTACAAGCGTCGTTGCCGCCACCGCGCAGGCGCACACCTCGGCGCTCCTCGACCCGGAAGTATTCGCACTCGACCAGCTGGCGCGCATCGCCGCCGTCGGGATGGGCTGCGAAGGCTGGCCGCTGCGGCCCAAAGCCGGTGCGAGAAAAGTCGATCGTCGCCAAGGACTCGCGCACGTGCAGCGGCCGCGGCTTGCCATCGAGGCCGACGCGCCCCCAGTCGTCGACGCGAAAGGTGACGTTGGAGGTCTGCTGAACCTCGTAGACCAGACAGCCCTCGCCCAGCGCATGCACGGTCCGCGCAGCGAGATAGAAAAAATCACCGGCGTGAGTCTCGTAGCGATTGAGGGTCTCGGCGACCTGCCCAGC
>JANNNO010000529.1:0-7010 GCA_031398585.1 Myxococcales bacterium | reverse complement strand
GGCATGGGAGGTTTGGTCTCCTCCTGGATGCAGGCCGCCAGATCGAAGATGAAGAAGGCCAGCACGTGCTCGGCCTTGTTCAGCGTGGTGCCACAGCCGGTCGGGAACGATCCGGGCAGGGGGCGGACCATGTTCTCGGCCGTCACGTGCACGTCGAGATGCACGAGCTTTCCGCACTGCTTTTCTGCTGGCTCTCCCACGGGCGCGTTCATGGTGATGAAACGCGGGCGATTCATCATCGGCATGCCCGGCGGCATCGTGGGCGGAGGAACACCGATGCCAAAGCCGGGGTTGGTGGTCGACGTCGCCCAGACCTGGGCGCCCGTGCCGCTCAGGTTGTCGAAGATGACAGGCGCTGCGACCTCTCCGTAGTTCAGCGCGGGATCGAGGAACTTCATCCAGTCAGCCAGCGCCTTGCCCTTGGGGAACGTGGTGTCGATCTTGATGGGGCCAATCGCGCGGCCTGCGAAACCGCCCCTCGGCTTCATCACCGCCGCCCAGGCCATATCGGGACTGAACTTCAGCCAATCGTAGGAGAAGTGACTGCCGAACATGCGGCCGCCGCTGTTGACCCACTTCGTGACGGAATCGAATGCGGCCGTGCCCTTGTAGAACGACTGCTCCGAACAGAGGCAGCTGTTGAGGATCATGTCGTACTTGGCCAGCTCTTCGGGCCGCTGCCAGAGCGCGGTCGCCGCGTCCTGCATGTTGGGTGGCCCGAGCAGATCGCGCTGCCCTCGGTAGTAGATGAATGCCTTGTCCTCGCCCGCCACGCCCATCTCGGCGGGGTCGACGCCCAGCTTCGGGATCATGCATCCCAGCTGATCGCATTGCCCCGTGGTGACCGCCACGCGCGGCATGTCGCCTTCCTGGCGGTTCTTCGGCAATCGCGTGAGCTCGGGATCCGTCAGGGGCGTGTCGACGCAGGCCTTCACCTCGGGGATGACGATCTTGCGCCGCCACTTACCGACCTGGAAAACCAGCGGGATCTCCTTGCCGACCGGGACGTTGGTGATCTTGAATTTTCCTTCGTGGTCAGTGAGAGCCGATGCGACCGGCTTGCCTGACGTGAGGGTCCCGCAGCGATCGCAGCTCACCCCCTGCACGAACGGCTCGAGCGGTCCGTTGGGCACGTAGACGGCGACGTTGTAGAGGGGCAGCTTGCCGTTGGGCGCGAACGCCGTCCCGCTGAGCGACGTCGTGCCGCCCCCGGCACAAGCCTGCTGCTGACATTGCAGGCCGGCACACGCCGGCGCCACCTCGGGCACGGGCGTGTTGGCGTCGGGCAGAGTCACCGAGGGCGCGTTGGGTGGCGGCGGCGGCGGATCCATGCGCTCGGGCGCTGGTCCTGGCGCGGGTCGGGAACCTCCAGCCGTTGCTCCCGGGTCGCCTTCGCCCGGCCTTACTTTGGCGGGCTGGCAGGCCCCCACCAACACCACGAGACCCAGGAAAGAGGCAAACGCTGCTGTCCTCATCGGGCGACTCCTTGCGACGCACGGCCGGGGCGGACCCTGTCGCGCCCGCAGCTTAGCGAAAAGCGAAACGATTTTGTCGGGCTCATAGCCTGGGCTTTCGGAGGGGAGGCGTTGCCCGCTGCGGCGCCTCGTCAGGCTCCGAGGGCGAAAAGCGGGCGCCGGCGCTGGTCATCGACATTGGCCGCGCCAATCAACAGTGGCCGCAAGCAGGCGCAGCGGTCACCGCAGAGCCTGAGGAGCACGACGTCTGGTGGGGCCGTTGGCTGGTCGCTCGGATGAAAACGGTTTAGGCTGCGCGCCATGTCGTCATCTGCCCAGCCGATCGCAGCCAAGAATGCTCCTTACGCGGGACAGACCCGGCTCTTCATCGATGGCCAGTGGTCAGACGCTTCGGACGGCGGAACCTTTGCGACGCTGGATCCGAGCACGGGCGAAGTGCTGGCGAACGTGGCGCATGCGACGGCCGCCGACGTGGATCGGGCCGTGCGCGCGGCGCGAACGGCGCTGGAGAAGGGTCCCTGGGCTCGCCTCGACCCGGTCGAACGGGGCAGGTTGCTGTTCAAGCTGGCGGACCTGATCGAGGCAGAGGCCGAACCGTTGGCGCAGCTCGAGACGGCGAACTCGGGCAAGACCATCTCGGACTCTCGCGGCGACATGGTCGATGTCGTGAACTGCCTGCGTTATTACGCCGGTTGGGCCGACAAGATTGAAGGCAAGACCATCCCGATGCGCGGCAACTATCTGGCGTACACGTTGCGCCAGCCGGTCGGCGTGGTGGGCCAGATCATCCCTTGGAACTTCCCCTTGGCGATGCTGGCCTGGAAGTGGGGCCCCGCCCTCACTTGCGGCAACACCGTCGTGATGAAGGCCGCCGAGCAGACGCCGCTGACCGCTCTGCGTGTGTGCGAGCTGGCGCAGGAGGCCGGCTTTCCGCCCGGCGTGATCAACCTGGTCAACGGCCTCGGCGAGACGACCGGCGACGCCATCGTGGTCCACCCCGGGATCGACAAGATCGCTTTCACGGGACATGTCGACACGGCGAAGATCATCGCGCGGCGGGCGGCTGAGACGCTGAAGCGCACGACCTTCGAGCTGGGTGGCAAGAGCCCGAACGTGGTGTTTGCCGACTGCGATCTCGAGCAGGCGGTCGCGGGATCGTTTCATGCGATCTACAACCATGGCGGTCAGTGCTGCACGGCCGGCAGTCGGCTGTTCGTGGAAGAATCGATTCGCGAGGAGTTCGTGGCTCGGCTGGCGGCGCGGGCCAAAGAACGGCGAATCGGCGATCCGCGCGTGGCGAGTACGCAGCAAGGACCTCAGGTCTCGCGCGAGCAGCTCGACAAGATCCTGCACTACGTGGATCTCGGGCAGCGGCAGGGCGCGCGCCTGGTCAGCGGCGGCAAACGCGTCGGCGACAAGGGCTTCTTCGTAGAGCCGACCATCTTCGAGGACGTCAAGGACGACATGGCGATCGCGCGCGACGAGATCTTCGGCCCGGTGGTCAGCGTGCTGTCGTTCAAGACCGCCGAAGAGATGATCGAACGGGCCAATGCGACCCAGTACGGCCTGGCCGCTGGCCTCTGGACCAAGAACATCGACAAGGCCCACTGGTACGCCAAGAACGTGCGGGCCGGGACCGTCTGGATCAACTGCTACCACGTGGTGCAGGCAACCACGCCGTTCGGCGGTTTCAAGATGTCGGGCCAGGGTCGCGAAAATGGCGAGGCCGCGCTCGAGCACTACGCCGAGAGCAAGACGGTGACGATCAAGCTGAGCTGAGGCTCGCGAGAGCCGTTGGCTCACAGGGGCCGAGGGGGCCGGCGGGCAGAGGCACGAGCGCCTTCGAGAGGACGTGGATCAGGGACGCGGCGGCGGATTGCGGGCCAGAAGGTCGCGGTAGCGCTGGCTGAGGTCACCGACAGCGGCTGCGTCGACCTCGATCTCGCCGGCGCCGGCGGCTCGCAACAGATCGAACACGCCCCAGGCCTTGGCTCCCTTGGCGGTTTCGGGATAACGCGGAACCATGTGGCAGTGAAAATGCGGGTGGCTCTCGCCCATGGCCGCGGTGTAGATGCGCAGCGCCCCGGTGAGCTCTTCTAACTGCCGCTCGAGGTGGCGCAAGGTCGGGCCGAAGCTCGCCGCCTCACGGTCATCGAAATGCGCCGGTCCGCCCACGTGGCGTTGGCTGATCAACATCATCCAGCCCGCAACGCCATAGGGAGGGTCGATGTGGCGCACGTGCCAGAGCTCGTTTTCGAACAGCGGAGCCGCAGGCGAGGGACCGGCGAGCGAGGCGCAGACGCCGCAGCCAGCGGTGAACGTCGGGTGTGGTTTCACGGCCGCAGCCTAATACGAAGCGGCTGGTTCTGCCGACGGGCAGGCTTGCCTGTCAGTACATGATGGCGGGAAAGTCGGTCTTCGCCTTCGCGAGCTGCGCGTCCCACGCCGTTTGCCAACCGAAGGCTTTCGTCGCCAGCTCTTTCAGATCCTTACCGGCGGCGCCGCTCCAGAAGTGAATGAACTCGCCCCAGTTGAGGTCGCGAGCGAAGCGCTTTCCATCGGGGCGTTTGCTGAAGTGTTTGGCCAGCAGCTGGAAGTAGCGCGACAGCACCTGGGCGCCGCCGTGATCCCGCCAGATGGGATGGAACCAGTCGCGAAACCAGCGCGTGCCCGCGCGTGGAAAATCGTCGACGCCGCTGGAAAAACGCGAGAACAAACGCTGCGCGTCCTTCTCCATCCCGAGCGCGAGATAGACGTCGTACTGATAGATCTCCGCCCACTTGCTGTCGCGCCAGATGGGAAACGATGGCGAGCCGTGAGCGCCGTTGGTGGCGGACTCGACGACGTGAGCGACTTCGTGGCTGGGCATGTCGAACGCGCCCTCGGTCCAGGGACCGGGGCCGCAGTCGCTGACGTTGCGACCGTCGTGGGACGCATCGAAGTAGTAGCTCGGGTGACCGCCGCCGTATCTGCCCTGGTGATGAATGGAATAAAGCCGCGGGTCGGGACCGAAGCCGGCCGCGCCGTAGACGTTCTTGGTGTATTGCCAGAGGCGACTCATGAACGGCAGCAGCCACCCGATGTTGGCGCGGGTCACGGCACCGTCTACGTAGATGGCGACGTGCTCGTCGTAAGCGTGAAGCGAGAGCAGCTGGTTGTGCTCGAACCAGTGCTCCTGCCAGGTAGCCGGCGGCATGGGACCGCTGCCGGGCGTGATCGGCGGCAGGTCGACCCCAGCACCGTCTCGCGCGCTCCCACCGCCGCCATCACTTGGCGGCGCTGTATCCCGAGGAGGCGCGCCCCCCGCGCCACCTGGCCCAATGATGTCGACGGGGGCCGCATCGCCCGCACCGGGGCCGCCCGCGCCGCCTTGGCCACCGGATCCGGCCGCCCCGCCACCCGGCATCGCGCCCTGCCCGGTCTGTCCACCCGAAGCGCTCTGCCCGCCCTGGCCTGCCCGCGGACTCTGAGCGCCGCCGGCCCCACCTGAGCGACTGGGGCTGACGGGCGTGCCCGGTGCCGATTGCGAGCAAGCCGCCAGGATCGCCGCGCATGCCAGAGCGACGGCGACAACGGCGTCACGATCAATTCCGCGGCGACCGGCTTGGCTCACCGCAGACACGCGAATTCGGGCCGACTTCATATGCACGCGAAGCATCTCGCCGGTTCCACGCGACCGCACCCGATTTGTTCCGACGACTTGCATCGGCCGGGCGCACCGCCGTTCCCGCCGCCGCAGCGCTACCGCCGCGTCACTGCACCAGGAATCCGCAGACCTTCATCTGGTGAGCGGCGATCGCCTCGACGCCCCAGTAGTTCAGCTGAGTCACCATGCCGGCGCTGTCGCGGAACTTGAGGCCGGTGCCGATGGTCACTTCGGGTTTGCCCTCGAACGTCACGTACGCCGCGTAGGTCTGCGTCGGCACGTTCACGACCAAACGGAAGTGATAGTCGATGACCTTGTACGGGAGCGGCGTGAGCGACGTGTAGCCCGTATCGTTGCGCGCGTCGATGTTACCGTTGGTGCCGAAGCGAATGATGGCGGCGAAGTCGTCGTGCAGATACTTCTGACCGTCGGAAAGCCCGATCACGCTGTTGGTCGGTGCGCGTGAAGGGGTCGCGGTGAAGTAGACGGTGAAGGTTCCCTTTTGCGACGGGAAGGGTCGGATTGTGAACGCGTAGCTCTGGCCGGTGGCGCAGGCCGCGCCCATGGCGTCCGGTCGTGGCGTGGAGGGCCCAGCATCGCTGGGAGCGCCGCCGGTCTCGCCCGTCTCGGCGCCGACTTCACCGCCACCGCCGCCCGTGCCGCTCGCGTCTGGGCTGCTCGCATCGGAACCTGCGGCGCCACCGGTGCCGCCCGTGTTGCCACCGCCGCCCGTGCCTCCCGTCATCCCTGCGCCTCCGCCTCCGCCATTGCCTCCGCGACTGCCTCCGCCGGCGCCACCGGTGTTGGTCGTGCCACCACCCGTGCCTCCGGTCGCTAGGCTTCCACCGGATCCTCCACCGCTTCCGCCCGTGCGCGCTCCGCCGGCGCCGCCCTGCCCGCCCGCAGCCGGCTCTTCCTTGCAGGCGCCCAGGAGCAGCAACCCGAGCACGAGCCCACCGATGGGCAAGATGGAGAGACGCGACTCGCGGATCGGACTTCGGTGGGGGCTTCGCATTGGCACTGTCTAAAGTGCAGTGGTAACGATTTCAAGCGCCAAATCCGCCAGGGCGCTGAAGGCAGAGCGAACCTGGGGTGCCCCCCTTCGATCGGAGGATCAAACGGGTGCCCAAACGGGTGCCCGAATGGACACTCGGGAGCGACGGCGACGTTCGCGAGTGACGACGGACTGTCAGCCACGCAGCTCGGCGAGAGGAACCTTGCTGGCGGCGAAGTCGGCACCGATATCGCCGAAACCCGCGAAATTGGGAAAACCCATCGCTTCGGCCAGGTTCAGCAGGATGCGTTCTTGCCGGTTGTTGGCGGTGATCTTGATGTACCGGCCGGTGGGCGCCGTCTTCAAGTAGCCGCCGCTGCCCTGGGCGAGTACGAACTTCATGTTGCGCGAGTTGTGTCCGTCGGCGTCGCCGAAGTCGCGCGTCCAGACCATCAACGTGTTGTCGAACAGCGTGCCCGAACCATCGGGTTCCTGGATTGACTGCAGCCTTTTGATGACCGCCGCAAACTGCCCCGCTAGCCAGTTCTCGATCGCGATGCCCTGAGCCGTCCGCTGCACGTGGATGATGCCCATGTGCAGCTCCCCACGCAGACCGCTGGGCGTGTCGAACTGCCAGGTGTGGCTGTTGCCCCACTGGACCGCGCCGAGACGGGTGATGTCACACGCGAAGGCGTTCACGATCAGATCCAGGTGGGCCATGTCGGCCAGCGTCTTCTTCGCCACCGAGCTGAGATCGTTGGTCGGTGCCACCGGTTTCATGCAGGCCGCGACCGGGTTCTTCATGTTGTCGGCGATGCGGGCCTCGAACTGCCGGATGGATTCGAGGTGCAGCTCGAGCTTCTGCTTCTCGCTGCCGCCCAGTGTGCGGTTGAGA
>JANNNO010000451.1:0-7160 GCA_031398585.1 Myxococcales bacterium | reverse complement strand
GGCCCGCGGCGACGCCAACTATTCCCAGATGCACTATGCCCGCAAGGGCGAGATCACCGAAGAGATGCGCTTCGTGGCGCTGCGCGAGAACGTCACGCCGGAGTTCGTGCGTGACGAGGTGGCGAGTGGGCGCGCGATCATTCCGGCCAACATCCGTCATACCGAGCTCGAGCCGATGGCGATCGGGCGCAACTTCCTGGTCAAGATCAACGCCAACATCGGCAATTCGGCGCTCTCGTCGTCGATCAAGGACGAGGTCGAGAAGCTGCAATGGGCGACCCGCTGGGGCGCTGACACGGTGATGGATCTGTCGACCGGCGCCAACATCCACGAGACGCGCGAATGGATCATTCGCAACTCGGCGGTCCCGATCGGCACCGTGCCGATCTACCAGGCGCTCGAGAAGGTGAAGGGGCGGGCCGAAGATCTGACGATCGATCTCTTCATCGAAACGCTCATCGAGCAGGCCGAGCAGGGGGTCGACTACTTCACCATCCACGCCGGCGTCCTGCTCCGCTACATTCCGCTCACTGCCAAGCGGCTGACCGGCATCGTGTCGCGCGGTGGCTCCATCATGGCCAAGTGGTGCCTGGCGCATCACCAGGAGAACTTCCTCTACACCCACTTCGAACGCATCTGCGAGGTGATGAAGAAGTACGACGTGTCGTTCTCACTGGGCGACGGTCTGCGCCCGGGCTGCATCGCCGACGCCAACGACGAGGCGCAGTTCGGCGAGCTCGAGACGCTGGGCGAGCTGACTCAGATCGCCTGGAAGCACGACGTGCAGGTGATGATCGAAGGGCCCGGTCACGTGCCGATGCACAAGATCAAAGAGAACATGGACAAGCAGCTCACGCTTTGCCATGAGGCGCCGTTCTACACGCTGGGGCCGTTGGTCACCGACATCGCGCCCGGTTACGACCACATCACCTCGGCGATCGGCGCGGCGATGATCGGCTGGTTCGGCACCGCGATGCTCTGCTACGTGACGCCGAAGGAGCATCTGGGGCTGCCTGACCGCGATGACGTCAAGGACGGCGTCATCGCTTACAAGATCGCCGCTCACGCCGCAGATCTGGCAAAAGGACACCCCGGCGCGCAAGAGCGCGACAACGCGTTGTCGAAGGCGCGCTTCGAGTTCCGCTGGAAAGATCAGTTCGATCTGTCACTGGATCCCGTCACCGCGCGGGCGTTTCACGATGAGACGCTGCCGGCGGACGCGGCCAAGACCGCGCACTTCTGCTCGATGTGCGGTCCCAACTTCTGTTCCATGAAGATCACGCAGGACGTGCGCGAATTCGCGGCACAAAAGGGCATCGCGGTCGACGAGGCGGTCGCCGCGGGGCTGCGCGAGAAGGCAGCCGAGTTTCGCGACAAGGGCAGCGAGGTCTACCAGGCGCCGACGGGCACCAACCCAGGTGGCGGCGGTGGCGCCAAGGGTGGCACGGTCGGGGCGTCGACCGCGCGGCTGCAAGCGCCGGCGGAGAAACATGAAGGCTGAGTCGCTGCTCTTGCTGGCCGCCTTCGGGCTCGCCGGCTGTGGCAAGTCGAACGAAGCGGGACCGCCGGTGGCGGTCGACGTCGAGGCGCTCTACGCACAGATGTGCGCCAAGTGTCATGGCCCCGATGGCCGGGGCGACGCCGAGATGAAGAAGACCATTCCCGGCATTCGTGACTTCTCGGAAGCGACCTTCAGGGTCAAGCAGCCCGAGGAGCTGGAGGCCGTGATCATGACAGGTCGCAACCAGATGCCCGGCTTCGGCGCGGCGTTGACCCGGCCGAAGATTCAGCACCTGGCCGGCTATACCAAGCGGCTCGGCCAGCGCGCAGCGGCCGGTGGCGCGCCTCCCGTCGGCGATGTGCCCGGGGCGGGACCAGCCGCTCCGGCACCGAACCGGGCTGGCGGCTACGCGCCTGGCGAGACCGAGCCGGGCGGCAGGGCCGGGACTCCATGATCGAGGACGGCCCGAGCGGCCACGAGTCCTCCGCGCCCCGGCGGGATGGCGGGCGGCGACTCACTGTCTTGGCCCCGGCGAGTCCGGCGGCAAGCGCAACGGGATCGACCTGCGGCACGATCCCGGACGAGCTGCCCATCCCATCGCTGGGCGCCGGCAAAGGGCAAGCCGAGGCCGCGCGCTGGTCGGAGCCGGGCTATGCGCTCAACCCCGATTGGCGCTGGCAGCTGCGCCACCGCCTGAGTAGCCGCGAGGAGCTGCAGGCGCTGCTACCGCTGACGCCGCAAGAGCTGGGCGGTCTGGCCGCGGCGCCGGATCACTTCCGCGTGGGCATCACGCCCTATTACTTCTCGCTGATCGATCGCGAGCATCCCGATTGCCCGGTGCGTATGCAGGTGATCCCGCGGGCAAGCGAGCTGCGCGTCGAGGCCGGCGAGCTGCTGGATCCCCTGGGCGAAGATGCCCACCGACCGGTCTCGGCGATCTTTCATCGGTATCCCGACCGCTGCCTGCTGCTTGCGCTCGATCGTTGCGCGATCTACTGCCGTCACTGCAACCGGCGGCGCCTGGTCGGGCAGGAGGAATCGGCGATCTCTCGCCAGGATCTCAGCGACGCCATCGACTACATCCGTCGCACACCCGCGATCAGAGACGTGCTCATCTCGGGCGGCGATCCCCTGACGCTGTCGACCGAACGCCTGGAAGAGATCGTGGCCGCGGTGCGCGCCATCGATCACGTGGAGATCATCCGCATTGGCACGCGCGTCCCGGTCGTGCTTCCGATGCGCATCGACGATGCCCTCTGCGCGATGTTGAAGAAGTACCACCCGCTCTTCATCAACACGCACTTCAACCACCCGAAGGAACTCACGCCCGAGGCGCGCGCCGCTTGCTCGCGGCTGGCCGATGCGGGCATTCCGATCGGCAACCAGACCGTGCTCCTGCGTGGAGTCAACTCGTCGGTTCGGGTGTTGCGCAAGCTCTTCACCGAGCTGCTCCGTTGTCGAGTGCGGCCGTACTACCTGTTTCAGGGCGACGTCGCCGAGGGCACCGGCCATTTGCGCACGTCGGTCGAGACTGGCATCGCGCTGATGGAGCAGATCCGCGGACACATCTCGGGGCTCGCCGTTCCTCACCTGGTGATCGACACGCCAGGTGGCATGGGCAAGGTCTCGATCGGGCCAGATTACGTGGTGGAGCGCGGTTCTGACCGGTGGGTGCTGCGCAATTACGAGGGCCGAACCGTCGAGTATCCCCAGCCCCTGCTGAGCGATCCGACCTGCGCCTACGACGACGTCTACTTTGGCCCCGGTTGAACCGCCCGCCCAGGCGCGAAAGGCCGCTCAGCTCTCGCGGAAGGCGCTCGGGCAGTGGGGCGCAAGCAGGCAGTGCTCGCAGTCGGGTTTGCGGGCGCTGCAGACGCGGCGGCCGTGCCAGATGATCTGATGTGAAAAGCGGATCCAGTGATCCTTGGGGATCACGGTCATCAGCTCTTCCTCGATCGCCTTGGGATCGGTCTCGCGCGTGATCGCCAGGCGGAGCGCCAGTCGCTGCACGTGGGTATCGACGACGACACCCGCGGCGATCCCGTAAGCGGTGCCGAGCACGACGTTGGCGGTCTTGCGGGCGACCCCGCGCAAGGTGAGCAGTTCGTCCATGGTCCGCGGCACATCGCCGCCGAACTGCTCGACCAGGGCGGCGCTGGTCGCCTTGATGCTCTTGGCCTTTTGCCGGAAAAAGCCCGTGCTGCGAATGAGCTCCTCGAGCACCTCGGGGGGCGCCTCGGCCATCGCCGCGGGCGTCGGAAAAGTCTCGAACAGCTTGGGCGTGGTCTGATTCACGCGTTCATCCGTGCACTGGGCTGACAAGATCGTGGCGATGATCAGCTGCCAAGCGTTGGCGTGGTCCAGCTCGCAGCGGACCTCGGGATAGAGCTTCTCGAGGCCGTCCAGGATCGCGCGCACCCTTTCAGGCGCCGGCGGCCACTTGGCGCGCAGGGGTTTGCGCGTCGCCTTGGTAATCACGCGCGAGATGGCCTTGGTCGCTTTGCTGGTCCCGGCTGCGGTACCGCTGAGGCGAACGGCGGCACGTTTGACCGCGGCTCGGTCCTCGATCGCGACGTCCTTGGCCAGACGTCGAACCACCGCCCCCTGGGCCTTGCGGGCGCTGGGTGTCGGTTGGGTCCTGAGGGTTTTGCGCGACGACGGAGTGGTCGAGCGAGGAGGGGCGGCCACGACAACGTCCTATCACGCCCGGTTTTCGCCGATAATCTCCCTCGCATGGAAGAGCAGCCAAAAGGCGACGCGGCCGAGCTGGATGCCGAGCTGGCGCGGCTACACGCGGAGGCCGCGGCGATCGATCCTTACAAGTACCAGCGGCGCAACCGCGTGATGGCCGCCATTGGCCTGGGGGCGCTAGGCGCCGGCCTGGTCTACGTGGTGATTCACGCGATCGATGTGGCCCGCAACCCGTGCGAACGCGTGCGAAACTACTACTGCGGCCGCGATGCCAAGAGCGCTCAATGCGCCAGTTACGACAGCCTGATGCGCGATTCGGTCGACGACGAGAGCGCCATGACGAGGGGCGGGATCCGACACCAGTGCGAGCTTCACATCAACCGCCTGGCCGTCGACGAGAACGTGATCGTGCCGTGATCGCAGGCCGTCGAACGCGCCCTGGCCACGCGTGGACGCAAAAAAGGCGGGCCCCCGCAGGAACCCGCCTCTTCACCGGCACGCGGCGCGACTGAGATGGCTCAGACGCTGAACGAGCTGCCGCAGCCGCAGGTCGACTTCACGTTCGGGTTGTTGAACTTGAAGCCGGCGCCGTGCAGACCTTCGACGTAGTCCACCTCGGTGCCCATGAGGTACATGAGGCTCATCTGGTCGCAGATCAGCTTCACGCCGTTCGCTTCGAACGTGTGATCGATCTCTTGTTGCTGGTCGAAGTAGAGGTCGTAGGAGAAGCCCGAGCAGCCTCCCCCCTGGACCTTGAGGCGAAGGGCGTAGCTGTCCTCGATGTTCTCTTCGGCGCGGATCTCGCGGACCTTTTCAGCCGCCTTGGCGCTGAGGTTGACGGGACTTTCGGCGGGCGCGTCCGTGACGGGCGTGCTCGGGGCGATTTCGGTCTTGGTCTCGACGGCGGCAGTGGACATCGGCGAAGTTGGCTCCTTGTGCGTTCGAGTGTAGTCAGCTGCGGCCCGTCGTGCCAGTGCTTTGGCCGGCCCCCTGCGCCACGACGGAATCGGCCGCGGCGTCTTGCGCGGCCTGGCGGGTTACGACGTCCCGCCCGCGGGTCCACAGCCGGGCAAGCCACCCACGCTCCTGCTGCATGCGCGCCTGAATCTTCATCAGGCCGTCGATCAGCGCCTCGGGGCGGGGCGGGCAACCGGGTACGTAGACGTCGACCGGGATGACCTGGTCGATGCCTTTCAGGACGCTGTAGGCGAGCTGGAAGAGGCCGCCGCAGTTCGAGCAGCTGCCCATGGAAATGACGTACTTCGGCTCGGGCATCTGGTCATAGAGCGTCTTGATGCGGGAGGCCATCTTGTAGGTGACCGTGCCGGCAACGATGATGAGGTCGGCCTGTCGCGGCGATGCCCGGGGCACCATGCCGAAGCGCTCGATGTCGCCGCGGGGCCCCCCCGTCTGCATGAGCTCGATCGCGCAGCACGCTGTGCCGAAGAGCAGGTACCAGGCGGAGCTCTTGCGACCCCAGTTGAGGACGTCCTCGACCCGGGTCACGAGGAAGTTTGGGCGGCTCATGGTCGATGCATTTCCTGAAACCATCGGACTATAGCCTGAATCCTAGGGAGTGCTGGGAGCCCCGCTTCCGGTGACGGTTGCCCAGGCAGCCGTCGTGACGTCCTGGCAAAGGCGGGGTCACCGTCGTTGCCTAGGGCGCCAATTTCGCGCTAGGAGTCGTGCCCTCATGTCGAGCTTCGCTGGCTACCTGAAAGGCGTCAAAACCCAGATTCGCGAGACGGACGTCGAGACCGTCAAGAAGGTCGTTGCCGACCGCAAGGGTCGCTCGGGCGATGGCAATGGCGCCGGGCCCATCGTGATCGATGTCCGCGAAAAGGACGAGTACCTCGAGGGCTACATCCCTGGGGCGCGCTGGATTCCGCGGGGCTTTCTCGAGATTCGCGTCGAAGAGCAGGTCCCCGAGAAGAACGCCGACATCATTCTCTACTGCGCCGGGGGAACGCGTTCGGCACTGGCGGCGCGGGCTCTCAACGAGCTCGGCTACAGCAACGTTCGGTCGATGGCGGGCGGCTTTACCGCGTGGAAGCGCGCGGCGCTGGAATACGACAAGCCGTTCATCATGACCCAGGACCAGTCGATTCGGTATTCGCGGCACACCATGCTGCCCGAGGTCGGCCAGGAGGGGCAGGTCAAGCTACTCAAGTCGAAGGTGCTCCTCCTCGGCGCCGGTGGTCTCGGATCGCCTTCGGGGCTCTACCTCGCCGCCGCGGGCGTCGGCACGATGGGCATCATCGACGACGACACCGTCGATTCGTCCAACCTGCAGCGCCAGATTCTGCACGCGACGGATCGCGTGGGGCTCCCCAAGGTCGAGTCGGCGCAAAAGGCGATCAATGGTCTCAACCCTGACGTGAAGGTCGTCCCCTACAAGACCCGCCTCACGTCCGAGAACGTGCTCGACATCATCAAGGACTACGACGTCATCGTCGACGGGGTGGACAACTTTCCCACCCGTTACCTGCTCAACGATGCTTCGCTGAAGCTCGGCAAGCCGGTGGTCCACGCCAGCATCTACCGTTTCGAAGGGCAGGTGACCTGCTTCGAGCCCGACAAGGGCCCCTGCTACCGCTGCCTCTACCCCGAGCCGCCGCCTCCCGACATGGCCCCGTCGTGCCAGGAAGCCGGCGTGCTCGGTGTGTTGCCCGGCGTGGTGGGCGTGCTCCAGGCCACCGAGGCGATCAAGATCATCCTCGGTGTTGGCAAGACTTTGGCCGGGCGGCTGCTGATGTACGACGCCCTCAACACCAAATTCCGCGAGATGAAGCTGCGTCGCGATCCGAAGTGCCCGACCTGCGGTGAAGGTGTGGATCGCAGCAAGATCGAGCTCATCGACTACGAGCAATTCTGCTCGGTCTGACCGCGGACGTTCAGTCGACCCGGTTGCGGCGCTCGCCTCGCTGAAACGCAGCGAGGTTGAGCGCCACTTCTTTTTGCAAGCGCC
>JANNNO010000425.1:0-7791 GCA_031398585.1 Myxococcales bacterium | reverse complement strand
GTCGTCTACCTGATCAGCGGCTTTCGCTGGAGCTTCTACGACACCGCCGACGTCGCCGTTGGGGTCAGCCTCGCCGCCACGTTCACGTTCCTGCTGATCCTGATCGTCATCGTCGGCTGGATGTTCAAGACCGGCTATCGCCTGAAAAAGTAGAGGCCCGCAGGTCACCGGTTGCGAGGGGCTTGGTCGAAGCGGCCGACGACGACGGTGATGTTGTCGCGGCCGCCGCGCGCGTTGGCCTCGTCGACCAGCTTGCGGCAAGCCTCGGCGGGATCCCCGGCGAGCATCTGCGCGATCTCGTCGTCCTTCATCATTCCCGTGAGACCGTCGGTGCAAAGCATGACGATGTCGTCGGCCTTGAGCTGGTGTTTGTGCACCTCGGGCTCGACCCCGCGGGTGCCGCCGCCGACCGCATTGAGGACGACGTTGCGCATGTTGTGGTGGGCCGCCTCCTCGGCGGTGATGGCGCCCTCTTTCAGCATCGCTTCGACCAGTGTGTGGTCCCGCGTGAGGCGTTGCAGACGCCCGTTCCGCAGGAGGTAACAACGGCTGTCGCCGGCGTGGGCGACGTAGAGCGAATTGTGGACGACATAGGCGACGGTGAGCGTCGTTCCCATGCCCCGTAAGCCCGGGTCGGGGGTCGCGGCCTGCTCGACCCAGCGATCTGTGGTTTGTAGCGCCTCGTGCAGCTCGCGCAGGACCCCGTCGCCCTGAAGCCGACAGAGCCAGCTGATCGTGTTGAGCAGCAGGTTCTCGATGCCCACCACCGCCATCGCACTCGCCACCTCGCCGCCCCTGTGCCCGCCCATGCCGTCGGCGACCACCATCAGGTGGCCGAGGGCATCACCCAAGAGGGACTCGGGCTGAGGGATGCTGGAGTGCTGCACGCGTAGGATCCGCCGGAGATCGGCGATCGCGAACTGGTCTTCGTTGCGCGACCGCTCCCGCCCGATGTCGGTGATCCCGTAGCTCACCAGAGTCAGGGGCCGCGAGTCGGTCGCTTCGAGAGTGGGGATCTCATGGCTTGAAATGGCCGCTTGCATGTACGCCTCGTCCTTCACCACCAAGATATGCATCGGATGAGCCGGCGGCATGACTTCGACGCACGGCAGGCGAGGGGTAGACCAGATCCTCGGTCTGCCGCTGGATTCCGCTAGGGTGGGGCGGCCAGGACGAGCTGGGCTGGGCTGAATCGTTGCGATGTGCCGACCGCGAACTGGGCGATGTGCTCATTCGCCGCTGCCGTCTCGAGCACCGTCTCGACGTGGCCCCCGAACCGATTGCTCACCGCCAGGACGAAAGCGTTGAGCTCGGCGGGATCGTCAGCCTTGACCGCCGCGGGACAGGGCCGCCGGCCGCAGCTGGCGGCGAGGATGGCGAGGCGGGGCCAGGATGTGGCCAGTGACGCGAGCTCGGCTCGCAGCTGATCATCATCGAACATGCGCAGGTCATCGGCTAGTGCCTCGGGCATTTGGCCCGGTATGGGGCGCGCGGGAGCAATGCGCGGGTTCGGCGCCACCAGCCGGGGAGGGTGAGCGCCTCCGGAAGGTCGTTGCGCCGGCAACGAATGGGCCGACCGAGCTTCGCGTGGCTGTTGTGCCGGGGGAACCAAGTTGGATGGTGCGGCGCTGTCGACACGGGCTAACGCGAGCACTGCCAGCGTCGTGGCCACCGCCGCCACGCCGCCCAACGCCCACCAGACGAGTCGCGAGCGAGACGTGGTCGAAGTCGTCACCATCACCAGACGATAACCGAAGGTGACGAATTCGACGCGCGTGCCGCAGAGGCTTCGCAGAACGCTTGCCGAGTCGACACGTGGATCCGTGTAACCGTCTCGCCAGCTCATGTCGCCTTCGAAGACCCAGGCGTGTGTGAAGGACGTTGTTTACGACAACCTCGCCCAAAGAGCCCGTCATGAACGCAGGGCCGTGGCTCTGAGAACTCGCGTCACGCTCGCTGCGGCCCTCGCGTTTTGCGGGGTGGCCGTGCAGTCAGCTCCTGCATCGGCACACGGCGATCTGCACGCTCAGATCGTAGAAGTCACGGCGGCACTGGCGGTCGAGCTGCGTAAACCGGTCGACGGTCATGAGCGGGCCAACCTCTACCTGGCGCGAGGTGAGCTTTATCGTCAGCATCGCAAATGGAAAAAGGCGGCGGCTGATTACGACGCGGCCAAACGCTACGAACCGGACTTCGATGCGGTCGACCTCGCCCGCGGGAAGATGCTGCTCGAGTCGGGGCAGCTGTCGCAGGCGCGGCGGGTGCTGGAGGCCTACCTGACGGATCACGTCGATCATCCGGAGGCGCTGCTGCTGGCGGCCGAGGTCCTGGTCAAGCAGGGGCGGCCGCTGGCTGGAGTGGCGCTCTTCGATCGGGCGATCGCCAGACACCCGCAGCCCGAGCCCGACCATTTCATCGCGCGCGCCGAGATCCTGGAGCGTCTCGGGCCACGGCACCGCGCCCGCGCCATTGCTGGCCTGGAAGAGGGCATGGCGCGCCTGGGACGCATCATTTCGCTGCAAGAACGCAAACGCGCGCTGAGCGGCGAATCCGTGCCGACCGACTCGCCACTACAGCGGGGCAGCGGCGTGAGGGCGGCCCCCGCCCGTACCGCCGGCCCCTCCTGAGCTCTGCCCAGCTGTTCGGCGCGCCGAGCGCTCGCCGTGTCCGATCCCCACGCTCGCGGCGTCCGCCGGTTGGCGCCTTTCGTCCACTGCCCAGGAGAGATCTCATGGCCATCTCGATTCCCCGACGTCCGTCGTCCCTGCTCAGGCTTCGTCTCGCGACCTTGTCGGCGCTGCTGATTTTCGTTTTCGCGTACGCGCCCACGGCAGAGGCGCAGACGACCCGCGGTCCTTACCTGCAGAACGGCTCGGCGACGGCGGTGACCGTTCGCTGGCGGACGGCGGCGGCCACCAACAGCCGCGTGCGCTGGGGGACGGTGCAGGGCTCGTTGACTTCGTTCACCGACAACGCGGCGGTCGCCACCGAGCACGAGGTGCGGGTCACCGGCCTCGCTGCCAATACCAAGTACTTCTATTCGGTCGGCTCGACGACGGCGACCCAGGCGGGCAACGACGCCAATCACTTCTTCATCACGTCGCCCAGCCCTGGCACGCCCAAGAACACGCGCATCTGGGTGCTGGGTGACGCTGGGACGGGGTCCAGCGGGCAGACGGGCACGCGCGACGCCTACTACAACTTTACGGGCACGCGGCATACGGATCTCTGGCTCATGCTGGGCGACAACGCCTACAGCACCAGCACAGACGCCGAGATGACTTCGAAGCTGTTCAACATCTACCCGACGATGCTGCGCAAATCGGTCCTCTTTGCGACGCGCGGCAATCACGAGTCGGCAACCAACTCCTCGGGCGTGCCCTGGCACTACGTCGCCATGACCAACCCGACGGCCGGAGAGGCTGGTGGTCTGGCGTCGGGTACCGAGGCGTACTACGCCGTCGACTACGGCAACATCCACCTTGTCTGTCTCGATTCGTTCGGGTCGTCGCGCTCGCCGAGCGGCGCGATGGCGACCTGGCTGCGTAACGATCTGGCGGCCAACGATGCCACCTGGACCATCGCCTTTTTCCATCATCCCCCGTATTCCAAGGGCTCGCACAATTCAGATACCGAATCGCAGCTGATCGAGATGCGCACCAACATCCTGCCCATCCTCGAGCAGGGTGGCGTGGACATGGTGCTTGCCGGTCACAGCCACGCGTACGAGCGGACGTTCTTGCTCGACGGGCATTACGGGTCTTCCGGCACGCTCACGCCGGCGATGAAGCTGAACGCAGGGGACGGGCGCGAGGGCGGCGGGGGCGCCTACAAGAAGGCCGGCGTCGCGCCGACTCCGCACGAGGGTGCCGTCTACGTGGTCGCGGGCAGCTCGGGCCAGGCCAGCGGGGGAAGCCTGAATCACCCCGCGATGTACGTGTCGTTCAACCGACTCGGATCGATGGTCCTCGACGTGAACGGCAACCGACTCGATGCGCGCTTTCTGCGCGAGACCGGTGCCGTCGATGATTCCTTCACCATCTTGAAGGGCGTCGCCCCGGGGCCTGGTCCCACCACCTTCGTCGGCCGCGGAGCCAGCTGGAAGTACCTCGACAACGGCAGCAACCAGGGGACCGCCTGGCGTGCCGTCGGCTTCAACGATACCGCTTGGGCCAGTGGACCCGCCGAGCTCGGGTACGGCGACGGGGACGAGGCGACCGTGATCTCGTACGGGCCCAATTCTTCGTCGAAGTACATCACCAGCTACTTCCGCAAGAGCTTCACCGTCACTCAGGCGTCGAGCTACACCGGCCTTTCCATCGGCTTGCGACGCGACGACGGTGCCGTGGTCTACATCAACGGCACCGAGGCCTTCCGTACCAACATGCCGACAGGGACCATCGCTCACACCACCTTGGCGGGCGGTGCCATTGGCAGCGAGACGACCTACTTCCCCTTCAGCGCGCCGGCATCCTTGCTGGTCGAAGGGACCAACGTAATCGCGGTCGAGGTCCACCAGAGCGGCGGTACCAGCTCCGACGTCAGCTTCGACCTCGACCTCATCGGCAATCGCTGACGAGCCGACCGGGGTCATCGAGCTGCCTGTGCCAGCGCCCTTTGCCGGCAGGGCGCACTGTGAAATGCTGCGCTCATGAGGAGCGCTGTTCTCGTGGGGCTGGTGTTCGGGTTTTCGCTGACCTCGGCTTGCCGGGCGCCCTTGACGGTGGGGGGGCCGGCTGCGCCCGGGCGGGTCGAGCCCGAGCGCACGCGGAGCAAGGGCAGCGCACCCGACGGAGCGGCGCCGCGCAAGCTGCCCCTCTTGCTCGTGGACCATCGGCCGCGATCGATGTTGCACGTGCCGATCCATGAGGTGACGCGGGCGAAGTTCCCGGTGGTCGACTTTCACAACCACGTCAACGACCGCCTGGACGACAAGGGCGAGCTCCCTTATCCGGTCGACAAACTGCTCAAGGTGATGGACGAGGCCAACGTGCGCACCGTCGTGGTCCTGACCGGGCCTTCCAACGAGGCGCTGGCGAAGCTGCACGCCAAGCTGGTCAAGCCGCACCCCGGTCGCTTCGTGCTGTTCACTCAGATCGACTGGAAGACGATCGACGATCCCAACTTCGGCGCCAAGGCGGCCGCGCAACTTCGTCGCGATCACCAGCTGGGTGCGCGAGGCCTCAAGGTGTTGAAGGAGCTGGGCCTGTCAGCGCGCCACAAGAGCGGCAAGCTCATCGCGGTGGACGATCCCAAGATCGATCCGATCTGGCGCGAGGCCGGGCGCTTGGGCATGCCGGTGGCGATTCATACCGGCGATCCCGAGGCCTTCTATCACCCCCACGACGGCAACAACGAGCGCTACGAGGAGCTGGCCGCGCACCCCGACTGGAGTTTCGCTGCGCCGGAGTTTCCTCGCCTGCCGCAGATTCTGGCCGCACGCGACAAGGTGATCGCGCGCCATCCCGGCACCACGTTCGTGGCGCTGCACGTGGGCGGCTGGCCGGAGAACCTCGACTACGTCACACAGCTGCTGGCCAAGCATCCCAACGCCTACGTGGAATTCGGCGCCCGCCAGGCCGAGCTCGGGCGGCAGCCGCGGCAGACCCGCAAGCTCTTCCTCGCCTACCCCGATCGGGTGCTGTTCGGCACCGACTTCGGCGTCGAGAAGGAGAACTACGCCAGCCACTTCCGCTGGCTCGAGACCGCGGATGAGCATTTCCCCTACTACAACCATCCCGAGCAGGGGCGCTGGCACATCTATGGACTCGAGCTGCCCGACGACGTGCTGGAGAAGATCTATCACCGCAACGCCGACCGCGTCTTCGCCGTTGCCGCCAAGGCAGCAGCGAAGACGCCGTGAGGGCGGGCGTGCGATCAGACGAGGCTAGTTCTTCCCGAGGAAGAGCCAGCTGACGTCGGCGGCCGACAGCGCGCGGTTGTAGACGCGCAGGTCGTCGATCAGACCGCCGAAGTCGTAGGCTTCGCTGCTGGGATGGCGGCCGGCGTAGAAGTCAGGGCTCTGATCGTAGCGCACGTCGCGCATCGCGACCGCCGACGTCAGCGAGCAGAGCTCGACGCCGTCCACGTAGGTCTTGATGCCGGCGGGCGTGCTCACGCCGACGATGTGGTGCCAGTTGCCGTCGAGGTGGGTGGTGACCGTGGCGTTGCAGGCGACGTAGGTCCCGCCCGTGCCAGCGCTGTTGTTGACCCGCTTGGAGAACTCGATCTGAGTCGCCTTGACGCGCAGGTTGAACTGGTTACCTGCCGAGAGGACCTCGCCGCCGCTGGTGTCGATGGCGGTGGCGCGGTACCAGGCGCTCACGCTGAAATTGTTGGTCGGCTTGAGCGCGGCGGGCATCGCCGTGATCCGCGTCGCGTGGCGGCTGGCGGTGGTGAACGAGGCGCTGCGTTCGTTGGTGAAGGCAAGCGGCGCCACCGAGGTCGAGGGGGTCGGCGTCCCGGTCGTGCCGATGTGAGTGCCCACGTGGCTGTTGCCCGACGAGTCGGCCGCCGTGGTGCCCGAGGTCTCGTCGAACTTCCAGTGCAGCACGAGGCCTGAGGTCGGCATGCAGGTCCCGGTGGCGCAGACGTTGCTGGCGGCGCAATCGCTGTCGGCAGCGCAGACGGTGCGGCACGAGATGCCTCCGCAAGCGTAGGGCGAACAAGCGGTGGTGGTGCCCGCGATGCAGGTACCCGCGCCGTCGCAGGTGCGCGTGGCGGTCACCACGTCGGCCGTGCAGCTCTGGGCCGCGCAGGTCGTGCCGACGGGGTGCCGCTTGCAGGCGCGCGCGCCGTCGCAGCCGCCGACGCGGCCGCAAGTGGTGGCCGCTTCCGCAGGGCATTCCACCGCGGGATCCTGTCCATCGGGCACGGCCGTGCAGGTGCCGACGCTGCCGGCAATGTTGCAGGCCTCGCAGGTGCCGGTGCAGGCTGTGGCGCAGCAGATCCCGTCGGCGCAGGAGCCGCTTTGGCACTGGCTGTTGCCGGTGCAGACCGACCCGGTCGCCTGCTTGGGCTGACAGGTCATGTCGGAAGAGCAAAACAGGCCCGACTGGCAGTGCGTGTCGTCGCTGCAGGCTGCACGGCAGTCAGAAGCTCCGCAGGTGTAGGGCGCGCAGAGTCGCGTCGTGGTCGCCTGGCACGTGCCTGTGCCGTCGCACGTCCGGGCCGTGCTGGCGGTGTCGGCGGCGCAAGTGGCGGCCGCGCAGACGGTCCCGGCCACGTAACGCCGACAGGCCCCGCCGCCATTGCAGGTGCCGTCGAGGCCACAGGCAGCGACGGGCTCCATGGTGCAATCGTCATCGGGATCAGTGCCTGCGGGCGCGGGCGAGCAGGTGCCCTCCTGGCCGGCTCGATCGCAGGCCTGGCAGGCGCCGTCGCAAGCGGCCGCGCAGCAGACGCCGTCGACGCAGAAGTTGCTGGTGCATTCATTGGCGCCTTCACACGCGACGCCGTTGCCCCGTTTGACGGTGCAGCCGCCGCCCGAGCAGAACGAGCCCGCGGCGCAGGCCTGCGTGGTCGCGGGTCGGCAAGTCCCAGCGCCGTCGCACAGGCGTGCCGGCTGTTCGGTCGAGGAGTTCACACAGCTCGCCGCCGCGCAGACGACGTTCACGGAATGGAGCCGGCAGGCGCCATAACCGTTGCACATGCCATCGAGTCCGCAGGAGGCTGCCGACTCGGCGTCACAGTCGTCGTCTGGATCGGTGCCGTTGGGGAGGAAGGAGCACGTGCCGACCATCCCGGCCAAGCTGCGAATGAACGTCATCGCCAATCCGGGCGTCGACAAGA
>JANNNO010000394.1:0-32075 GCA_031398585.1 Myxococcales bacterium | reverse complement strand
CTTCGCCCTTCGGGGTTCCTCGGCCGACTGATTCCCCGCCGCCACCCCGAGATCGGTCTTCCCGCCGACGTGACCCTCTGGACGGCCGACCAGTCGCTGCAATATCTCACTCGCTACGGCTGGGATCTGCCCGGCAACCTCATCCTCGGCGATGCCGCTTTTGCCCGCTACCTCGCCACCGGACAACCGACGACAGGCACTGGTCCCGCCGACCGCGGTTCGCAAAGGTCAGTGGGGCAAAGCCCGGCAAGCGCCCCAGATTCAGCGTCGCGCACCAGCGCTCCAGCGTCATCAGGTGCGAGCGCTCCCGCGAATCCTCGCGCGCGCGTGCAGCTCTACGCCGAGCTCGCCGACGATGTCCTCAGCGCCGGTCCCGCAGGCTCATCGGCCGGTGGCGAGCAGCCGAAGTTCCTCGCCACACGCGCGCTCGACGCGCATCCCGTCCTGGTCAAGTTCTCGCCGCCGACGACAGATGCATTTGGCCAGCGCACCGCCGATCTCCTCATCGCCGAACACTTCGCGCTCGAAGTGATGCGCAGTTATGGCCACGATGCCGCCACCAGCGAGCTCCTGATCGGCGCCGATCGGACCTTCCTCGAAGTCCAACGGTTCGATCGGCTTCCGGGTGGCGGTCGCCGCGGCGTCATGTCGCTCTTCCCCTTCGACGCTCACCACCTCGGCGGATCGTTCGATTGGCTCGTCGCCGGCGCCGGCCTGGCAGCCGCTGGCATCCTCGACGAGTCGTTGTTACCGGAAATCCGCTGGCGACACGCGTTCGGACGCCTCATCGCAAACACCGACATGCACGCGGGCAATCTCTCGTTCTTCACCCGCGGTACCCGCGTGATCGGCCTCGCCCCGGCCTACGACATGGGCCCGTCGCTCTACGCTCCCGTGATGGGCAACGTCCGCGACCCGGCGTTTCCATCACCCCTGCCCCACGCCCAGGACGGAGGCGTCTGGGCGACCGCCGCCGACGCCGCCCGCGAATTCTGGGAACGAGTCGCCGACGCCCCCGAAGTCTCGGCGCCCTTCCGCCATCGAGCCGCCGAGAACGCCGGCCTCGCCGCCGCAGCCAAGACCCTCGCCAAACGGCTCCCCAGCTAACTCAGTGAGAATCGGCGCGAAGTGGACGTAGACCTCGTGCGCGTCACTGGCCTTCGTCCCCGTGAGCCGGGACTAGCTCGATTCGGGCCCGGTGAATCAAGAGGTCTGGTTCCCTCCCCCCGGCCTCGCCAAAACGCGCCTCCATGACAATGGAGGCCTCGATCAACGACGCGGCCAAAAGCAGCGAACAGGTTCGTGAGCTGGCGCTTCCTCGAACACGGCTGCTTCCGGATCGTCACAAAGGATGGCAACCAACCCCGACGTGTAGCCTGTGGCGGCTTGCAAGGTGAGCCCGCAAGAGCATCGCATCAACGGGGCCGCGCTTCGGATCACCAATGTGCCGACGCACCGCCGATCGACGAACCCGCTGGCGTTCTCGCGTCCAAGCGAAGACGCGTCGCCGAGCAGTCTGTTGCGCCGTCTCAATGAGTGCGAGGTGCTCGCGATCAAGAACGAACTCTAGCGGGCCTGGCAGCCCTCCCCGCAGCGGTAGACGCGGCCGCCGAACTTGAGCGTGAAGTCGGTCAGCCAGCCGCCATCCTTGGCCGGAATGGGGCGGCTGTAGCCGAACAGGGTGAGCATCAAGCGCCCGTCGTCGAACTGGAACCGGAGGACGTTTCCTTCGATGCTGTAGGTTCCCCCCGCCGCGCGATCCTTGGTCTTGCCGTGCGAGGCATCGATGCCGTGGGAGGCCGTCCCCGTGCCCATCGTCGTGTAGGTGCCGACGAAGCTGTTTCCCTTCAAGACGAAGCGGCGCCCGGGCAGAAAGGTGTAGCTGGTCGAGCCTCCGACCGTCAGGTCGGTCCCAACGCGCCCGTCCTCGGAATTGCCGGCGCCCGACACGGTCTCGGAAAAGCCGCTGCTGAACTCCCCACTCAGCTCGCGAAAGTCGGGCTTGCGGGCCTGGAAGACATCCAGATCGCGGAATCCGCAGCTTCCCGCCTGTATCCTGCGAACCACCGTCTCGGTGCGGCCGTCAGCATAGGTGAACAACACGCCGACGCCGTCGTCGAGCGGGCCAGTTTCGCGAAACACGCCACGACGATGGGGCTTGAGCGCTGCAACCGTGCGCGCGTAGTCGAGCCGACCATCCGAGGACAAGACCGCTGTGTCCCAAGTGAAGCGCCCGCCCGGCCACAGAACCAATTGCCGACCGTCCCCGCCAACGTACAGTCCGAGACACGGGGCGCGCCATTGGTTGCCAAGCAAGCCCTCGGCCGGGGCCCCGCGCCGCACCGGCGCCGACTTTGTCGACGCATGGGCTTGCGGCGACTCTATCGACGTTGCCCCGCCTGATCCGACGCGCTCCGCACCCTTGTCTCCGTCCCGCCGATCTCCATCGAGCTCGCCATGAAAACAGACTGGGTCACGCTGCCGAGCGAGGTTGGGCACGCTTCCGACCCGGAACCCTACCGCGCGACCCGCGGACAATAACGTGAGACGCCCCTCCCGAACCTCTATCCCGAAAGTACCTTCAAAGGGACGGCGACAACTGCCTCGCGCATCTTTGAACTCAGCGGTGTTGCCTCTCACGACGAAATCACCCCAGTTGACCTCCTCCTCCGCCTCACCTCGACGCGTTCGCTCTCGGTCGTAAGCGTAGGTCCCCGTGATCGTCTGACCCTGGCGGCGGACGTTTTCGAAAAAGATTCTCTGCTGCCTAGTCCCTTCCCTGTGGTGCCATCGGAGGCGAAGGGCGGCCTCGATTTCGTCGATTGAGCCTGCTTGCGAAGGACGCGATAGGAAAAGGCTTACGCACGAGAGAACCAGCGCGGGGGCAAAAAAGAGGGCGACACGGCGACTGCGCGGCCGCCCGGTCCATCGGGGAGCTGGGAAAAGCACTGACGAAGCGTTCATCTGTTGAGGATCTCCTTCAGAGCAGTCCTTCAGCAAATGCGGGACCAACGGATAGGTCGCTTCCGTTGGTCCGCGAGCGGCGATTCCACCCATGCGCCCGGCTCGACGGTGCGACGGTGCGACGATTGCTTCGTCACAAACCGGCAGCATCGCCGACGGCGAACGAGACGTTGGCCTCACGTCGAAGCCACGCAACTCGGGCGACGAGGCTCCGACAAGGCGGCCATGAACAAGCAAAATCGTCAGCGCATCCTGGTCGGTCTGTCGTCTTTTGCCCTGCTCGTGGTGGCGGGCTGTGACACGGGGAATGCCGGTGGCGGGGGCTCGCTCTCACCGTTCGGAACCTCCACCGATCCGTCGGGCCAATCGAGTGACCCCGGTACGTCGCAGAAGTCGGCCAACCTGGTTGGACTGTGGGGGAACTTCGCCAGCAACGGGCGCGGTGTCGCGTTCGCATTCAAAGCCGACGGCACGGCAAGCATCATCATGACCCCGTCGGGCGGGCCGAACGTCGGGCTACAGATGGAGATTGGAACTTACCAGACCGCCGGTTCGGTCCTCACGATGGAGTGGCAGAAGAGCACGTGCCCGAGTGACTCAGTGCCGGACTTCAAGGCGAGCTTCATCGTCCTTGGGTCGACGCTGACCCTGAAGAGTTCGAGCGGGGACCTCGTATTCCGAAAGGACCAGATCCCCCCGCTGCCGCAGTCACCGAACCTGGGATGCATAACTGATGGCGGAGGATTCTCGGATTGAACGACCGAGCGGGCCGCGCCCCTGCGGCGCGAGCTCGATGCGAAGCAAGGCCGAGCGACGCCGGAATGCGCGAGGTGGCGTTTCGGCCTATGGCAGCGCTGCCGGACAGGGAATCGGCTTGGGGCCGAAGGCGAAGTCGTCGACCCACATCTCGATGGGGATGGGGGTGCTCTGGTAGTTCACCCAGCCGAATTTGAGCGAGGTGAACGCTGGCGGCGGCTGCCAGCGTCGCGCGGCGCTCTGGCCACAGTTGGCGGGGCCCGAGTCGGTGACCTCGCCGTTCGGCATGACCTTGCCGTTGATCAGCATGCGAAAGACGTGGCTCTTGTTGGGTTCGCCGGAAAACTCCCACTGTACGCACGCCCACTTCTTGGTCGGCACGGGCTGATCGGAGTCCTTCGAGCAGTCACCGGGGTGGTAGACGCCCATGAAGTTTCCGTACATGCCGCCGAGGATATAGGTGCCCCCGGCACCGCTGGCGATGGCCAGATCGAAGTGACAGCCGTTGCCACCGTTGGTCTTGTTGGGGATGTCGGTGAAGTAGACCATGAAGCGGCCGTGAAACTCGGTGCCTCCCACCGGCAAGAAGTCGGAACCGAACGTGAGTTGCGACGTGAACGAGCCCCGGGGACCGCTGAACTTCAACGACTGCTTGCCGCTGAAGGCTTGCGCGGTATCCACCACGACTGTGCCGGACTTGGTCCACTTGCCCATCGGCGCCTGGCCAGCCGGAAACCCTTCGAAGTCGTTGCAGAACTTTGCACCCGCCGCCGTGCAGTCGAATCCGCCCGAGGCCGGTGGGGCGGTCTCGCCGCTGGCGTCCTGGCCACCCGCGTTCCCGCCGGCGGCTTCGATGGGCGCATCGACGGCACCTCCGCCTGCGCCTCCGGTCGCGCCCGAGCTCCCACCGGTGGCGCCGGTGCTGCCACCCGAGCTGGAGCCGCCGCCCGCCCCGCCGCTGCTGGTCGCGGAACCGCCCGTCCCCGACGCCGAAGCTCCGCCCGCCCCCGACCCGACCGTTCCCGCCGAAGCGCCGCCCGTGGCCTTCGATCCGCCCGTGGAACCGACGGTCCCTCCGCCGGCAGGTCCCTCGGTGGGAGGTGTCACGCAAGCGAGCGTCGAGAACAGGCAGGCGGTGGTCAGGTAAAAACGTTGCCGCATTGGGCGGAATCTAACCCGGGCAGCGTGGCTCGTTGTTTAAATACGCCCCGGTGTTCGCCCTCGTCGCGCCTTGCCAGGAACGAAGATGCGCAGGCGACTCTTGCAAGCCTTCACCTCTCAAGGGGACTCGCTTCCAACGGTAATACGCCCCTCCGATACCGATCAGAACCAGCGCCCATCGACCAACGCCAGCGCCCACGGAGCTGAGCGCCGAAGCGCCGACACACATCACGGAGACCACCAACGTGTGCGCGTCGGCTGCGAAGAACGCGCGACGTTGCTGGCATATCGAGGCGCCGTTGCTGCGCGCACGTACCCGGGCAATACCCGTCACCCAAGGGTATTGCACCGCGGATAGAGCCACCGTTCCGAGCAGGTCGAAGCCGGCGCGGCCCAGGCCCGGAAACCGCAAGCCGGCGGCCACGCCAGCGATCTTCATAAAGACCAGATAGACCGTCCCAACGGCCAACCAGCGCAAGAAGCGGATCAGCTCGGTCGGCGCACGATGAAGCCACAGTTGATAGCGTTCGTTGATCGGCTCTAGTTGCAGCAACGCCGATTGCCCACCGGCCGCCAGCGCCTGGCTCAACGATGCAGCCCACGGGCACCCGACGTGAACGAGTCCCGCGGCCACCATCATGAAGTTCAGAAGGCCGCGCAGGGAAGGCAAGCAGACCGATCGGTGGCGCGCCAGCCAACGGACGGTGGGCGAAGGAAAGACGAGGCTCCATTGCGACGTGGTGGAGCGGAGAGCTGACGACATGCCCCGCTCGTACGGGCGAGCTGGGGCCTGGTTTCCCGATCCCTACGGAGCTGGTCGTGCTCTCCCAACCGTTCGTGTCGACCTTCGCATCGTCGAGATCGACGACCGCCGCGTCCCTCAGTCCGCGTCGATCACCGGGGTCCACGCAACGGCGACGCGAGCACAAGTCGGCCAAGGAGAGCGGCGACCGCGACCGCGCCACCGTGAGCCAGCCCCGCATGCAGTCCCCCACCGAGCGGGCAATGCAGGAAAAGCGCAAACCCGCCGACCGCCCCGGCCGCCGCGCCCACCGCCGCTCCCACCCAGGCCGCGCCAATGGGAAAGAGATTGCGCAATAGCAACGCGCCGACGATTGCAGCGGGCACCCCGGCCAATAGCGCTGCGCCGATGCAACCGCGCCAAGCCCCGAAAAAGCCCATCACTGTCGCGGGCACGGCGATGGTGTGGCCGGGAGCATCGATCGTTCCGAATAGGCCGAGGACGATCGGCGCGATGGCGACGGCGGTGACGGTCAAGCGTGCGCGGGTCACGTCAGGCAGGACGTGGCCCGCCCGTGGCAAGGTGGCCGCCACCAGGGCAAACCCGATCGCCGCAACCCAAACCAGCGAAGTCGCAACGACCCACCAAAACGGCAAGGCGACCAGATCGCGGCGCGCCCCCGCGAACAAGATCGTGCCGGCAGGCACCGCCGCCAGCACCATACCCAGCACCAGCGCAGCCACGACCGGCACGCGCGTCCGCACCGGTTGCAAATCCGCGAGCGCCGCCAGCAGCGCCGTCGAAGGCGATGGGGGCGGCGACGAACCTGCCGACCCGAACGTCAACGCCTGGTCGTCGCCGGGGTTCACAAGCTCTCCTTCGAGGCGCCGGGCCTGCGAGCCAGTCGTTCGCGCAAGGTCGTGTAGGCGCGATGGGCGCGTGACTTGATCGCACTCGGCGTGCTGCCTGCGATCAGAGCCGCTTCGGCCAATGAATGTCCCTGCATCTTGGTGAGTATGAGCGCCTCCTTCTGGTTCTGCGGCAGGCCCTCGAGATCGCCGACAGTGATGCCCGCGGACGCGTTGGCTTCGGCAGCGCCGACTTCGCACTGCCCCGCCAAGGTCGCGCGCGGCTCGCGGGAAAATTCGCCATTGATCGTCAGCATCACGCGAGCGTTCTTGTGCTTGCGAACCTGGTCGAGGAACGTTCGCTGCGCGATCATGTAGAACCAGGGTACGGGGTTGGCGTCACGGACGTAGCTGGCGCGCGCCTGGTGCACCTTCAAGAACGTCTGCTGCAACAGGTCCTCGGCCAAAGCGCGCTCGCCAGTAAGCCCCAGGAGGTATCCGAAAATTCTGGGCGCCAGCCGCGCGTACAAGCGATGAAAGGCTTGGAGATCGCCGTCGCAGTAGCCGGCCATGAGCGCGGCGTCCTCGTTCGGCGCGCTGGTCACGAGCGGGTTCTTATTCCTTGGCGACTCGGGTGGCAAGCGTTGATCACCAACCGGCCCGACGCCAGCGAGGCCCGGATCGCGGCAGGCGCGCAGCCAGAGTGTGCTCTTCACAGCGGGAGCGACCGACAGTGGCTGCCCTTCGATGGGCGGCTTCGGCGTCGGCAGAAAGAGGCAATGCATGGCGTTCGTTTGCGACACGTCGAGACGGCCTCCGCGCTGGTGGTCCCGCGACTCGTTCCCGTGGTCTACGAGTGGTACGCCGGAAAAGTTGCGTTGGCCGGTTCGGGTCGGCATTGGCGGGTCTCCGACATCATGCGTGATCGGCCGCCCGAAGCGGCGGGCGCGCCACACGTAGATCTCCGCGCAACCTGCGACCGGGGCGCAACGTAGGAGACGACCAATGACCCAGCGCCAACCTCTCGCCGCTCATTCACTGGTCCTTCTCATTGCATTGAGCCTGGCAGCTTGCCAGTCCGCCAAGCCGCCGGCTTCGTCGGCCGCGCCTGCGTCCGACCTCGCCATGGGCCGCCAGCTGTTCGAAGAGCCTCACGTCGACGCCAACACCTTCACCTGCGCCACCTGCCACGCCCTCGCAGAGCCAAGTCCGGACGGGTTGCGGCGCCCCGGTCATCCACTCGGCGACGCCACCCGCCGCGCGCGTTGGAAGAACGGCCAGTCGTCGACTTTCCTGGCGGCCGTCAACAGTTGCCTCGAAGAGTGGATGGTGGCGCCCCCCTGGCAACAGGACGACGCAGGGTTCTTGGCTTTGCGCGCCTTCCTCGATGCCCAGGCGCCACGAGCGCCGGTGCGTGATCTTTCCTTCGAGATCGTGGCGCCCCCAGCCGTCGTGTCGGGCGGCGACGCCGAGCGCGGGCGCGCGCTCTTCGATCGCACATGCATCGTGTGCCACGGTGCGGGGGGCACCGGCAGCGAGCGGGGCCCGCGCGTCGCGCCCTCGGCGCGATCGGGGGAGTACATGGCCAAGCGCATCCGCACCAGCGGTTCGAAGAGCAGTTCGGTCTACAGCGATCTGACGGGTGGTGTGATGCCGTTTTGGGCCAAGGATCGCCTGAGCGACGACGAGGTCCGCGACCTGGTCGCCTTCATGCTTCACGCCCCCGCTGGAACCCCAGCGCCGCCAACCGCTCCGGCGGAGCCAGGCGCGATCGCTGACGGCGGCTCAATTGCCGACGGCGGCCCCGACCGGGCCGATGCCGGCATCGACACGCCCGCCGCGAGCGCCGGCGACGCCAGCGTCCGAGATCTGCCTGTCCCCTCCGTCGACGTGCGCCCTGACGGCGGCGCAGGCTGCGGTAAGAGTCACGCGCGTATCGGTTGGAGGGCGGATCTCGGGGTCAACACCGGCGAGGGAGAGGTGAGCGGGCTGGTCACGATGATCGACGACTGCACGCTCGAGTTGAGCAACTTTTCCTACAATGGCGATGGCATCGAGGTCCGGGTCTTCGGCGCGAAGGTGAAGAACTTCCGCCCCGGCTTCACGATCGGACCCGATTTGGTCGGTCGCAAGTTCGTGAGGAGCACGCTGCGGGTGCCTCTGCCCCCCGGCAAGTCGCTCGACGATCTGGACTTCGTCAGCATCTGGTGCGTCCGCGCGCGCGCCGATTTCGGCAGCGGTCCGTTCCTGCCGCCCTCGGCGCGTCCTTAGGTGGCCCCGGCGACAGGCGGCCCTCGGGCGACGAACGCCGAATGACGGTCGGTGCCCATGAACTGGTCGATTGTTGCGGAAACCAACCATGCTCGGCAGTTGACACGCGATGGGCGCGGTCGATGATCATGCCATGAGCGGTACGGTGACTTGGCTGTTGCGCGCCTGGCGAGCGGGCGACGAGAGCGCGCTCGAACGAGTCACCCCGCTCATCTACGACGAGCTCAAGCGGCTGGCGGCGCGCCACCTGCGAGGCGAGCGCCCCGAACATACCTTTCGCCCGACCGACCTCGTCTCCGAAGCCTACTTGCGGCTGCTTGGCGCCGATGGGCCCGAATGGAACGATCGCGTTCACTTCTTCGCCATTGCGGCGCGGACCATGCGGCAGATCCTCGTCGATCACGCTCGCAAAATCTGCGCGGACAAACGCGGTGGTCGCGAGCGCCCCGTCCCTCTCGAGCCGAGCCTAGCTGCGCAGGGCCGCCCGGAGCAGGTGGTCGCGCTCGACGACGCCCTTGGCAGGCTCGTGGCGTTCGACCCGAGAAAGGCCCGCGCGATCGAGCTGCACTACTTCGGCGGTCTCACTCACGAGGAGATGGCCGACGTGCTCGGCGTACACGTCAACACCATCGGCCGTGACCTCCGACTGGCCGAGGCGTGGTTGCACGACCAGCTACGCGAGGGCGTTTGACGTTGGGGTTGCCCGAAGGCGCGGCCACGCCCGGGGCGGTCACGCAGTGGGTCCGTATCGACGAGCTGTTCGCGCACGCAATCGAGCTCGAACCGACGGCCCGCGACGCCTACCTCGACGACGCCTGCGCTGGTGACGATGATCTCCGGGCACGGGTGCTGTCCTTGCTGGTGAGCGCTGAGGGGGCAAGATCAGCTCTGCGCGGTACCGTCGCAGCGGCAGCCTCAGCGCTGGTTGGCGATGCGGCCGCCAGCTACGTCGGACGTCGGTTTGGCCCCTATCGCGTGCGCGCCGTCATCGGGGAAGGCGGCATGGGGACGGTTTTCCTGGCCGAGCGGGACGACGATCAGTATCGCCATCAAGTCGCGATCAAGGTGCTGCAGGGCTGGCTGGCATCGCCCGAAATCGTGGCGCGTTTTCGCGACGAGCGGCAGATCCTTGCCGCCCTCGAGCATCCCGGCATCGTTCGCTTGCTCGACGGCGGCACGACGGAGGACCGCCTTCCCTACTTCGTCATGGAGTACGTCGCAGGTGTGCCAAGCGCGCGACACGCCGGTGCTCTGCCGGTGCGCGCTCGCGTCGAGCTGGCGGTACGAGTCTGCACTGCACTGCAATACGCGCACGGAAAGCTCGTCATCCACCGCGACATCAAGTCGAGCAACATCCTAGTCGAGGCCGACGGATCCCCCAAGCTGCTCGATTTCGGAATCGCGAAGTTGCTCGACGCTCGCGTCGGCGGTCGCGAGGCCCGCACCCGCACCGGGCTCGCGTTCCTGACGCCAGAATACGCCAGCCCCGAGCAGGCACGAGGCGACGCCGTATCGGTCGCCACCGATGTCTATTCAATGGGGGCCGTGCTCTACGAGTGGCTCGCCGGTACGCCGCCGCAACGGCCCGGCGCGAGCGTGCTCGAGACCCTGCGCACCATCTGTGAGGTCGACCCGCCCTTGCCGAGCAGCCTGGCCGCGCCCGAACTGCGGCGCCAGCTCCGCGGCGATCTCGACAACATCGTGCTCAAAGCGCTGCAGAAGCAGCCGGTGCGCCGCTACGAAAGCATCGCCGCCCTCGCCAGCGATCTCGAACGGTACCTCGAGGGGCGCCCGATCGTCGCCCGCGACGCGACCCCGCTTTACCGCGCGCGAAAGTTCGTGAGCCGGCACCGCGCGCCGGTGGCGGTAGCGAGCGCACTGCTGGTCGGCCTCACCACCGCCACGGCGATCTCGGTCCGGCAAGCGCGGCTCGCCGACCAACAGGCGCAAAACGCGCAGCGCGAGCGGCGCAACGTCCTTGCCGAGCAGGGTTGGCAGGAGCTGACCAACGGCAGTGCGAGCCGCGCCCTTCCCTATCTCAGCGAGATCGTGCGGGCCGGCGACGGAGGTCCCGCGACGCGGTTTCTGCTCGCCGAGGCCTTGCGACCGCTCGAGCAGCAGACATGGAGCGCGCACGACTTTGCAGACGGCCTATCGGGCATCGCATGGGCGCCGGACGGGGGCCGGTTCGTCGCCACCGGTCAGCTGGGCGTCTTGCGCGTCTACGATGCGCGCGGCCGGCGGCTCGCCGATCTCCCATGTGACAAGAACGATCTGCATTCTCCCACGTTCAGCCCGGATGGGACGTTGCTCGCGGCATCGGGCATCGACGAAACCAGCCGCGTCTGGGATCTGCGTTCGGGCCGGCTTCAGCACGTCCTTGCGGGCCGCATCTCGCGACCATCGGGCCCCGGTGACCGGGCAGGCTTGACCGGTGTCGGCTTCGATCCGCAGGGTAGGCGCCTGGCCACCGGCACGGCGAAAGGTGTCGTGACGATCTGGTCGCTCGCAAGCGGCCGCGCCGAGGTGTCGTTCTCGAGCGCGGCCACCCCGTCCCCTGTGACCTGCACGGTGTTCTCGAGCGACGGCGCGCGGCTCGTGGTTGGCTTGCAGAGCGGCGCTGTCTCGATTCACGACGCCCGCCACGGCCGCGCAGTCGCCCGCCTCGTCGGGCATGACAAGGCGGTGGGACAGCTGCGGGTCAGTCCAGATGGGACGCGGATCTACAGCGCAAGCTCTGACCAGACCACGCGCATCTGGAACGCGCGCACGGGCGCCGTGATGGCAGTGCTCCCGGGCGGCAGTGTTGACGTGCCGCGGTTCGATCTCAGCCAGGACGGAGCGCGCTTGGTCACCATCGGTGCTCACCAGGCCAGCATCTGGGACGCGCACTCGGGGAAGTTTCTCGCCGTCCTTGCCGGCGACAGCCGCGGACAGCTGTCGAGCGTGGCGTTCTCACCCGACGGCAGGAGGATCGTGACAGCAGGCATCTACGATGCGTTCCGCGTCTGGGATGCATCGACGGGCCAACCCCAAGCGGTGTTCGAATCGCGGCCGGCGAGCGGAAACGCGCCCCGTGCCGCCGTGGGCCCCATCGACGCTGCCTTTTCTCCCGACGGAAAGCACTTGCTGACCGCATCGGCGAACGAGCTCGCTCTTTGGAACGTGACCCACGCGCCGCTGGTCGCCGAGCTGGAGGCTCCGGATGTTTACGGCGCGGCCCTATCTCCCGATGAACGGCAAGTGCTCGGCGTGGGTCGCAACTTGGCCGGCACTTGGGAGATCGCAACCGGCCGACCGCAGCGCCGATTCGAGACGGGCGCGGGTGTGTTGTGGGACGGTGAATTCAGCCCCGACGGATCGCGGGTCGTCGTGGTCGGTGAGACTGGCTTTGCACGCATCTATCTCAGCGCCGCGGCCGGTCCACCGCTGGCTCTCGAGGGCCACCAGGGCAGGGTCAATCGCGGCTCGTTCGATCCCTCGGGCGCGCGCGTGCTCACAGCCGGCAACGACCACACTGCCCGCATCTGGTCTTCCCAGGACGCGAAGTTGTTGATGACCCTCACGGGTCACGTCGATCGCGTGATGGCGGCCGCGTGGAGCCGGCAAGGCGATCGCGTGGTGACCGCAGGTTGGCCGCCTGACCGCACGCTCCGCATTTGGGACGCGGCCACTGGGCGCCAGATCCGCCAGCTGACCGGAAGCGGATCGATTCAGTTTCTTGCGGTGACCTTCAGCCCCGACGGGCGCCGTGTGATCTCGGGCGGGCGCGACGGCCAGGCAGAGATCTGGGACGTGGACTCCGGCCGTCGCGTGCTCTCGCTCGTCGCCCACGTGGGCCCGGTCACCTCCGCCGTCTACAGCCCCGACGGCGCCCTCGTCGCCACCTCCGCCGACGATGGCACCCTGCGACTGTGGGACGCCTCCACGGGCAAGATGCTCGGCAAACGCCAGCACGCGAAAGGCGTGATGCATGCCTCCTGGAGCCACGACGGCCAACGCATCGTGACCGCCGCCTACGATCGCATCCGCCTCTGGGACGTGCATCGCGACACGCGCTCGCCGGGCGAGCTGGCCGCTTTCATCGACAAGCGCGTTCCATGGCGCCTGGTCGATGGCCGTCTCGAGGCGCTCCCGCGCTGATCGGCGTCGAAGGCCTGAAGTTCGTCGCCGTCGAGCGTCCTGCGGCACCGAAACGCTGCGACCGCACGGCTGACGCCCGCCTCGTCAGGGAAAAAACCACCGCCGCGATCTGGTGTGGTGGTTTTTCCGGTGCGGCTGCGCCTTCCCGATGAGAGGCCCACGCCTCGCATCCGAGGAGACCCCAATGACCAAGCTCGCTCTCGACCGCCCCCCAGTCCGTAGGACGCTGCCGAAACACGAGTCTGAGATGCTTGACCATCCACAGCGGCAACCTGGCGCTCGCTTTGAGTCGCTGAACCTGGTGCTGTTGGCGATCGCGCTTTCGGGGGGCTGCGCCGCGACGGTTCCCATGGCTGCGCCCGGATTGGATCTGGCGGCGAAGATGTCGGCGCCACCGCGCGACGGGGCGCTCATCTACGTCTACCGAAACGAAGCCTTCGGCGGTGCCGTCAAGATGCCGATCTTCATCGACGGCACCTATCGCGGTGACACCGTCGCCAAAAGTTTCTTGGTTGCGCCGGTGGCACCGGGGCCCCACGAGGTGTTGTCGAAGACGGAAAACGACAGCCGCATCACGGTGATGGCCGAAGCTGGGCGCGCCTACTTCATTTGGCAAGAAGTGAAGATGGGATTGATGATGGCTCGCAGCGAGCTTCAGCCGGTGGATGAAGCGCGCGGCCGCGCCGCCGTCAACGAATGCCGCTTGATTGCCAGCGCCGCCATCCCCCCGTCGCCGGCGGTAGGCTTGGGCGTACGTGCGCCACTGCCGGCTGCACCGCCTGCGATAGCAGCGCCGCCGCCAAACCTGGGACGGCTCGCACCGCCGACCGCACCCGCGCCTGTCAGCGTGGCGGCGCCCGCTACGACAACGACGGTTGCATCTGCAAGCATCGATGCACCCATGGCCGCGCCTACATCGGCGCCGAGCCCGGCGGCCATGGTTTCCCCGCTATCCGCCCCGACACCGGCGGTTGCCCCGTCAACATCGGTGGGTTGGTCGCCCCCCGCGCCGGCGGCCAACCTGACCACTACGGTTGCCTGGGCGCCTTCTGCAGCCACCTCGACACCCGGGGTGGCTGCACCGGCCACCATCAGTCACGCAGCCCTGGCGCCGCCCGCTCCTGCGACGCCGCCTTCGTGGCCGGCGCAAAACGCGGTGGTCCCAGCCACCACCAAGGATGCAGCTACACCCCCGGCCAATCCGGGGGCACATCGACACGATGGATTCTTCCTACGCTTCGGCATGGGCCCGGGCTACGCCGCTGCTCACGAGGAAAAGTCGAGCGGCAAGGTGAGCGGGACGAGTTTCACGGGCTTCTTGGCGATTGGTTGGACACCGATCGAGGACCTGGCGATCCACCTCAACTCGGAAGTCGACATGCTGCTTTCGGCCCGTGTCGACTTGCCCTCGGGCCGCGTCGCCAACGACCAATCCGACACGCTCCGCAACGTCGGTCTCGGCCTCAGCTACTACCTCATGCCGTTCAACCTCTACGTTTCGGGCGCGCTCACGGCAGCCAAAGGCTACCGGCAACCAGCCGGTCAGAGCCGCGTCGAAGAATCGGAGTGGGGCCTCGGCATGAGCGTCTCTGCCGGGAAGGAATGGTGGGTCTCCGACAATTGGGGGCTCGGCGTGTTTGGTCGCGTCAACGTCGCGGCCTTCGACGGGCAAAGGCCGGGCGAGACGTATACCGCCAACGCCCTCACGCTCGGCGGGTCGTTCACCTTCAACTGAGGAGCAACGCACGCCATGTTTCAACTCACGCGCACGGGCCTTTTGACCCTCTGGTGTTTCGCCTCCGGGTGCATTTTGTTTCACGACCCGTCCGACCCGGGCAGTGAAGACTCCATCCAGGCCGGATCCTCGGCCGGGGGCAGCGGAGGCGGCTCCTCGGGTCGTGACGCCGGCAGTGCTGGCTCGACCGGCGCTGCCAGCGGCGGGTCCACCGGTCGCAATGACGCCGGCGTAGCCCCGTCGGCTTGCCCGGCATCCGCGGCTGACAACGCCTGCGTCAGTTGTGGCAAACAAGGTTGTTGTACCGAGGCGGTCGCCTGCACACGCACCCAGGCCTGCCTGGCTCTCGTAGACTGCAGGAGCAAGTGCGTGGCGAGCGACACGGGCTGCCTCACCCGCTGCGCGCAAACCCACCCAAGCGGCGTGCCCGGCCTCAACGCCCTTGCGCAATGTCTTCAGGACAAGTGCCGGGCGGCTTGCAGCGCGGCGGGGGCCCGTCGCGTGGACGGCAGCCCCTAGGCCACCGCTGCCGAGGTTCACGTCCAAACCATCGCCGCAAGTCTTTGCGGCAATGAGGGGACCCCGCGGTAGCGTTCGACGTTGCCGCGGCCGCCCCGGCGCGAAAGCCGACCTTGAAGGGTACGACGGCGCCGGCTGCGGGATCGTGGCAAGCGCGTGGGATGCGGGACGGATCCGCCCCGTCCCCATCAAAGACAGACGCGGTACATGGACTCTCCGCCGGCGACGAAGGTCGTCTTGCCTTCCCAGCAATCTGGGTCGACGCCCCGGCCAACGAAGGTGGCGATGGGAACGCCATCTTCGGTCATCTGGAAGTTCAGCTCTGATCCCGAGATGGAGTAGGTACCGGCGAAGGCTTCGAAGCCGGGGCCGTTGGCGCCGAAGTCCATCGTGCCCGAGGTCGACGTCACCGGCGTGAAGGTGGCGAGATGGCCACTGATCGAGCTCGGGTAGAGCGTGCATTCGAAGTACGAGGTGAGGTTGGTCCCAGTGCAGTGCTGATTGTCGATCGTCACCGGGTTCCCGGGCATGGGTACTTCCCAGAACGTCTGCGCGACGGTGTGGCTGGTGTTGTTGTTGCCGGGGTTGATCTCGTTGCCGGTGGTGGTCGTCACGCCCACCACGATCTGCGAGACGCTGTAGGGCAGCCGGATCGAGACGCTGCGAATCGCGGTGGCGCCGGCGCGGATGCCCGAGATCGAACAGGTGATGCGCGTGCCCACTCTCTGGCAGCCGGTCGACATCGCCGTGACGGTTCCAAGCACGTGGACCGTCGGCGACGTTCTCGTGACGGGCAGCTGCACGACCACACTGACCGCCTGCGAATCGCGAGTGCCGCGGTTGGCGACGCGAATGTCGAAGTGGCTGATCTCACCCACCAAGGTGGTGGTGGGCGGCGTGATCGTGGGGACGAGATCGGCCCCACGGGGAGGGGGCGCGGCGAAGGCTTGCAGAGCGATCCCTTGCAGCGCGAGGGCGAAGGTGGCGACGAGCGGGAGGTTCTTCATGCTTCAAACGTAGGGGGCAACCCAGGGGGCGAAAATCCCGCGAACACGGGGGTGAAGTCCGTGGCCCAGAGTGCCGATGTCGAGCGTCATGGGGGAGCCACGGCGCCAGACCGCGATCGGCATCGTCGAGGACGATGACGTCTTGCGCTCGTGCCTGGGGCAGATGGTCGATCAAATCGAAGGGTGTCGCACCACAGCCCAGGCCGCGACGCTTTGCGATGGCCTGGCGCTGCTCGATCAGCCCCTCGACGTGCTGCTGGTCGATCTCGCGCTGCCGGACGGCAGCGGGCTTGACCTCGTCACCAAAGCGCGCGCCACCGCCAACCCCGTGCGTGTGATGGTGCTGACCGTTTTCGCCGACGTGACCAGCGTGGTCAGCGCGATCGCCGAAGGCGCCGACGGCTACCTGCTCAAGACCTCGCCCATCGATGAGATCGCGGTCGCCCTGCGAACGTTGATGAACGGCGGAGCCCCCATCAGCCCTGCCATCGCCGGCCACATCCTCGCGCGTGTGCGCGGCCAGACGCAGCCTGGCTCTGCAGGTGGCCCGCGGGCGTGCCCCGCGCCACCTCGAATCACGCGCGACACGCCCCCGCCGCTCAGTTTGACCGGCAAAGAGACCACGGTCCTCGAGGCCTTGTCGCTCGGCAAGTCCTTCAAGGAGGTCGCCGTCGCCCAGGGCATCTCGCCGCACACCGTGGGCGATCACGTCAAAGCGATCTACCGCAAGCTCTCGGTCAACTCGCGCGGCGAGGCCGTGTACAAGGCCGCGCAGTCCGGCCTCATCCGCCTGCATCGCTGAGTCGGACCCGCGGATGACTCCGGCGACGTCTTGGCTCTCGATCGGGACACGGCTACGACGCCGGGTGCTCGAAGTGGCCTCGCGGTATGTCCCTCACACGCTGGGTGGAGTCGAAGTCGGACCCGACGAGGCCCGCCGTCTGCGCACTGGCATCGTCATCGCCTGGTTCGGCGTGCTTTGCACGACGAGCACAGCCCTGCTCTACGCGGCCCTCGGCTCGCCGTGGTCCGCGCTCGCGATCCTCGCCATCACGCCGGGATTGCTGTTCGTCCACGTGGCGGTGAGACGCGGGATCTCTCTGCGCTACATCGGCAACGCGGTCACGCTGCTGACTTGGTTGGTGACCTTCGTGGTGGGAGCCCGCACCGGCGGATTCGCCTCCCCCGCGCTCGTCTGGGCGTTTTTTCACCCGATCACCACGTACGTCGCGTGCGGAATGCGATCCGCCGTTGCGTGGTGCGGTCTGTCGGCGCTGCAGGTGCTGATGTTCTATCTCGCCGACCGGTGGGGATTCCCGATCACCCAAGATCTGTCAGGCAATACTCCCGAAGCCCTGCGCGTGTCCGGCTTCATCGCGTGCATCCTGACCAACTCCGGGTTGATGTCGGCGATTGAAGAGGTCCGCGCGGCGTCGCAGGAGGCGCTCGACCGGGCCAATCTCAGCCTCGAGCGACAACGCCTCCTTGCGGACATGCACGACGGCATCGGCGCTCAGCTGGCCGGGCTCATCCTGCAAGTTCGCGCTGACCGAATCGGGCGGGACGGCATGCTGCAGGGCCTGGAGGCCAGCCTGGATGACCTGCGCCTCATCGTGAGCAACCTCGACCCCTGCCCGCATTCGTTCGAGACCAACGTGGGTGAGTTGCGGGCGCGCATCGAACCACGGTGTGCAGCGGCCGGCGTTGATCTGGACTGGCGAACCGAGCCTCCCGCCGCGGCGATCTCGCCCGAAGCCACGCTGCAAGTGCTGCGCGCCTTGCAGGAGATCACGACGAATGCGCTTCGCCACGCACAGAGCTCGCGCATCGAAGTGATTCTGGAAAACGTGAAGGAATCCGGGCCAACTTCGGGATGGTACGACGTGCGCGTGCGCGACTTCGGCATCGGCTTCGACCAGACCCGTACCAACGGCCGTGGCCGCGGTCTCAAGAACCTCGAAGCGCGCGCCCGGAAGGTGGGCGGCAAGCTCACCGTCGAGTCCGGGTTGCCCGGAACCCGTGTGTCGTTGCGGTTCCCATGCAAGCCTGCAGAACGCCTGGCCTGAGGCAGACGGAAAGTCCCAACTTGCGGACCGACCCAGCTCTCCGAACGCAAAGGCTCTGAAACCCGTCTCGAACGATTCATCACCCTGATCGAAACGAGCCCCACTCCGCCTCGTGGGAGTGGGGCTCGTTCGAACTCGTTCAGCGTTCTGACTTCGGCTTAGCGGCGGAAGTTGCCGGCCCGTGGCTTGGCCCCTTGCTCGCGAGCCCAGGTGCCGAAGTTGCCGACCGAGTGGTTGGCCCAGTTGAAGCGGCCGTCACCGAGTGAGTAGGCGACAGGCAGCGTGGTCCAGCCGGGACCGCCGGTGAGGGCGATGTCGGCGAAGCCGTCGCGATCGAAGTCGCCAATCATCGAAGTGACGCCTGCGATGCCGCTCAGGAAGGGGAAGTCCTGGAGAAAGTGGTTGACGTAGTTCCAGCCACCCGCGGCCCCGAAGAGGATCGGGATGGAGCTCCAGCCGCTCACCCCAACCAGCGCGATGTCCGAGCGACCATCATTGTTGAAGTCCGCAACGAACGGCTTGGCGCCGGCCGTGCGGGCATTGGCAGAGAAAGCCCCCGCGCCGTCGTTACGGATCTCGAAGGTGCCGTTTCCGCGCGACAGCGCCACCGGCGCCGTGGTCCAACCGGGACCACCCACCAGCGCGACGTCAGCCTTGCCGTCGCCGTTGAAGTCGCCCGCCAGCACGTGAGCCGCCAGCGCCGCCCAGGCCGGGAAGTCGCCCGCGGCGTTGTTGGCGACGGTGAAGCCACCAGCGCCGTTGGCAAATGCGACAGGCAGAGTCGTCCAGCCGGGAACGCCGGTCACGACGAGGTCGGTGCGACCGTCGGCATTGAAATCGGCGAGCTGGATCTTGGCCTCAGCCCGAGCCAGCGCCGAAGCCAGACCGGCGTCGACGACATTGGTCACGCTGAAGCTGCCGTCCGGCTGTCCGAAGGCGATCGGTGTCGAGGTCCAGCCCGGGCCATTGATGAGCAGGATGTCCGCCCTTCGATCATTGTTGAAGTCACCAACGAACTTCTTCACGCCTGGGAGCGCCGACCAGCCGGGAAAGCCCGAGACCTGACGGTTGGTGATGGTGAATGCGCCATCGCCGCCGGCGCCGCTGGCCGCGAGCGGAATGGTGCTCCAGCTACCCACGCCGACCAGAGCGATGTCGCTGCGGCCGTCACCGGTGAAGTCGCCCTCGAGGGGAGTCGCCCCCGCCTCTTGTGCCCACGCGCCGAACGAGCCGACGCCGTTGTTGGTGACCTTGAAGATGCCGTCGTTGGTCTTAATCGCCACCGGGATGGTGTTCCAGCCACGTCCGCCCACGAGCGCAATGTCCTTGGCGGTCGTGCGCGGGTCCTGAACACACTGGCAGGTCTTCAAGCCGGCCTCGGGTCGGGCGATGATGGCGAGCCCGTTGGGCCCGCAGCGGGTCGCGGCGTCCGCACCGCAATGTTGCCCCGACTGGCTCAAGATGGTCTCGAGGCACTGGTCGATGATGTAGGGCACCGAGTTGACCTGGTAGTGGTAACTCGGCTCGGCCGTGCACGCCGCTTCCGAGTGCCCGTACCCGTAGTTGTGCATGACCTCGTGCCAGACGAGCGCTGCCGCCTGGGTCGTGGGCCACCACGGATCCGTCGCCGGGCTGGCCACGTTGTAGACGTGATTCAGCCAGTCGGCGAAGTTGAAGTTCTCCTGAGTGATGTTGCGATGGTGCACCGGCGCGCAGGCGAGGGCCCCAGGTCCGCAATCGGCGGCCTTGCAAGCCATCGCCAGCGGGTTGCTGCTCACCGTGAGCTCGAGCAGGGTCTGGATCTGTCGTGAGGAATGCTCGCGGCCGTCGGTGTCGTTGATGTTGCAACTGGCCATGTAGCGACCGACGCCGAGTGACGGCGTGCCCGCCACCAGGTTGCGCACGCACTGCTTGAACGCGGGGCTGTTGGCAGCGATGCGGCCGTAGCGGGTGGTCTTCTCGAGGAACGGCCTCACTTCAGCCCGGCAACTGGCGTCGTAGTCGGTCGATCCGGTCAGATTCTGCTCGACCACCTCCGCGCTCTTTTCGGCGCCGCAGCTGGCGACGACGAACATCGTGGCGATGGCGCATCCTCGCGCAATCTGCGATCCGCCTGCCGAGCGGAACCTCTTGGATGATTCTTTGCGTTTGGGGGTCGCGGGCGTTCTGGATGTCGGGTGCATGACGGGGTCCTTCCGTGGGTTGGCGCAGACGCCAATGCTCACGGGGGGAGTCCCGTCACACCGGCGCCACCCCTTCGATGGGGGTTTGGCCGGGTGTTGCGATTTCAGACAAAAAAAGCCCGCCGTCGGTATGGGCGACCGTCGGCGGGCTGCGGTTCGGGTTGTCCCTCTCGTGAAAGAGAGTCAGCCCGAACCGGTTCGGGATCTTGTTTTCAGCGAGAGCTGCGCGTTCGTGAGCCTTTGGCTGCGCCTTTCGCAGAAGGGCTCTTGCGCTTCTGCTTGTTCACGGTTCGCGCCGCAATCTCCTTGGCGCGCGCGGTGCTGCGCCCCTTCTTCTTGGCCGACTCCTTGATGTGCTCGTACTGGCGTTCCTGCTTCTTGGTCGCACCACGCAGCGGCATGTCGTCCTCCCCATCCCCACAAAGAAGCTAGGCATCGATCCCGGCGCTGGCCAGGAGAGCTCGTCACGTTCACGCCTCGCCCTGCGGTCTCTGCCCCGCCATTCACCCTCAGTGTGCCAACATGTCTCTTGATATACTTTCTCTATGACTGACCGAGATCGTCGACTCACCGACCTGCGCGTTAGCCGGAAGAGCACCTGGTGATTCGATCTCGACGTTGGAAGGCCGACTTGGCTTCGGCGGCCCGCGCCGCGCGCCGCCTCTCCTGGATTTTGATCGCAACGTTGGCGGTCGCTTGCGCCACCCCCCGCAGCAGCCCGCCCGTTGCGACGCCGAACGCGCCATGCACAGGTAAGGCGAATCCTCAAAACCCGAGATTCCGGGGGGTCGTCAACGTGACCGATTTTCACGACTACACCAAGACGATGCCGGGCGTCCCACTCAAGTTCCGCACCAGCCGCGACGTGCGGTACGAGGGCATCTTCAGCATCTGCGTGGCCCCGGCAGGCACCGTCGAATCGGTCAGCGTCGTCACGAGCACGGGTCACGCCGAACTGGACGAAGAGTGGAAGGTGGTCGTCAAGCGGTGGCGCTACGTCGCGAGCTGCATCGACGGCAAACCCATTCGCTCGTGCTCGCCCGTCCGAATCGACTCACGCGCCCATTAGAAGCCCGCGCGGCTAGCGCTTGCGGATCCACTGGCGGGCGAGCTCGAGGCGTTGTTCGAGCTGGCGGACGGAGGCTTCGTTGATGCGGCGGATGCCGATCTTGCGATTGAGGTCGGCGTTGACCTCGGCGTAGGTCTTGCGCATCGACTGCGCGAGCTCGCGCACCAGCTCGCCGTTCTGTTCGCGCAGCGAGCGTCGTTTCGCCAGCGCACTCTTCTTTGCGGCGGGCGCATCCCGGATCTCGTCCGGGTCGGGCAGCGGCAGGTGCGGGCGGCCGAACTGGATCGGCGCCAGCGCGAAGATCGGTTGTTGCGGCACGGGCTCGGCCGTCTCGGTGCCGACCAGATCCGGGATGACCTCGCTGGCGTCGGCGGCATCGTCCCCTTCGCCCACGATCCCTTCGTGACCAGGCTCTGCCGGCAGCGGGCGGCCGTGTTCGTCGAGCGGCACCGCTGAGATCGCCGAGAACAACGAGAGTTGCGTGTCGTCGCCCAGCTCCTCGGCATCCGCCGGCGCTTCGGGCCGATCTTCACCTTCGCCCGCGCCGAAGAAGTCGTCCTTGTCGCGTTTGCGCAGGTTGTGGCGGCGCTGCTCAGCGATCCCGATTGCGTAGGTACGCAGCCGATGATCGTCGGGGATGAACATGTATGCGGCCTGCTTGCTGAGGCCCGCGCGCCAGCGCACCAATCGCCCGACCGCTTGACGAAAGAAGAGCTCGGTAACCGTGTTCGTCGCCCAGACCCCGACGCGCAAGCGCGGAATGTCGACGCCTTCGGAGACCATGCGCACCGCCACGATCCACGGCGCGCTCGATTCGCCGAACGCGCTGTTATTCCGCGAGGCGTCCGGGTCGTCCGAGGTCGCCACGGTCGGCAACACGCCCAGCCGTTCTTGAAGGATGGCGGCGATCCCGCGCGCGTGCTCCTGATCGATCGCGATCACGAGGCCTGCCGCCTTGGGATCGCGGATGCGCAGGTGATTTAGCTGCGCGCCTGCCCGCAGCAGCACCGCCGCCAACCACTCACCCTCGGGAGCCAGAGCGGTGCGAAGTCGCTGATTCGCGAGATCCTTGGTCAGCCGATCGTCGAAAGTCGCGGCGTAGTCGCTGCCGTCGGGCGCGGTCCACTCCATGTGACCGTTGATGCGTGGAAAGTAGACCGGCCGTACGACCTCGCGTTCCTTGAGCGCGTCGCCGTAGCCGTACTCGTAGTCGGCCTGTGCCTCTTCACCGTGGTAGCGGACGAAGGGGATGGTGCTCTGGTCGGATCGAAACGGTGTGCCCGACAGACAGAGCCTTCGCGCCGCATGCTCGAACGCAAAGCGCACGCCATCGCCCCAGGACTTGCTGTCGCCCGCATGGTGAATCTCGTCGAGCACCACCAGCGCGCCCTTGACCAGAGTCCGCAGCGCGCCGGGGTTGGCAGCCACCTGCTGATAGGTGACCGCGATGCCGTGAACGTCGGAAGGCAAAGTTCCGTAGCCCGACGACCATTCCGGGTCTAGGTGAATGTCGAGCCGCTCGGCCGCCTGCGCCCACTGCAGCTTCAGGTGCTGCGTCGGCACCACGACGACCAGCCGTCGCGCCCGGCGCGCCAGCATCGCTCGCAGAGCGGCCGCCAGCGCGAACGTGGTCTTGCCGGCTCCCGGGGTCGCGACCGCAAGGAAATTCGGCTCGGCGCTCTCCTCGAACTTCAGCAGGGCAACCCGCTGCCATTCGCGCAGGCGCAGGCCGCTCTCTTCTTGTGGGTGCGCCTGCCGCGCAACGTCCGCAGTCGTAATCTCCGGGCCTCCTTCACGTCCCCGTTCGACGAACGCCAAAGGGGGGAGGAGTTGATTACCCGCAGTTCGCGGCTGCGTCCACGACTAACCCCGCCTCTGCGATTTCGTCGCGGATCTTCCTGCGCTTGCCCCACGTGCGCTGGCCACTTTGTAGGTCAGCGTCGCAGAGAGCCCGCGCGCAGGACGGCCACGATCGCGGGATCGTCTCGATCGTCAAAGCTCGACGCTTGCTCGTTTCGTCGGCGAAGCAGTGACACGGCACGAGCCAGCTGCTCGGCAGCTTGACTGATGTGACCGCCGGCCAGGGCCCACGACGCCAGTCGGCATTCGAGACGCGCCAGATCGAGGAGTAGTCGTTTCACATTCTGGATACGCGCCAGGTGGCGATCGGTTTCTCCCCGGCTCGCGGCCGAGCTCAGTCGGAGGCGGCGACCGTCACGGTGCGGGTGATGGACGTCCCGCCGGTCGCGAGGCGCGCCAGCAGGGCGTTGGCCTCGGCCTCTGCGCCGCCGATGAAGTTCGCCCCCCCAACCATCTCTTGCAACTCCGCCGCCAGCTCCTGCGCCGGCGTCGCAGCAAAGGCTTGCGAGCGGAGAAAGTCGAAAGCCATCTCGAGCGTGTTCATCTTCACGCCGAGTGCGCGGCGTTGCGCATCGATGGTCTCTTGCGCCTTTTGCCGCCGCTGTCCGAGCGTCAACGCCTGACGGACCGACAAGCGCACTGCCGGATCCTTCTCGCTCGCCAACGCCTGCGTCAGTCGCTCGGTGTCGGCCGTCAGCTCGGCAGGATTGGCATCGGCGACGAAACGCGACAGTCGCTGGTGCAAGAAGGACATCTTCACGAAGGCGGCAATCAACTGGTCGAGAAGATCCTCACTTCGTGGCGTCGCCCCCAGTACCGTGGCTGCGATCCCGCGCTCACGCAGAAGGTTGCGCAGGTCGACCGCAAGCGCCTGCAGAGTCGTCACTCGCGCTTCGTAGCCACTATCGAGTCCACGCACCAGCTCGACCTGGGTCGCCTTGCGCCTCCACTCGATGGCCGCCGCCTGCTCCCGATCGACCAGACGTCGGAACCAACCGCTGGTGGCACCGACCGTCATCCACGCCAGCTCGCCGATCGCGCCGACAATCGCCGGCCACGGCGTCCAGAGGGCGAAGGAATAGACCACAGCAGCACCGAGGCCGATCAGGTTGTAAGGCTCGTGAAAGGCGCGCCTTCGCAGGGATGGGGCGACCGGAGGACTGCCGATCGAGATCCCGCGCACCGTCGCCGATGCCATCGCTGATAACGGCGCCGTGGGAGCGGGACTCACCGGACGTTCGGGCACAGACACCGGCCTAACCCTTTCCGGCTTTCGAGGCGATCAACAGCTGAATCTCCGTCCGGCGATTGCGCGCCCGGCCCTCGGGGCTTTTGTTGCTGGCCAGCGGTCGCGAGGAACCGTTGCCTTCTGCAACGATTCGCGCCGGATCGATGCCTTTGTCGATCAGATACTTCGCGATCGCCGTCGCGCGCTCGTCGGTCAGCTTGCGGTTGCTACGCTCGGAGCCGACGCCGTCGGTGTGGCATTCCACCCTGACGTACATGCCGCGGGCAAGCTCGAGCTGCGGCAGCACCTGCTGGTTGATGAGGGCCATGGTCGCCACGTCGAGCTCCGCGGTCGCCGCTCGGCGATGCGAGATCGAAAAGGTCTTGGCAATGGCCGCGGGCGCGACCGGCTCGTCCTTGTCGACAGCCGCCAGCGCCGCCGGCTTGGCTGCTGGCGGGCGCCCCGCCTCCTCCCAAAGACGCAAGACAACGCGTCCCTCGCGCAAACGCGCCGGAGCGAAGCGCTCTTCGATCTTGGCCGCGGGGTACTCGAGCCAGACGTCGTCTGCGTGCTGGTAGACGCGGTCGAACGCGGGACGACTCCCGTCGAGACCAAAGAAGAGAGCGTTGTCGCCGACATCGGTCCAGCGCACCCCCTGGAAGACAGCCTGGGTGCGCTCAAGCCCGAGCTCATCGCGAAATCTCGGCACCACTGATGAGACGAACCGAGCAGCGGCGGTGCGGTCAGCGTTGGCCTGCGCCGCCCCCGCGAACCACGCCCGCGCCACCCGTTCGGCGTCGGTGCGCCGGTTCTCGAGAAGATCGTTGCGGGCAATGAGCACCCCGGCCACCAGCTCGTTCACGTCTGCGGTCGAGAAAAGGCGGTGTGCGCCTGGGCGCGACCCGAGCGCCAGCGTCACGTCGGGCTCCCACAGGCACGCGACGTCGGCCTTGCCCTCGGCGAAGAGGCGCCGGCCGTGGGTATAGTCGTCGGACGAGAAGCTCGCGTGATCCCGGATGCGCGCCAGATCGTTGCGATCCAGTCGCGAGTTGCTGATCATGAACTCGAACAGTGTATGCCCTGCGGAAAAGAGCATCATCGCTGCGTTCCGTCCCGGCAGATCCTCGATGCGCTGAACGCGCGGTCCCGCGACGCAAGCGTCTCCGCCCTGCGACCAGTGAGTCTGCAAGAAGGCCCGTGAGGGGGCTCCGGCGGCCCGCAACTGCGGCATCGTGATCGGCAGCTCGTCGACCGCCTGCCAGAGAAAGTCGACCGAGCCGTCGGCCAATGCCCTCACCTTGCGCGCTTGATCCTCGATGAAGACCAGCCGCAGGCGCGTATCGGCCGCCGCGACCGCGGAGCCTGGCTGCGTGACCAGGCCCCCGTTGGCCAGCACGAGCGGCATATGGCCGGGCCCTTCGGAGAGCGCGACGATGAGCTCGCCGTCCTGGCGTGCGGGAACCGGAAAGCGCGCGCCGGCGCTGAGCCCAAGGTGGCCGCCCGCCCGCGAGGTGTCGCGCGCAGAGGCGAGGTTCCGCCCTTCGCCGGTCCAGCGATGGCGATGGGTGAAGTACCCCCCGACCCCCGCGCCGAGGGCGAGGACCGCAATGAGCGCCTTGGCGGTCGAGGTCAACGTCGTCATAGAAATGTGGGTCTTTCCCCCGCGGCGGACCAGTCGACCCTACACGCGGCGCCCCGGGAGAACGAACCACGATTCTCGTTTCGGGAGTGTTTCCAAAACGGCTCAGCTTCCGCCTTGCCCCGCTGTTACCCGCCTGGAACCAGCCCGTTGCTGGCGCCGAAATTTCTCTAGCCTTTCCGGGCACGCTGTGACATTTACTGCGGCGGTCCCGGGCGACGGAACGTTGGCGAACCCCGCCAGGCCCGGAAGGGAGCAACGGTAACCATCCTACCGGGTGCCTGGGACCACTGAATCTCTCGCGCGGGTCGCGGGAGCGCCGTCCTTCGGGGCGGCAAGAGGCCGCCTCCTGCGCGTTACCCATGCGCCCCGGCCGTCCACGCGATACGGATTCCGCGCATGCCCACCGTCGTCACCTACGCTCGCGACATGCTGTTCACCTCGAAAATTCGCGAGGTCGCGCGGCAACTTGGGATCACGGTTACCGCCATGAAGGATGCGGCGGTCCTCCCGGAACCCGAAGCGCGGCTCTTGATCCTCGATCTGCGGCTGCCCGAATCGATGAGCCTGCTCGCCGCCTGGAAAGGCAGCGCGCCGCACCGAGCGGTCACGGTGGTCGGGTTCATCGATCACGAGCGCACGGACGTGATGGACGCTGCGCGCGCGCTCGGCTGCGAGGTCATGACTAAGGGCCAGTTCAGCCATGCGCTGCCGCGTGTGCTGGGGGCAACCCTCGACGCCAAGCCCGATCCGGGCTAACTCCTCCGGCGAGCGCGGCCCACTCGGCCTCGCCAAAAAGTCCTGTCAGTCGAACGTGTTAAGCTTTGCCAGAGGAGTCACGTCGCGCGATGCCCCGAATGGTCAAATGTGTGAAGTTGGGCCAAGAGCTGCCCGCCATCGTCTACAAGCCCTTCAACAACGAGCTCGGGCAGCGGATCTACGACAGCGTCTCGCAACAGGCGTGGATGTTGTGGGTCGAGTTCTCGAAGAAGATCGTCAACGAGTACCGACTCGATCTGACCTCGCCGACCGGCCAAAAGGTGCTGCTCGAGCAGGCCGAGCAGTTCTTCTTTGGTGACGGCGGACAGGCTCCGCCTGAATACGTGCCTCCCGGTTGATCGTTCGTTGATGTTCGCAAGGCCCCTCGCAGCTCATGGCTGACGACCAGCGCCGCAATCCCTCGGGCGCCTTCGACGAAAAGGCGCCCGGTTCCGCGCCGCGGCCCGCCCCACCGGGGGTCGGGCGTCCCGGCGCCGGCGGCCCTGCGCCTCGAGCGACGCGAGCGTCCGTCGTCGTCCCCGTCCGTTGCAAGTTCGCGAGCATCATCGACTTCGTCGAGACGCAGTCGGTGAACATCAGCCGCAGCGGCATGTTCCTAACCACGGCCGAGGTGGTGCCGCTGGGCACGATGCTCGAGCTCGAGGTCGGTCTTGCCGACGGGATGGCGCTGCTCAAGGGCAAAGGCGAGGTGATGCGTGTGAGCGCGGGCCCACCCGCCGGCCTGGGAGTGAAGTTCGTCGAGCTCGATTCCGCCAGTCAGAAGCTGGTGGATCGAATCGTCGAAGTGAACGCGCAGGAGGGCAAACGCCCGACCGTGCCGCTCGATTTCGCCACGCCCGGTGCCGGCAACGTAGGGAGCGCCGGCGGCGGCGTCGTCTGGCAGGACAACGCGCTCTTCATCGAGCTCAACACCGCCACGGTCAGCTATTTCGTCTACAACCCCCTGCTCAACATCCGCCTGGGCGGCTTCGTGGTGCCGGCCGAGAAGGAGGTCTCGCTGGGGACGGTCTTTCAGGTGAGCATCAAGACGACAGCGGCGGCGTCCCTCTTCGAGGGCAAAGGCAAGGTGGTCGCCAAACACGAAAAGCGGCTCGGCATCCGCCTCACCGACGTCGACAAGGCCGTGCTCAGCCGTCTGCAGGCCGAGGTCAGCCGGCTCGCGGCAGCGGGCAAGTGACCCGTCGATAGCGGCTCGTTCCCCGCTTGTCTCTTTGCTCGCAACGGCGAGTTTTCCCGGTGATATCTTCCCGCGACCATGCCGCAGAAGACCCCATCCGATACCCCCGGCGCCGCCGCCGGCTTTGCCACCGACCTCGAATCGTCGCGCGCGCGCCTCGCCGACACCGGCCGCAACGACGTGTGTGGCTGTGGCTCGGGCAAGAAGTACAAGAAGTGCCATCTGCTTGCCGACGAAGCCGCAGCGACGCCGCCCTCCGCGCCCCCCGATCCGCTCGAGCGGGTGCAGAACGGCTGGCGCATGTTCGAGCAGCGGCGGCCGGGCGCGGCCGAAAAGGAGTTCCGCGCGGCGCTGGCACTGTCGCCTGACCTGCCCGAAGCGCAGGTTGGCCTCGGCCTCGCCAAGCTGTCGGCGGGTGATTCGGCCGGCGCCCGCGAAGCGCTGGGGGTGGTGATCGAAAAGGGCGAGCCGCTGCTGGCCGAGCTTCGGGAAAAGAAGGTCACCGACGCCTTCACTCAGCCCAAGGCGCAGCCGGTCCTGCGAGCAGCCCACGCGCTCGGCTGCCTGGCCTTCGACGAGGATCGCTACGACGACGCGCTTCGCGACCTGGAGCGGGTCTACGCCGTGGACGCGGGACCGGTCGGCACAGAGGCTCGCCTCATCGCGGGCAAGACCTTCGTCAAGAGCGGCAAGGCGGCCGAGGCCATCCCGGTGTTGGAAGAGGCGACGAAGTCGGGCACCGGCCCGGGACGCGCCCACATGGGTCTGGCGCTGGCGCACCTGCAAGCGGGCGATCGCGCAGCGGCCACGACGGCGCTGCAAAAGGCGCTGGAGAGCAACCCGTACTACGGCCGGGCGGTGCTCGGGCAGGTGAAGAAGCAGGTCGACAACCCGCTCGGCGCCCAGCCGGGCTCGCGCGAGGAAGCCGTCGTCTACGCGCAGACTTACGGCGACGTCTGGGACGAGGCGGCCAAGACCTTCCTGGAAGAGGCGTCGGCGCCCAAGCCTGCCGAGGCGGCGAGCCCCGAGCAGGCCAGTGCCGGCTAACAAAGGGGTTCCCCCTAGCGCTGGCGAGGGAGCGGGGGCTGGCGCTGGCGGGGAAGTCGACCGCCGGCGTCGCGCCCTCATAGAAAGCTACGTGGGACGTAAAGTCAGCGTCTCGACATCCGATCTACATCATGTCGTGGGGCGGCTCGTCGAGATCGACCAGGATGACAGGCTGCGGATTCTCGTGGACAATCAGGAGGTCCACGTCCGTCGCCAAGGTGTCGTGCGGATCCACGAGGCTGACCCCGCCCTGGCCGAATACCTGAAATAGAGCCCCCATGCCGCCCAGCCAAGCGCCCAACCCTCGCGATCGCCGCACCTCGCGCCGCAACCCGGTCCAGGTGAAGCTCCAGGTCTCCGACATGCGGGGCAGCTTCGTCGCCCGCACGGTGGACGTATCGCGCGGGGGTCTCTTCGCCGCGACCACCGAACAGCGCCCGGTTGGCTCGCTGCTGCGTATGCGCGTGATGGGCCCCAAGGGCGACTCGGTCCTGGCGGTCGGCGTGGTGGTTCGTTGCTTCGACAACGTGGAGTCCCACAACGACGGTGTCGCCTCGCCCGGCATGGCGATCGCGCTGACGTCGACCAGCGAGGCGTGGGATCGCTTTTGGGACGACGTGAACGCCAACGACGACGAGAAGGACACGTAGGCGCGAGCCGTGTCGAGAGGCCCGGGCGACCGCCCCTGCCCCGCCCGACGCCCCCCGTCTCGAGACTTCGCCCCGTGAGTCAGCCGTGAGCTCCGCCCGCTTCCCCGTCTCCGCCGACAAGGCCGCCGCGCTCGACGAACGCCTACGCAAGGTCGGCGTCCACGAGGACGACCTGGAAGAACAGTTCGTCACGTCCGGCGGCAAAGGCGGCCAGAACGTCAACAAGGTCGCCACCTGCGTGGTGCTCGTGCACCGGCCGACGGGAACCCAGGTCAAATGCCAGGACGCCCGCACCCAGGGGTTGAACCGGTACCTGGCTCGTCAGCGCCTCGCCGAAAAACTAGAGACGGCGATCCTCGGCGAAAAGTCCGCCAAGGAACAAGAGATGGAAAAGATCCGCCGGCAGAAGCGCCGCCGTTCGCGCAAAGCGAAGGCCAGAATGCTAGCGAACAAACACGCGACGTCGGAGAAGAAGGCGATGCGCGGCCGCGTGCGGGGAGAGTGAGCGTTCGCGTGCGAATTGCCTACGCGGGATGACGCACGAACGTCTCGTCAGCCACTTGCGACACCGCCCAACCGCTGTCCCGATTGCTGGCATCAAAAAGCCTCCAGGATTGATCGCCACGAACCCGCGGGATGACGAGTTGTCTGGCGTCCGCGGGAGGCCCGAAGGTGATTCGCAGGTCCTCGGCCCCCAAAACAGCTTCGGTAACGACCGACTCCTCGCCCCACCGTAGCCGTACAAGGGCCGCGGCTTGCAGTGATTCCTCGGCATTTTTATGGAAGGCCACGGCAAACCTCTCAACATGAACCGCCCACTCGCTTGGTTCGCCGAACCTCCAATCACAATCCAGTTCGAGCACCACCTCCCACGGTACCGATTCGTCACGCTTGACGCATTCGAACCGGAGGGAGAAACAGGTCGCGAATGAGAACCCCGCCAGTCCTCGGCCTACCAACAATCGCTGCAGCGCCAGCTCAGGCGTCACTTGCCAAGCCTCTCACGGGGTTTGCCCATGAATGTGACCAATGCCTCGCCTTTCGTCCGTGGAAAGGTTCCCGCGAATGTGACTGCCATCTGGATTGACGTACTGCTGAGTACCGGGGCGAGTGACGACCGTCCGCCTATCTTGGTAGTCGCCCCCGTTGGCACGACCTTCCATGACTCGAATTTCCACCGGCCCGCCTGCAGCGTCCATTCGGTAGACCATACCGCCTTCCGATGTCTGGGTGGTTGGTCCCACACATTGAGCACCGGCGCCCTGAATGCTGCTGACCATCTCGCTTTGACTGCGATGAACGGCGGTCCCCCCGGCGCCAGCCAGGAACCTGGGTCCAGAGCTCGGCTTATTCGGCGGGAGCGGCGTCCCCCGCGGTCGGACGGCTCCCAATTGACGAAGGGCCCCAGCACCGCCGAGCATGTAGCTCTGCATGGAGCCATGCCACGACGACATGACCAGGCCCTGCCCATAGTTCGGGTTCCGCACAAGTTCTGGCGGGATGGGGCCTTCCCATCCAGGAGGACGGCCGTAGTAACCCCAGTTGTACGCTGCGCGATCTTGCTCCGCCTGTAGCTCCCTGGCCTTTGCCTGCCCGCCTGCGCTCTTCGCCGACGCCGACGGGACGTTGCCTGGTTTTCCCGTAGAAAGCTGCTGCTGCGGACCGTTGCGACCATCAACGATCGGTGCTGAGGTCTCGTTCTGGACCGGATCACTTGCGGCCTGCTGGGCTTTTGCTTCGTCGGCGGCGGCAGTGGCCTCGTTCTTGGCTTGTTGCTGTGCAGCCTCCTCGGCGCCAGCGGAACTGCCGTCAGCTTCGCAAGCAATGGTCGCGGATGCCTGACTGGAATTCGGCGAAGCCGACATGTTGGCGGGTTCGTCCGCGAAGCCGGTCGGGTCGATCCGGTTCATCGGGTTGTTCACGACGTACGAGTACGGGTGGAACGCGGGTGCCCAGGTCGGCTTCGAGACGAGCGGATCGGGAGAGAAGAACGTCGCGCTGCTGGGGTCGTAGATCCGGCCCTTCATGTTGACGAGGCCGAGCTCGTCGTCGTGTTGATGGCCGGTGAAGCCGCGCAGAGTGCCGGCATTGAGGGGCGTCAGCGTGCTGACGCTCGGGTGATCGTGCCTGACCGAGTTGCCGTAGGGCTCGAAGCGTTGCCGGCCGCGCACGACGCCGCCGTCGCTCGTGACGACGACCGGTGAACCGAGGTGATCCGGTTGGAAGAAGC
>JANNNO010000386.1:0-30799 GCA_031398585.1 Myxococcales bacterium | reverse complement strand
GCCGATCCGGACGCAAGGTCGGGATACTCGGGCGCATTGCCGAGCGGCACGAAGAACTGCGCCAACCCGGTGAGGAAGGTGATCGCCGCGCGGGGGACGAAGAACGCGAGATCGCGATGTGCCTCGGGGATCTCCGCGGTTGCGCTCACGGCGCCGGCCTGCCCGACCGCCCACCAACGCCAAAGGATTGCCACCCCGACGGCAAACAAGAGCACGCCCGTGTCTGTCACCCGGATCAACCGCGGGCGCGTCGTGGGCTCCGAGGCGCCCCGCTGCGGCCGCGCCCCGACTGCCACGGTAAGAGCCGCCGCCAGAGCGAGCAGCGGCGCCGTCGACGCCGATTCCTTGGCGAACGCAGCGATCGCAGTCGCGAGGCCGGCCAGGAACCAGCGCCCCGCCCGGCTGCCACGACTGCCGTCGTCAGCGATCAGCGCATGAAGACCCGCCAGCAGAAACGCCGCTGCCAGAAGATCTTCGCGGTAGTTGATCGTCGCCACCGGCTCGACGACCAATGGATGGACTGCGAACAGCGCAGCGGCGGCAAAGGCGAGCGCCCCCAGTCCCAGCCGCCGCAGCAGCGCCCACCATGCGATGACGACAACCGCGTGCCAGATCAGATTCTGGAGATGAAAGCCGCGCGGCCGCGGCCCCCACGACGCCCAGTCGACGATCTCGGTCGCGAGCATGATCGGGCGGGCGGCATCCGGCACACCTGCGCGTGCGAACTCTGCGCCCCAGAGACGCCAGAGGTTGGCAGGTGAGCGGACGACGGGATTATCGAGCAACGTCCAGCGATCGTCGTAGACGAAGCCGAACCCGAGCGTCGGCGCAAACGCGAGGATCACCAGCGCCACCAGAGCGAGCGGAGCCCAGGGCAGACTCGCCGCCGGCGGCGTCGGATGCGCCGTCGCCGTCGGCTGCGCCGGCGACGTCGTTGGCGGGGGCGGATCGCGCTGAAGGGAGGACGACATCCCGTGCGCCAGACTACGCCGAGGACGCGCGGGCGTCGCCCGTGCCACTGGGAAGAGCGCCAAGCACGTTGAGGGCTCCTAGCAACCACAGTCCCAGCAGCGGCACCAGGCTGAGCAGGCCCGGGAGTCCCAACACCATGCCGAGGTTGGCCGATCCTGACGCGATGGCGATCTCGCCGCGGAAGATGTGTCCGTAGACGTAGCCGAAGAGAAGGTCGACGGCGGGAGGTGCCAGCGGCGAGACGGCGACGGCGCCGAGCTGGTTCACGATCGAGAGGCCCGCCAGCACCCCCCACACCAACCGCGGCAGACCCCCCAAGCCCGGCAGCCACGCTAGCCCGAGGGCGAGGAACGGCAATCCGGGAATCATGTGTCGTGGCCCGATCGCGGCCCCACCCCACCACATGTAATAGCCCGCGTTCAACAGCGCGAACGCAACCACCATGGCCGTGGCGATCAGCGCCCGTCGGCGCGTCGGGGGCCGACGGATGCCACGCCACAAACCGACCAAGGCGAACGCCAGTACCGGAGACAAGATCAAGAGGCCGCGACTGCGCCCGATCAGGATCTCCAGCAACACCGATGGCCGTGGCCAGCTGACACCGAGCAGCCCCTTTTGCATCCCCGCCGCAAAGATCGGATGGCTCACGTGCGCGTATCCGGTGGCGAGAGGGCCGCCGAACGCCACGGTCTGATAGACCCCCAGCATCAGCAGCGGCGGAACCAGGCCGATCACGAAGGCGCCGAGCCGCTGCTTGCGAAGCGCAGCCTGCGGGCCCGTCGCGAGCATGGCCACAAAGATCGGCAGGGCGAGCAAACAAGGCAGCTCGCACAAGATCGCCGCGCCCGTCGCAAGGCCGGCCCCGAAGGCAAGCCGTAGCGATCTGGGTCCCGCTTTTGCCACTGGCTCGTCGTCACGATCGAGCCAGGAAAAGGCGAGGAAAAGCCCCGTGGCCGCGAGCACGTGTCCGAAGAACGTGGTGCTGTAGGCAAAGATCAACGTGCCCCCGCCAAGCGTGGCCGCGTGAACCAGGGCGACCCGCGGTGGCACCCCCCAGCGCCCGAGGATCATGAGAAAGAGCCCGACCAGAAGGGCGCCCGCCAGCGCGTTGGTGGCGAGGTTGCAGACGTAGATGCCGCGACGAAAGGCAGCGTTGAAGAGCCAAGGATCGCCCGCGTCCTCACGAAACCGCCGCGACACCGCCTCCTCGAGCGTGCTCGCTTTGACCGCGGCGGGCGCGGGTGCCCCTGTGCGCGCAACACCGGCGAGGTAGAGCGCGTAGGCCGGCGTCGCCAGCAGCGCGGCTCCGGGCGCCTTGTCGCTGTAGACGTGCGCTCCGCGACGAGCGGTGTCGGGAGTCAGCGCCGCCCACGGATCGATGTCGACAGTGCCCCGTTCCACCAGGGCCCGCACCAGCGAGAAGCGTGAGATCTCGTTGGCGGCCGGCGCCGGCATGAAATACGCTTTGGTCGCGAGGGCAAGCAGTGACAGCCAGAGCGCTCCGGCACGGAACGAGGGCGCGTGCTCGACCCCCGGGGGCGTCGTCGAGGCGCTTGCGGCAGGCGGGTCGGCGGATCCGCCCGCGCCGCTTTCAGCCACGGCCTTTGGGGATCGCGAAGCGGAGCTGCCAGACGAGCGTCAGCGCCTCGACGAAGATCGATCCCGACATCTTCGACTGACCGACGCGGCGATCGATGAAGTTGATCGGCACCTCGACGGCCTGAAAGCCGTTACGAAGCGCCCGAAACGTCATCTCGATCTGAAAGCCGTAGCCCTTGGCATTGACGGCATCGAGGTTGATTCCGCGCAGGGTCTCGGCCTTCCAGGCCTTGAAGCCGGCGGTCAGATCGCGCACGTCGATGCCGAGCACGGTCCGGGCGTAAAGCCCCCCGCCCTGACTGATGACTTTGCGGCCAAGACCCCAGTTCTCGGTTCCACCGCCAGCGGTGTACCGCGAGCCGACCGCGAAAGCGGCGCCGGCGTCGAGCGCCGCCAGCAGGCGAGGCACGTCTTTGGGATCGTGCGAGAAATCCGCATCCATCTGCACGATGCGCTCCCAGCCCTCGTCGAGCGCCACCCGGAACGCATGCCGGTAGGCCGCGCCGAGCCCCTCTTTGCCTTTGCGATGGAGCACGCGGACCTGCTTGTCGCGAGCCGCGATCTCGTCCGCCAGGCCTCCGGTGCCATCGGGCGAGTTGTCGTCGACGACGAGGATGGTGGCGGTTGGCACCGAAGCGCGCACGGCCTCGAGGATGGCGGGAAGAATCTCGCGCTCGTTGTAGGTCGGGATGACGATCAACGTGCGCGGGCCGGCGGTGGTGGCTGCGGTGGTCACGGGGGGATCTTATCGCGGAATTCCGAAATCTCTCAACCCGCAAGCCGCCGGGCGCAGCGCCCTGCCCGTCACGGATTCACCTCGGAGGCCAGGTAAGCCCGTACGTGCGAGCGCCAGTCCGGCAAGGTACCAAGGCCCGCTTCGCTCAAGCGGCGTGACACCAGGATGGCCCGCCGGGGCCGCGCCGCCTTCAACTTCAAGGCCGTGCCCGACACCGCCTCGATGCTGGCATCGGGGATCCCAGCGGTTTCCGCCAAAAAACGCGCAAAGGCCGCCCACGTCGTATCGCCCGCGGCGGTGCCATGAAATAGGCCCGCGGCGGTGCTGCGTCCGAGCCGCGCCGACAACGTCGCCACCTCCCCGGCCCAGGTCGGCGAGACCCGGCGCTCGTCATCGGCGCGGATCCCCTCACCCGCACGCAGCCTGCGCAACAACGTCGAGGGAAAATTGCGACCGTTTCGTCCGTAGAGACACCCGACACGCAGGACTTGCGCTCCGGGGTGCGCCGCCAGCGCCCTCTGCTCACCCTCGCGTTTGCCCTTGCCATAGACCGACAAGGGCAGCGCAGGTGAGAGCTCGTCGTACGGGCTCGGGCTCTCACCGTCAAAAACGAAATCCGTCGAGTAGTGCAGCAGGCGCACGCCGGCGGCCGCCGACGTCCGCGCCAGCAATTCCGGCCCGAGGGCATTGGTGCGGAACGACGCCTCTGGCTGATCCTCGGCGCCATCGACGTCGGTGAAGGCCGCCGCGTTGAACACGATGTCCGGGCGATGCTCGGCAAAAGCTCGCGCCACGATCTCCTCGTCGGCGATGTCGCCGTCTGCACGACCCGCGAACGCCGCGACTATCGAATAACCCTCCTTTGGCAGCACCTGCGAAAGGGCAGTTCCCAGAAGACCACCGGCCCCGAAAATCACCGCTTTCACGTCGTTGCTCCTCCTCGAGTCAGATACACCGTGGACCGCGAGCTGACCAGGGTGAAAGCCGCTCGCTCAACGGCGCTTGCTACGTTCACGGCCGGGATCCCGAACGCCTGCTTCGCCCGGCGGCGTGGCGGGCGCTGCCAGTGCGTCTCGCAGCGTGCGCCGGCCGGCCAGAACGTCGTCCGTGAGCTCGCCAAGCCGCGCGATGCTGGCATCGGTCTGCTCGGGGGCGCGTGAGACGCCATCGGCGATGGTCGTCGCCGCGAAGGTCGTCGTCAGGTAGATGCGCACGACCTCCTTGCGCTCCTCGGGGAAGAGCGCGCCGTAGGCCGTCAGCAGATCGACGATGTCGACGGGAGGCTGGCCCTTGCCGACGGCCCGGCCCCAGGCGGCAAAGAGCTTGGCCTGAAAGTTTCTCACCGGGCCCAGCACCGCTGCAGGCGCGATCCCCTCGGGCGGCCGACCGGAAGGAAACATCGGGATCATGTAAGGCAGATAGAGATCGGCCGCCGCGGGCCGGTTCGCGACCGTGCGGGTTTGCGCCAAGCGATGCAGAACCGTCGCGGCGACGATCGGATCCGAGAGAAGCTCGGCCGCGCTCCGGGTCGCCTTACCATCGGGCCCCGCGACGCCGTGGTTCTCTCTCACGGCGGCAAAGGTCTGCCGTTGCGCGAGTGTCCCGCCAAGAGGCGCGATGGCCTGTCCCCCGGCACGCCACTCACGCGCGATGACCTCCATGGCCATTCGATAAGCGTCGATGAGGCGCGCCTGTCTGGCGTCGCCGGTTCCGCCTGCCACCCAGGTCGCCGCGTGGGTCGCCAGGCGCCCGGTCAAGGTCTGCACCAGCGCCTTGTCACCCTCGACGTTGGCTGAAAGGCCGAGAAAATGCGCCGTGGGATGGAGCGCGGGCCCGCCAAAGCGCCGCTCGAGCTGCACCCCCTTGGCATTCCCGCCTTCGTCGAGACCGACGACCAGCAGCACCGGCAGAGCCGCCGCCGCGGTCAGGTCGGCCGGATAACGAGCGCCGTTGACGGCCCCGTACCGGACCAGTTGCTTGGCCAGGTAGACCGTACGCAGGGCTTCGGCCGCGAACCCTTCGTTGAGCAGCTTTTGCAGCGTCAACGCCGGCTCGACGGACAGGTCGAGGGGCCGCGCCGGCTGAGGAGACGCCGCTTTGCCCGCCGCGGCCAGCAGCGCGTAGGATTCGGGCGGCTGATCGGCAATCGGGTCGCGCCCACAGGCCGCTGCGGTCCCGGCCAGCGCCAGCACGAGCGCCATCCGAGATCGAGACGCCGGCCGTCGTGTCATCCCCTCACTCTAACGCGAACCAGCCAGCCGCTGCAGGGACGGCTTTTGCACTAGCGCCGATTCGGGTACAACTGGCCTTCTGGCCTCGTAGCTCAGGTGGATAGAGCAACGGTTTCCTAAACCGTAGGTCGCCCGTTCGAATCGGGCCGGGGTCACAAACGAACACGGCAGCAGCGCTCAGCGAGGCGCTGCCAGCCCGGCGATCCAGCGCTCGATTTCAGCACGGAGCACCGCCAGGCTGACGGCGCCGTGGCGAAGGACCTCGTCGTGAAACCCGCGTATGTCGAAGCGCGAACCGAGGCGCTGCTCGGCCTCGCGTCGCAGGCTGAAGATCTCGCGTTGCCCGAGCTTGTAGGCGAGCGCCTGCCCCGGCCATCCCAGGTAGCGGTCCACCTCGTTTTCGATGTTGTTCTGCGCGAGCGCCGTGTTGGCGAGCATGTAGTCGATGGCGGTCTTGCGGCTCCACCCCTTGGCGTGAAGGCCGGTGTCGACGACCAGACGGCTGGCGCGCCACGCATCGAAGCTCAGCATGCCCATGCGATCGAGGTCCGCCGAGTAGAGGCCCATCTCGTCGGCCAGGCGCTCGGTGTAAAGAGCCCAGCCTTCGACGTAGGCGGTGACGCCGAGGTGTTTGCGAAACTCCGGCACGTCGACCGCTTCCATCGCCAGGGCGATCTGGGTGTGATGGCCAGGGACCGACTCGTGAAACGCGAGCGCCTCGGCCTCGTAGCGCGGCCGCGTCTCGGGCGCATACGTGTTGATGTAGTAGCGACCGGGCCGAGAGCCATCGATGGCAGGCTGACGGTAATAGGCGATGGTCGTGTCCTTCTCTTCGAAGGCCTCGACCCTCACCACCTCGCACGGGGTCTTGGCGATACGCCCGAACCATTTCGGCATCGCGACCTCTGCCCGTCCGAGGGCCTCGCGTGCCTTGTCCTCGACCTGCTGGCGAGTGGCAAAGGCCAACGACGGGTCGGTCCGTAGCCGTTTTTGAATCGCGGACAAATCACGAGTTCCGAAGAGCTTTCCCCCGAGCTCGATCATCTCGGCGCGGATACGAGCGATTTCGGAAAGGCCAATCTCGTGGATCTCGTCGGGCGACAGCCGCATCGAGGTGTGCACGAAGATCATGCGGCGATAACACTCGGCACCGCCTGGGAGCTTGTCGAGCCCGCCGTTGGCGTCATCGCGCGAGGCCGGCAAGATCTCGGTCTTGATGGCGTCCCGGTAGCGAGCGAAAGCTGGTTTCACGTCGCGGTCGACGATCTCTATCAACTTCTCGGCGAAGGCCTCTCGGGCGGCCGCATCCCAGGTCGAAATGCTGGACGAGGTCGTACCGGGGACTCCGGGCACGACCCCGCGGGCCTTGCGGGCCGGCTCAGCCAGTACGGAATCGTGTGCGGACTGTGCCAGCAGCTGGTCGAGTTGGGTGAGGACCCGGGTAACGCTGCCACGGGTGGCGATGCGGCCTGCCGCCTTCGCCGCGCGCAGGTTGGCGATGCGGCCATCGAGGTAAGCGGGGATCTTCCGCCATCGCGCGAGCATCGCCGCGGCGTCGCGCGGGCCAGCGATCCCGGTCAGCTGCGCGAGCGTCTGGAAGGTGACGTGGGGTCCGTCGCGCGGATCCACCGCCCATTCGGAGGCGAAGCAGGCCCGCGCCGCCAGCTCGTTCTCGATCTCGCCCAGCAGGGCCGCGTGAGTCACCCGCGCAACCGCCGAGTCCCGCGGCACCTCCTTGCGCACCCGCGCCGCCAGCGCCTCGAGTCGCCGGATGGCAACTCGATTTGCCTCGGCGCTGGGGTCGGGGAGCTCGGCGTCGAAGCGTCGATCGCCCAGCAGCGTGGCCTCGATGGGATCGAAACGCAGGCGATCTTGCCAGTACTCGTCGGCCAGGGCAGCCAGGCGCCCAGTGGCCGGCTCGGTGGGGCCGGAGGGATCGACGTGGGTCATGGCGGTCGTGCCTCCGAGTTTACACGAGGCGCCCAGCACGACCGCGATGCAGGCGATGCGCGCGAAATCCGATCGGGCCGGCACGCGCTCGCGTCGAGGCGGTCGGTGGCTCGTGGTCAAGCTGGCAGTCTCACGTCGGAGTAGCCGGCCGCTGCCCACCTGAGCCTCCCGTGGGCCCACGCGCGGCCCGTGCTCGATCCATCAGATGGCCCCCGAGGCGGATGCCGAGCAAGACCAGAAGGACCGCCCCATATGTGAAAGGCAGGAGGTAATCGGACTTCACGCGCCAGACGAAGTGGATCACGCCCGCCGCGGTCGCGACGTAGCCGAGGCGATGCAGCAGCTTCCACCGCGGAAACCCGAGGCGTTTGACCATGGCGTTGGTCGATGTGAGCGCCAGCGGGATCAGCAGAACGAAGCCGACGAAACCGGCGGTAATGAATTTGCGCTTGGTGACGTCCTCGACGATGGCGCCGAAGTCGAAGAACTGATCGAGCACCAGGTAGACCAGGAAATGCAGAGTTACCGTAGCGAAGGCGGCGAGGCCCAGCAGCCGCCGCACGGCCAGTGGCCAGTTCCAACCGAAGAGACGTTTCAGCGGGGAGCAGGCCAGCGTCGCCAGCAGCAGGACCAGCGCCCACAGCCCCAGCTGATTCATCGCCTCGGCAATGGGATTGGCGCCGAGGCGCCGGGTGAAAAACTGCACGAGGGTGATGGCAGAGGGCGCCATCGCGGCGGTCCCGACGACCAGCTTGATCCAACGCCGGCGCTGGCGGCTGGTCGGGCTGCGCCCGGTCGCGCTACGCCCTGAAGTTTCGGTCGAAGGCTCCCCCACGGTCAGAAGTTCTTGCGGAGGTCGAGGCCTGCGTAGAGGCCAGCCACCTCGTTCGCGTAGCCGTTGAATGGCAGCGTCTTGCGCTTCTGGAACTCGCCAATGCGGCGTTCCCGCGCCTGACTCCAGCGCGGATGGTCGACGTCGGGATTCACGTTGGAATAAAAGCCGTACTCGCCAGGTGCGCTCACGTTCCACGAAGTCGGCGGCTGCTTTTCCACCAGGCGGATCTTCACGATCGATTTGATGGACTTGAACCCGTACTTCCAGGGGACGACCAGCCGCACCGGCGCGCCATTCTGATTGGGAAGCACGCGGCCGTAGAGGCCGACCGCCAGCATGGTCAACGGGTGCATCGCCTCATCGATGCGCAGCCCTTCGACATACGGCCAATCGAGCACGCCCCGGCGCAGGCCGGGCATCTGCTCGGGGTCGTTGAGGGTCTCGAAAGCGACGTACTTCGCGCGTGACGTCGGCTCCAACTTCTTGATCAACCAACCGAGCGGAAACCCGACCCAGGGGATGACCATGGACCACGCTTCCACGCAGCGAAAGCGATAGACCCGCTCCTCGAGCGCGAACATCTTGAGCAGCTTGTCGATGTCGATGGTCTCTGATTTCTTGATCTCACCCTCGCAGGTGACGGTCCAGGGACGCGTCTTGAGCGTGCCTGCATTCTGGGCAGGATCTTCCTTGCCGGTACCGAACTCGTAAAAGTTGTTGTACGTGGCAACGTCATGGAACGGCGTTCGGGCCTCGTCGACCTTGTAACTGTTCGGCTTGAACTTCGGGATGGCCGCGAAGTCCTTCTCCGACAGCGCCCTGGCCTCGCCGGCACGACCGATGAGGGTTGCCCCGATGGCCGCCGCTGCACCGCCGCGCAAGAAGTCCCGGCGGCGGGTGTAGACGCTCTCGGGCGTGATGTCGCGAAACGGGATCGCCGGCCCCAGCTCTTTTCGTCGCATGAAAACCTCGCTGCCCCCAATCTGCGTCTCGTCGGCTCCAACCTGCGGTCACGCGGGGGCGTGGTAGGAAGCATCCCCTTGCCGACCACCGACGTCAACGAGCTGCCGAAGATCCTCGAGCGCAAGCTGACCCTAGCGGGCGAAGAAAAGACCTTCTCATGCCGCGTGCTGCAGCGTAGCGCCGACGAACTCGTCGTCCTTTTCGTTTCCGACCGTGCGTACCGCGTCGCCGATCTGGAGCTCCCTCCCGGCACCGTGACAATCGCGCATTACTGGCTGCGTCGCCCCTACAACGTCTACCACTGGATCTCGCCTGCCGGCGTCACCCTCGCCCACTACTTCAATCTCGCCGACGGCACCCTCTTCGCCCCAGAGACCTTCACCTGGCGCGACCTCACGCTCGACGTCCTGTTCCGCCCCGGCCACGCTCCGGAGGTCCTGGACGAAGACGAGCTCCCCAGCGGGCTCGATGACGTCACCCGCAGCCAGATCCGCGCAGCGCTTGACCAGGTCCAGGCAGATGCGCCCGCGCTGCTCCCCCAGCTAGAAGCCACCGCCGAGCGCCACTGGCGGCAACTCTTCGGAGTGCCGCGAGATGGTATTTCGTCTTCGCCACAGGAGCCGGCGTGATCACCGTCGTTCAGCGCGTGGCGCGCGCCGAGGTCCGGGTCGACGGCGAGGTCGTCGGCGCCATCGAAAGCGGGTTGTTGCTGTTCGTGGGAGTCGAGCGGGGCGATACCGAAGGCGATGCCGACGTCACCGCCCGCAAGATCGCCGCGCTCCGCATCTTCCCCGGCCGCCACCCCATGGACCAGGCGGTCACGGATGTGGCCGGCGCCTGCCTGGTCGTCAGCCAATTCACCCTGGCCGGCTCGCTCCGCAAAGGCAACCGCCCCGGCTTCGAAGGCGCCGAGGCCCCCGCCCGCGCCGAAGTCCTCTACGAACGCGTCGCCGCGCAGATCGCCACCCTCGGCATCCCCGTTTCCAAAGGCCGCTTCGCCGCCGACATGCAAGTCACCCTCACCAACGACGGCCCCGTCACCTTCATCCTGGTCGCCCGCAACGGCCTGATCGAAAAGACCGAACGCTAACCCCGCGGGGTTATTCGTCGGTGACGCAGCCTAGGCTCGCTGAGGAGACGAGCTTGACGTACTTGTGGAGGACGCCCCGCGTGTGTTTGTAAGGCGGCTCGCTCCAGGTTGCGCGTCGGCGTGCCAGCTCTTCGTCGGTCACGGCGACCTCGATGCGGTTGGCGACGGCGTCGATGGTGATGACGTCGCCGTCTTGCACCAGGGCGATGGCGCCGCCCACCTGCGCTTCAGGCGTGATGTGACCGATGACGAAGCCGTGGGTGCCGCCGGAAAACCGACCGTCGGTGATCATGGCGACGCTCTTGCCGAGCCCTGCCCCCATCACCGCCGCAGTGACCTTCAGCATCTCGGGCATGCCGGGGCCGCCCTTCGGGCCTTCGTAACGAATGACGATCACGTCGCCGGCTTTGACGTTGCCCGCGGCCAGCCCGCTGATGACATCCTCTTCCGAATCGAACACACGCGCCGGACCCGAAAACCGCAGGCCTTCTTTGCCCGTGATCTTCGCGACCGCGCCTTCGGGCGCCAGGTTCCCGTGCAGGATGCGGATGTGCCCCGTGGCTTTGATCGGCTTGCCGACCGGAGCGATGATCGTCTGGCCGCTCGCCAACGCCTCCGACTCCGCGACGTTCTCGGCCAGGGTTTTACCCGTGACGGTCAGGCAGCTGCCATCGAGCATTCCCGCCTCGAGCATCAGTCTCTGCACGGCAGGCACGCCCCCCACCTGGTACAAGTCCTCCATCGAGTACTTGCCCGAAGGCCGCAGGTCCGCCAGCACGGGCGTGATCTCCGAGAGCCGCTTGAAGTCTTCCAGGTCGAGCGGCACGTTCGCGGCGCGCGCCATCGCAATCAGGTGAAGGACCGCGTTGGTCGACCCGCCCAGCACGACCACGATCCGGATCGCGTTCTCGAACGCGGCCTTGGTCATGATCTTTCGCGGCGTGATCTCCCGCTCGAGCAGGTTCAATACCGCCCGCCCGGCCGCCTCGCACTCGTCGCGCTTCTTCGGGTTGACGGCTGGAATGGACGAGCTCATCGGCAGCGTCATGCCCATCGTCTCGATCGCCGCCGCCATCGTGTTGGCCGTGAACATGCCCCCGCAAGCGCCGGGCCCGGGACAGGACTTGGCGACCACTTCTTCCAGCTCCGCCTCGCTGATCTGCTTGGCCAGGAACTGCCCGTAGGCCTCGAAGGACGAGATGATGTCGAGCTTGCGATCACCGAGCCGTCCCGACTGGATTGTCCCGCCGTAGACCATGATGCTCGGCCGATCGATGCGCGCCATCGCCATCAACGCGCCCGGCATGTTCTTGTCGCAGCCAACCACCGAGACGTTGGCGTCGTAGAAATGCGCCATGGTCATCGTCTCGATCGAATCGGCGATGAGGTCGCGCGACTGCAGCGAATAGTTCATCCCCGTGGTGCCGTTGGTCTCGCCGTCCGACACGCCGATGGTGCCGAAAAGCCAGCCGATCATGCCCGCGCTCTCGACGCCGGTCTTCACGTGACGGGCGAGCTCACCGAGGTGCATGTTGCACGGGTTCGACTCGAACCAGGTGCTGGCGATCCCGACCTGGGCCTTGCCCATGTCCTCGCGTTTGAGGCCCGCCGCGATCAGCTGCGCCCGCGCCGCCGGCTGCCCGATGTCCTCGGTCAACCGCGCGCTCACCCGGTTCAACTTCACCAACTTGCTCATCGCCGGGGAGTATGGACCGCGCCGCCGTGTTGCTCAAAATGCATTGTTTGGAACTCGGCGTTGCGCCATACGCAACACCGCTCTGCCCCCCGCCGGCCCCGCGAGGAGTCGCCCCTTACCCGGCGGCGACGGGATTCGCCAGGGTACCGAGCCGCTCGATCTCGACCTCCATGCGATCGCCGGCCTTGAGATAAACGGGAGGCTTGCGCGCGAAGCCGACACCGGGAGGGGTGCCCGTCGCGATGACGTCTCCCGGCTCGAGCGTGATCGATCGCGAGATGAACGCGATCAGCTGCGGGATGTTGAAGATCAGCTGGCTGGTGCGCGAGTCCTGCAGCGTCTCGCCGTTGAGCCGCAGCTTGATGGCAAGGTCGTGCGGATCGGGAACCTCGTCCGCGGTCACCACCCATGGCCCCATGGGCGCAAACGTGTCGCAGGACTTTCCCCGCTGCCATTGCTTGTCGGAGAACTGATACGCGCGCTCGCTGACGTCGTTGACGCAGCAATAGCCAAAGACATGCGACAACGCTTTTTGCTCGCTGACGTTCTTGGCGACGCGCCCAATCACGAATGCCAGCTCGGCCTCGTAATCGCTCTTATCACTGCCCGCGGGCAAAACCACCGGCGCCTCGGGCCCGACGATCGATGTCGCAAACTTGGAAAAGAGAATCGGGCTCTCTGGGATCTCCATCTTCGACTCGATGGCGTGATCCCGGTAGTTGAGCCCGACGCAGATCAGCTTGCCGGGCCGCGGAACGGGCGCACAGAGCTGCACGTCCTCGATTGCCGAGACTTTGCCGTGCTTCTTCCACTGCTCGACGGTCTTGTCGTCGGCGCGCATGGCCGCCTCGACCGATGAACGCGCCAGCGACCAGACCGAGCCGTCCAGGTTCCACCATTCACCGGAGGTGCTTGCCGGCAACCAGCCGCCGCGCCCCGCGCCGTCCAGCGTCGCAGGCAGGTCGAGAATTGCCCGTCCCCCCGCAATCAAGGCGCCCATACGGGCCGAAGCGTCGGGATCCCGCTTCGGCTTCCATTGCAACAAGCGCATGGCATTTCCCCTTAATCGGAATTACGGGGAAAGTCACCAACATCCGGGCCTTCACGTACGCCGCTCGACGGCGTACGTGTGCGTCGACAAGCGGCTAGCGACCGAAGCCGGCTACGCGCTCTTTGGCGGCAGGCGCCGACAGGAAGCGCAGGCCGAGCACGCTCTCGTACGGGAAGAAATAGCGTTCGTGCTTCGCGTTCTCGAGCACGATCATCTTGTCGCGGAGCTCGAAGGCGACCAGGCGTTCCAGCGGCAGGATGTCACCGGGCGACGACACCAGACACGTGGCCTCCCGATTCTCCGGTACCGTGAAACGGACTTCCTTCGCCGCACCGATGCCCTCGGCCTCCAGCACCTGCGCGATGCTCTCTTTCGTCATGGCGGCAGTGTAACCGCTTTTGCCGCCATCGGCCGCAGTCTCCCGTGAGCTCTGCCGGCCTCGATCACTCAGCGCTAACGGCGCGAAGTCGCCGCTTGCAGATCGTCGAGCACACGCGCAATCGCGGCCGGCAGATCGCCAGCGATCAGGTGACTGGTTCCCAGCGCGCGTCGCGCCTCGGCTCCTGCCAATCCGTGCGCGAAGACGGCCGCGCGAACCGCATCGATCGGCGAGACGCTCTGGGCCAGCAGCCCCGTGATGGTTCCCGTGAGCACATCCCCGCTGCCCGCCGTGCCAAGCGACCAATCGGCCGCGGGGTTGATGAACACGTCGCCCCCGGGATCCGCGATGACCGTGCGTGCGCCCTTGAGCACGACGATGGAGCGGCTCTCGGCCGCGTACTGCCGCGCCAACCCCACCCGGTTGCTCGCCAGCGCCGCTGGCTCGATGTCGAGCAGGCGTGCCATTTCGCCAGGGTGTGGCGTCAAGATGCGCGGCCCGCGTGCACGCGCCAGAAGGGCCGGCGCCGCGCTGCCGAGCAGGTTCAAGCCGTCGGCGTCGATCACGAGAGGCATCGGCAGCTCGCGGGCAAGGTGTCTGACGAGCTCGCCCATGCCGGGCCCGGTCGGGATCCCCGGTCCCAGGGCGACAGCTTTCATCCGCGCGGCGAGAGCCAACAGGCGAGCAGCGCTCGTGGCGTCGGCGTCACTGCCATCGGCGTAGACAGCCGTCATCACCTCGATGACCTTTGCATCGAGAGCGACCTGCCCCGCCGCCGTCGTCGCCACCGTCGCTAGTCCCGCGCCCGCGCGCAAGGCAGCCTGCCCGCACAGCGCTGCCGCCCCGGTCTTTCCTGCCGAGCCCGCCACGATGAGCGCATGCCCACGCGTGCCCTTGTGCCCGCCCGCGCCTTGCCGCGGCAGGCAGTCCGCGATCGCTTCGGCCGTCAGCAGCTGATGCAACGGTCCGTGAGCCGCCGCAATTTCCCGCAGGCCGTCGACGGCAAAGCCGATGTCGACGACTTCGATCTGCCCGACCGCTGCTTTCTCGTCGACCCAAAGCCCGAGCTTGGGGGCGGCGATGGTGGCGGTCACATCGGCGTTCACCGCAACGCCGCGCACAGCGCCGGTGTCAGCGTCCAGCCCAGAAGGCAGATCGACGGCGATTCGAAAGGCCGCCGTCTTGTTCATGGCGGTGATCGCGGCCGCCGGAACGCCGGTCACGTCGGCGCGCAGTCCCGTGCCGAAGATCGCATCGACCAGCACGTCGCACCCGGCGAGCGTCACCGACCACCCGTCAGCGTCGATTTCTCCCGAGCGATCCTCGATGCGCACGCCGGCTGTCTTGTCCGCCGCCGCCAGAAAAACCGCGGCGTCACCCGTGACCCGTGCGCGAGGCGCCGTCAACCAGACCTTCACCTCGGCCCCCCAGTTGGCCAGCGTCCGTGCGATGACGAAGCCGTCGCCGCCGTTTTGCCCCGCGCCCGCGACGATGCCGACGCGCGCACCGCGCACCCGCCGACGAGCCGCGATGATGGCGGCCACGCCGCGCCCGGCACTCTCCATCAACACGACGCCCGGGATCCCACGCCGCTCGATCACCTCGCGATCGAGGGCGCGCATTTGCGCCGCGAGCAAGAGCAGCATCGTCGGCCGCCCGCTCCTAGCGCGCCGCCAGGGCGCGCTTCAACGTCTCGGAGATGGTCTCGGCGTGGGCCTTGATGGTCCGCTCGTCCTGGCCCTCCACCATCACGCGCGCCTTGCGTTCGGTGCCGCTATAGCGGACAAGAACACGCCCCTCCGAGCCCATGGCGGCTTCCGCGGACGCGATCGCCTTTTGCACCGTCGGCAGTTCGTCGATCGGCCGCTTTTCCGCGACCTCGAAGTTGAGCAGCACTTGCGGATAGCGGGTCATCGTCTTGGCCAACAACGACAGCGGGCGCGCCTCCTCGACCATCACGGCCAGCACGCGCAGGGCCGCCAACACACCGTCGCCCGTGGTCGACTGATCCAGAAACACGAGGTGCCCCGACTGCTCGCCGCCCAGCAAGAAGCTGCCTTCGCGCATCGCCTCGACGACGTAGCGATCGCCGACCGACGTCCGCAAGAGTCGCCCCCCCTTGGCGGCCAGCGCCCGCTCGAGGCCCAGGTTCGACATCACCGTCGCCACGACTGTGTTGCCCGGCAGGGTCCCGGCATCGAGCATGCGCGTGCCGAGGATCGCCATGGTCTGATCACCATCGACCACGACGCCATTTTCGTCGCACAGGATCAGCCGATCGGCGTCACCGTCGAGCGCGATACCGACCGCCGCTTTGTGCTTCTTCACCTCTTGCCCGAGCACCTCGGGGTGCATGGCGCCGCAGCCATCGTTGATGTTGCGACCGTTGGGCTTGACCCCAAGCAGAATCACCTCGGCGCCCAGCTCGGCGAAGACCATCGGCGCCACCTGATAGGCCGCACCGTGCGCGCAATCCACGACAACACGAACGCCGTCGAGCGTGCGCGCGCGCGGAAAGGCATTCTTCAAGAACTGCACGTAGCGACCGGCAGCGTCGTCGACCCGGGTCGCCTTGCCGACGTCAGCGGTCCCGCCCCCGCCCGTGTCCGCCTCCATCAACTCCTCGATCTCGGCCTCGACCTCGTCGGGCAGTTTGAACCCGTCCGAAGCGAAGATCTTGATGCCGTTGTCCTGATACGGATTGTGAGACGCGCTGATGACGACGCCGGCATCGGCCCGCATCGACGACGTGATGAACGCGATCCCTGGCGTGGGCAGCGGCCCCACCAACATCACGTCGGCGCCCGCCGAGACGATGCCCGCCTCGAGCGCGCTCTCGAGCATGTAGCCTGAAAGCCGGGTGTCCTTTCCGATCACGATCCGGCCCCGGTACCCCGAGCCGACGAACTTGCGCGCGACGGCTCGCCCGAGCCGCATCGCCACCTCCGCCGTCATCGGCGGCTGATTCGCCACCCCGCGGATCCCATCCGTCCCGAACAGCTTGCGCATCCCGCTCTTTCCGCTCATCGCGTTCATTAAATCGCGGAATCACCATCCGCCGCAATCGGCGAGCCGGGCAAAACGCCGAAATCACGAACCCGGTGCCGGAAAAAGCGAAGGGCGGCGTCCCTCCCCCGCACTCTCGTGTGGGGAAAGAACCGCCGCCCGTGTCTGGCACACCGGAGCGAAAAGCCCGGTCTATGCGCCGTTCTATGCCTTTTCGGGATCGGTCAACGGGCGCGGGAAGAGCGGAGGACGCTCGGCCTTGGCCGCTGCCTTGGCCGCATCGGCCCGACGCCGCTCGCTCGCCGCCGACGGCGGACGCGCAAGCGCCTTGCCGGCGAAGAGCTGATCAATCTCGGCACCTTCGATGGTCTCGAACTCGAGCAGTGCCTCGGCCAGGACCTTCAGCTTCTCCATGTGGTCGGTCACCACCTGTCGAGCCCGATCGTAGTTGCCCGTGACGATGCGACGGACTTCCGAATCGATCTCGATCGCGGTCTGCTCGCTGTAGTCCTTCTGCTCCGAGAAGTCGCGACCCAGGAAGACAGTCTCCTGGGCGCGCCCGAAGTGCAGAGGACCGAGCTTCTCGGACATGCCCCAGTCGCAGACCATCTTGCGCGCCAGATCCGTCGCGACCTGGATGTCGTTCGACGCCCCAGTCGTGATCTGACCGAAGACCAGCTCTTCGGCGACACGGCCGCCCATGGCCACCGCGATCTGATCCTGCGCGCCGTCCTTGGTGATGTTCAGCCGGTCTTCGATGGGCAGCTGCTGCGTGAGCCCCAGGGCGCGACCACGCGGGATGATCGTGACCTTGTGAATCGGGTCCGACCCTTTCATCATCTTGCCGACGAGAGCGTGACCGGCCTCGTGATACGCCGTCACGCGTTTGTCGTTCTCGCTGATGATCATCGAGCGACGTTCGGGCCCCATGAGGACCTTGTCCTTGGCCATCTCGAAGTCCTGCGCGTCCAGGCGATCCTTGTCAGCACGCGCCGCCAGCAGCGCCGCCTCGTTGACCAGGTTTTCGAGATCCGCGCCCGAGAACCCCGGGGTGCCACGCGCGATGACTTCCAGATCGACCGCAGGGCCGAGCGGGGTCTTCTTGGTGTGGACCTTGAGGATGCCGAGGCGGCCCTTGACGTCGGGACGGGGCACGACGATGCGGCGGTCGAAGCGACCTGGACGCAACAGCGCGGGGTCGAGAACGTCGGGGCGGTTGGTCGCCGCGATCAAGATGACGCCATCGTTCGATTCGAAGCCGTCCATCTCGACCAGCAGCTGGTTGAGGGTCTGCTCGCGCTCGTCGTGACCGCCACCGAGGCCGGCGCCGCGATGACGACCGACGGCGTCGATCTCGTCGATGAAGATGATGCAGGGAGCGTTCTTCTTGCCCTGATCGAAGAGGTCGCGGACGCGGCTTGCGCCGACGCCGACGAACATCTCGACGAAGTCCGAGCCCGAGATGGAGAAGAAGGGAACCCCAGCCTCGCCCGCGATGGCTCTCGCGAGCAGCGTCTTGCCGGTGCCGGGAGGTCCCATCATCAGGACGCCCTTGGGGATACGCCCGCCGAGGCGAGTGAATTTCTTGGGGTCCTTGAGGAAGGCAATGATCTCCTCGACCTCGTCCTTGGCTTCCTCGATGCCGGCCACGTCAGTGAACGTGATCCGGCGCTGGCTTTCCGACAAAAGCTTGGCCTTCGACTTCCCGAAACTCATCGCCTTGCCCCCCCCTACCTGGATCTGCCTCATGAAGACGAGGAACAGCACGATGAGAACGACCATCGGCAGCCACGTCGCCAGGAGCTGCTGCCAGAAGCCGCCTTCGCTCTCGCGCGCGACCTGGAACTGCAACCCTGCCTTGTTCAGCTTCTCGAGAATCTGGCTGTCGATGAGCCCGGTCGAGCGGAACACCTCGCCCTGGCCGCTCGTCTTGAGCTGGCCACGGAACTCGGCGTAGTCGCCATTGGTCCGGATCTCGATGGGGATGTTCGGCTTGAACTCCTCCGGCGTCTTCTCGACTTTCTGAATGAAAGCGGAGAACGCCAAAGGCGTTTCCTGTGGTCGCTGGCTGAAGATCTGCCAGACGACGAGGAAGGCGAAAATCAACATCACCCAAACTAGAAACGTCTTATGGCCTTGACGCACTCGCTGTCCCTTTCTTGTGTTCGCACTCCGAGCGACCGGAGCGCGAGTCCCGTCCCCAACCGGGGCGAGGGGAGCTGAGACCGGGTGGCCTCAGCGAAAAAGTATTGTCGTGTAATGACTCATCGTCAACGCGCGCGGGCGCTCAAGGGTCGATTGTTGCGCGAAAGGTGCTCCATCACCTGACGCGAATCTCGATCCAACTGCGATCCTCCGGTGAAGGCCGCCCTTGCTCCGCGGGGCGCAGCCCCGGCACGAAGAGGACCGTGCCGTCCGAGGCGACGAGCGCGGGGAGCTGATTCCGCGTGTTCCGAGGCACTTTCGCATCCACCAGCAAGTCTTGGAGTTTGCGACTGCCGCGGCCGCCGCGTGGCCGCATGCGTTCGCCGGGCTGCAGAGCGCGCAGTGTGAGTCCCCACGAAAAAATTTCGGCCGTGAAAGTCGCGCCCACGCGCGGCGGCCCTTCGTTGCCTCGCCGCATGCTGAGCTCGATGCCCGTGCTCCCGCCCTCGGCGGGCCAGGCGAACCAGCCCGGCGCCCTCACCTCGACCCGTCGGAGGCTCGTGGCCTTGCCAGGCCCTGGCTCCCCGTTCGCTCGAAACTGCGGCGTTCCGTAGCGAATCTCGATCGTGCCGCCCGGCACCGTGAGCTGTCGGGTTCCCTGTCCCTCCCCCATCATGGCGGCGAGCCGAGCGGTCAGCCGCGGGGACAATCGAGGAAAAGCAGAGATCGCAGCGGTTGGGGGCAGCCGTGGCTCGCCAAGCGCACGTGCCGAAGCTCCGAGCGTGAGCAGCGCCTCCGTCACGCGGGGATTCTCCTGCCCCAGCCGCGGCAACAGGTCGTGGCGGATTCGGCTGCGCGCGAAGCGGCGATCGGCGTTCGATGGGTCCTCGATGGACGTGAGTTTTTTTCGGCGCAGGTGGGCGACGATTTCGCTGCGCCTCACATCAAGCAGCGGCCGGATGAAGGGCGCCCGTTCATACGGGATACCCATGAGCCCGGCGACACCGGTTCCGCGCAGGATGCGGAACAGGATCGTTTCGGCCTGATCGTCGGCGTTGTGTCCGAGCGCGATGCGGGCGCAGCCAGACCTCGCAGCCAACCGGACCAGGGCGTCCAACCGGGCGCGTCGGGCAGCATCCTGAAGTGAGACATGCCTTGCCCGATGAGCCGCGACGTCCACCCGCTCGACTTCGCAAGCGACGCCGCGAGCGCGGCAGGCGGCCGCCACGGCCTGCGCTTCGCCGGCAGCCTCTGGCCTCAGTCCGTGGTCGATGGTCCCCGCGTGCAGCTCGATCCCCAATCGCGCCCGCAGCCGGGCGAGCACGTCGAGCAGCGCGGTCGAATCGGGGCCGCCCGAGATCGCGACGAGCACGCGATCCCCGCGCGCCAGCAGCGCATGTCGGGAGATGGTCGCCAGGACTCGGGACAGCACGGCTTTGCTCTTTGGCCCGGGATTGAGGCTTTCTCGAAGGCGGTGCACTAGACCATAGTGGCGCCGTGAAATCTCGCTCCGATCGCCCTACTCCATCGAAGTCGCCCGCCAATGAACAGGGCGGTGAGATCGTCGAGCTATCGCGTTTTCGCGCCGAGTTGGGCCGTGGGCGACGCCTGCGCAGGGCCGACGCCGTCCTCGAGTCGCCCAATCCCAGCAAGGCAGTGCGGGCTCTGCCGGGCGACGAGTTCTACTACGTCGTCCACGAGCTCGGCTTTCCCGAGGCAGGTGAGATTCTGCAGTACGCCACCGCCGAGCAGGTACAGGTCGCGTTCGACTTCGCCCTGTGGGATCGCGATCAGATCGCCACCGACAGGGTCGATGAATGGCTCACGTACATGGTGGAGGCGCCGCCGACGGCGCTCATCGCGTGGGCCCGTGGGCTCGACATCGAGCTGCTGGCGTTGATCCTGCGCCAGCGTGCTCGCATCTATGATCTCTCGGGCGGCGAGGAGCCAGAGGAGGAGGAGGGCAGCCTCTTTCACACGCCCGACGGCTTCTTTGTCCTCGACCTGCTCGGCGATCCCGAGCAGCAGCGGGTCACCCGGCGCCTCTGCGATCTGCTCTACCGCATGGATCTCGATTGGATGCGCAAGATCCTGGTGGGCATACGCGCCGAGGTCGATGCCGAGCTCGAGGAGGAGGCCTACCGGTGGCGCTCGGGCCGCATGGCCGACCTGGGATTCGAGGACTACTACGATGCGCTCGAGGTCTACCGCGAGCTCGATCCGGCCGACGTGCGACCCAGCGACGAAGTTGCCCCCCGCGTGCGCCCGGTCGGCGACGAGACGACTGACCCGTTCTTGCGCATGCCTGCTGGCCTTGTCGAACAACTGGCGAGCGGTTCACCGTTTGCGCGCGCGGTGGCAGGCGTCACCGACAAGGGGGAGCTCGCCAACCTGCAAGCCGCCCTGGTCACCCTGTCCAACCGCGTGCTCGCCGCCGATCGAGTCACGCCGGGTGACGACGTGGCCGTCGAAGCGGCGCTGACGCGACTTCACGCCACCCTCGATCTCGCGACGGAATTTCTTGGCCGCCACGATGCAAACGAGGCGGTGAGGGCCGTCCGCAGCATCCCGCTCGTGCGCCTTCACCAGCTGGGCGCAAGCCTCATCGGCAAGCTCCGCAAGCTCGCCGAGACCCTGAAGAAGCGCACGCCGTTCGCCCGCCTCACACCGCCGCTCGAGCTTTGGGAGATGGAAGACGCCGAGATCCTGGCCGCCACGGGTCGCCTGCGGCCGATGTTCCCGCGATCGCTGGAAACGCCTCCCGCGCCCGGCGAACGGCCCTTCGCTTCACTTGCCGACTTGGCGCTGGCAACGGGCGCTCTCGAGAGAGCGGCTGCGTCTGTCGCCCTGCTCATCGGCCTCGGCGGCAAGCCCGAACTGATGGCCGCCTTTGCCTCGACCGAGCTCGGTGCCGACCGCGACGCGGGCTTCGTCGGTCGCAGCCTGCTCGTGCGCCGGTTCCTTGGCGAGCCCGAGGCCCTGGCGCCCCTTACGCCCCCGGCCACCTCCGCCTGGAAACGCCACTCTCAAGAGGCAAGGCAGGGTGAGCCACAGCGACGCAAGCTGATCGAGGGCATGCTCGCCGCCGTCCCGCCCGCCGTCATGGGCAGCGCCGCCGCCCGCGCCGTGATGGCGCGATGGATCGAAGGCCTCCTCGACGGCGCCGACTTCTTGGGAAGCAGCCCGGTCTGAGCACTGCGTCCCCCGCGTTCCTGTCGGTTTGACAAGCGACGGGCAGACGCCCAACATCCGGAGCTTCACGTCTATGCTTGCTTTGTCCCTGCCGCTCGTCGCGGTGCTGCTCGCGGCCCCGGCGCCAACCCCGACCGGGACCGCGACCCACGCGCCCGCGGAGGACACCGCCCGCGCCCATCACGAGCAGGGACGCGGCTCCTTTGCCGCCGGTCGCTACGAGATCGCCATCGCGCAGTACCGCCGCGCCTACGAGCTCAAAGCGGATCCCTCGTTCCTCTTCGACATCGCCGAGGCCTACCGAGGTCTGGGCGTCGCCGAGCGGGCCGTCTTCTTCTACCGGCGCTACCTCACCACCCACGACAACCCGCCCAACCGGCCCGAAGTCGAGAAACAGATCGCGCTGCTGGATCCAGCGCCCGCCGCCGACGTGGTGACCGCACCTCGCGCGCAGACCGATTCGCTCGCACTCGGTGCCACTGCCCCCGTGCACACCGTCTCGGATCGCGAGCGCTCCGTCATCGGACGCTGGTGGTTCTGGACCGCCGTGGGCGCCCTGGCGGCGGCCGGCGCCACCGTGGCCATCCTCGCCGCCAGCAAGTCGGGATCGGGCGGCGACGTGCCGCCGACCCAGCTCGGCAACGCCCGCATCGAGTTCTGACGACGCCATGGCGATCTTCGTGCCGGCGCGCGCCCATCGCCTCCGAAATCGATTCGGTCGAGGCGACGCCAGGTGCAGGGCGTGGGCGGCGCTCGGTCTGCTCGCAGCGTTGGCCCTGCCCGGCTGCAAACGCAACGGCCAGGACACCATCCTCATCGTCAAGATCTCCATCGTCGCGCCCTACCCCAGCAACCCGATCGCAGTGGTCCGTGTGGTGGTGGAATCGGGCCAAGATCGAAAGACTCATGACTTCGCCGACGACGGCGACGGCGACGGCCTGATCGGCTTTCCCAGCAGTTTCTCCCTGCAGATGCCCGCGCGGGTGATGAGCCCACTGCGGCTCGAGGTCAACGCGCTCGACGCCAGCGGCGCCATCGCCGCCGTGGGTAAGAACGAAAGGCTCGAGTTCGCCCCGGGGCAGAATCAGACGGTCGACGTCCGCCTCGTCTGCACCGGTCGCTGTGACGGTGATGCCACGCCCGATGCGGGCGCGAAAGACGCGGGGGCAGATGCTCCGGCTCCCGGTCGCGATGCCATGGTTCTTTGTGGCAACGGCCTGCTCGACGAGGGCGAGCTCTGCGATCCGGCGATCGCGGCTGGTTTTCCCGGCGCCTGTCCGGCCGCCTCGTGCGACGACAAGGTCGCCTGCACGGACGACCTGGCCACGGGCGGCGCCTGTCGCATCGTCTGCCAGCACCAGGCGGTAACACGGCTGCAAGCCGGCGATCGCTGCTGCCCCGCCGGCGCCACGGCCGCCAGCGATTCCGATTGTTCCGCCACTTGCGGCAACGGTACCCGCGAGGGAGAAGAGACCTGCGACATCGCGATCGCGGCGGGAAACCCAGGCGCCTGCCCCACGATGGCAGCCTGCGACGATGGCAATCCCTGCACCCGGGACGAGTTGCTCTCGGGCAACACCTGTACCGCGATCTGTGTGCACCAGGCTCAGACCGGCGCGCGACCCGGTGACGGCTGCTGCCCGGCGGGAGTCACCGCTACCGAGGACAGCGACTGCCCCGCGGTCTGCGGCAACTGGCACCGCGATCCGGGCGAGCTCTGCGATCGCGCTCAAGCCTCGACCAGCCCTAACGGTTGCCCGACCAAATGCGAATCGCCCGGCAGCGAATCGTGCGTGCTGCACACCCTCGCTGGCACCGGTTGCGCGCTTCGCTGCGCCAGCACGCCGATCAGCTACGCAGCACCGGACGATCGCTGCTGCCCCAAGGACGCCAGCCGCAACTACGATTCGGACTGCCCCTCGATCTGCGGCAACGGGGTCGTCGAGCCCGGTGAGAGCTGCGACAACACGATCCCCGCGGCAACCGCAGGTGCCTGCCCCACCACCTGCCCGCGCCCTGCCGATCTCTGCCTCACCAGCCAGCTGGTCGAACGTGCCGAGGACTGCGCCGCCCGCTGCGAGATCACGGTGCTTGGCACTTGCAGCTCCCAGCGCGACGGCTGCTGCCCCAAAGGATGCGCCGGCCGCGATCCCGACTGCTCCCCCAGCTGTGGCAACGGCGTCGTCGATTCCGGCGAGACCTGCGACACCGCGCTGCCCGTGGGCGCCATCGGCGCGTGCCCGCGATCGTGCGCGGACGCCAATTCTTGCACCAGCGATCAATTGATCGGTGAGGGGACCTGCCACGCTCGCTGCGCCTTCGTCCCCGTCACCGCGCTCAAGAACGACGACGGCTGCTGTCCGGCCGGCTCGAACAATCTCGTCGACAAGGACTGCCCTGCCACGTGCGGCAACGGCCTGGTCGAGGGTCCGGCCGAGACCTGCGATCGAGCCCGCGCCCCTGCCTCGCCCGGCGGCTGTCCGACGACCTGCCCGCCGTTGCCCATCGGATGCACGCGGTTCGCCCTGCGCGGAGCGCCCGAGACCTGCAGCAGTCAGTGCATTCTGGAATCGATCGCCGCTTGCGCCAGCAACGACGGCTGCTGCCCGGCCGGCTGCACGCGTGGTTCGGACAGTGATTGCCCCTCCATCTGCGGCAACGCCGTTGTCGAGCCCGGTGAGGCCTGCGACGTGGGCCTCACCGCTGGCAACGTCGGTGCCTGCCCGATCGCCTGCGACGACGGCGATGCCTGCACCACTGACGTCACCCTCGGCCGAAGGATCGACTGCACGCGCAGTTGCCGTTTCGATCCCATCTCGAGCTGCCGAACTGGCGATGGCTGCTGCCCGGCTGGCTGCAACCGCGACAGCGATGCCGACTGCGCGCCTGCCTCCTGTGGCAACCGAAGCGTGGAAGCGGGCGAGGCCTGCGACCCTCCCGGCACCTGCCCGACCCGCTGCCCGTCCGATGGCGACGACTGCACGCTCGAGGTCGTCGTCGGTGACGCCCGCGCCTGCCAGGCACGCTGCCGCTCGATGCCGATCCGGTCCTGCTCTGGCGGTACCTCCGATCGCTGCTGTCCGACCGGCTGCGTGGGCAAGACGGACGTCGATTGCGCGGCGCCGCCGATGCAACCGCCGCTGCTCTAGCCGGGCACGCCCCGTCTCGGGCTTCCCGGCCGGGCCTGCCGCGTCGGCAAAAACCCGGGTGTACCGCCCTTGACAGCGGTCGGGCCATGCCTATACGACTGGCACCCTTACCGGCACCGCGTGCCCTCCTCCTCGGCCGGGAATAGTTTCCGGCTTCGGACGGTTCATGAGCCCTCAGAAAATCATGAGGTCCCGATGTCAGAGGTAATGATCCAAGTCGAGAACCTGACCAAGGATTACGGCCCGTTCCGGGCGGTCGATTCGGTCTCGTTCAACGTTCGCAAGGGTGAAGTGCTCGGCTTTCTCGGCCCCAATGGCGCCGGCAAGTCGACCACGATGAAGATCTTGACCTGCTTTCTCGCCCCCTCGGGCGGCACCGCGCGGGTCGCCGGGCTCGACGTCTACGAACACTCGCTCGAGGTCCGCAAACGGATCGGCTATCTCCCGGAAGATACGCCCATCTACCGCGACATGACCGTCAAGGAGTTCCTCGAGTTCGTCGCCGAAGTGCGGGGAATGGGCAAGGACAAGCGCGAGAGCCGGATCAAAGAGATCGGCGGGCGCTGCGGCCTCGGCGATGTCGCGGGCAAACTGATCGGTGAGCTCTCGAAGGGCTACCGGCAGCGTGTGGGCCTGGCGCAAGCCATGGTTCACGACCCCGATATCGTCATCCTCGACGAGCCGACCAGCGGCCTCGACCCCAACCAGATCGTCGAGATTCGCGATCTGATCCGAGAAGTCGGCCGGGAAAAGACCGTCATCCTCTCGACGCACATCCTGCCCGAGGTCCAGGCGACCTGCAGCCGGATGATCATCATCGCCAAAGGCAAGGTGGTGGCCGATGGCACGCCCGATGAGGTTCGCGCGCGTGAAAGCGGCGCCCGCCATCGCGTCGTGATCGAAGTGCCCCGCAACGGATCGGGCCCCATGCGCGAGCCCGACGCCGCCGCCCTGATCAAGGATCGACTGATCACGGTTCAGGGTGTCAGCCGCTGCGACGCCGCCGCTGGCGAGCCCGGAGCGCTGGCGTTCCATGTCTACGCGACGACGACCCAGGACGTTCGCCGGGAGATCTTCCAGGCCGCCGTGGCCAACAAATGGACGTTGCTCGAGCTCGGGCGCGAATCGGCCAGCCTCGAGGACGTCTTCCGCAGCTTGACCACCACCACTGGCGAGGAGAGCCGCCCATGAGCGCCACGTTGGCCATCACCAAGCGCGAGATGCGCGCTTACTTCAATTCCCCGGTCGCCTACATCGTCATCACGGCGTTCATGCTGATCGCCGGCTTCCTCTTCTTTCAGAACGTCTTCATCGAGAAGCAGGCCGAGATGCGTGGCTACTTCGGCCTCGCGCCGATGTTGTTCTCGTTCATCATCCCGGCGATCACGATGCGGCTTCTGGCGGAAGAGCGCGGGTCGGGCACGCTCGAGCTGTTGATCACCATGCCGGTGCGTGACTGGGAGGTCGTGGTCGGCAAGTTCTTGGCCGCCTTTGGCCTGCTCGCGGTCCTGCTCGGCCTGACCTTCATCTACGCGTTGACCGTCGCCAGCATCGGGCCGCTCGACAAGGGCCCCGCCTACGGCGGCTATTTCGGCCTTTTGCTGATGGGCGGAGCCTACGTGGCCATCGGCGTGATGGCGTCGTCGCTCACGCGCAACCAGATCGTCGCCTTCATCCTGGCCTTCGCGATCTCGTTCGCCCTCTACCTGTTCGGCAAGATCGTCCAGGTCGTGCCGGCGGGTCTGCAGCCGGTGATCGCGTTCCTCAGCATCGACGGCCACTTCGAAAGCATCAGCCGCGGCGTCATCGACACCCGCGACATCCTCTACTACCTGTCGGTCATGGCGATCTCCCTGGTGATCGCCACCGTTTCGCTCGAATCGCGCAAGTGGAAGTGAGCAAGCACCATGGCCACTGACAACAAGAAGAAGCGTACTTACGCCTCGAACGCGATCGCCACGGCCCTCTTCGTCGTCGGCGCCATCGTCGTCGTCAACCTGCTGTCGACCCGGGTCTTCGGTCGCCTCGATCTGACCGAGAACCGCGTCTACACCCTGTCGCAGTCGTCCAAGGATCTGGTCAAGAACCTCGACGACTACCTCAACGTGAAGGCCTTCATCTCCGAGGACCTTCCGCCCGAGCTGAAGATCGTCAGCCGCTACGTTCGCGACCTGGTCGACGAGTACAAGACCAGCTCGAACGGCAAGTTCCAGTGGGAGGCGATCGATCCGGGCACCGACAAGAAGCTCGAGGACGAGGCCAGCCGCTGCAAGGTGCAGAAGCTGCAGATCCAGGTCCTGCGCAACCAGAAGTTCGAGGTCGGCTCTTACTACCTCGGGCTCTGTCTGCAGCGCGGCGCCGAGATCGAATCCATCCCGCAGGTGGTGAGGGCCGAGGGGCTCGAGTACCAGATGTCGTCGCTCATCAAGAAGATGACGACCAAGAAGAAGAAGATCGCGTTCACCAACGGCCACGGCGAATCCGACCTCACCCAGGGCTTCCAGGCTTTGAAGCAGGACCTCGAGGCCGAATTCGACGTGACCTCGGTCAACCCGTCGGCGGCCGAGATCCCAGCTGACGTCCAGGCGTTGATCGTGGGTGGTCCCAAGCAGGCCTTCGACGAAAAGGGCCAGCGGGAGATCGACAAGTTCCTCGTCTCTGGCAAGGGCGTCGTCTTCTTGGTCGACGGCATGGCGATGCAGGCCCCGCAGGGCATGCAGCAGATGCCCCAGGCCGCTTCGATGAAGATGGCCCAGGCCAACGAGAGCGGCCTTGGCAAGATTCTCGAGGCCTACGGCTTCAAGATCGGCCAGGACTTCGTCTTCGATCCGCAGAACGTGCCGGGCCCGATCGATCTCGGCGGGCGCCCGATGCTGCGCAACTTGCCCTTCTTCGTCGCGGCCGAGATGCCCGAGGACAAGGATCTCATCGTGCTGGCCGGTATCCGGGGCGCGGTCTTCCCCTACCCCTCCAGTGTCGATCTGGTCGGCCCGCTCAAGGATGCCAAGGAAGAGAAGGGCAAGCTCTGGAAGCTCGCCTGGTCGTCCAAGGACAGCTGGAAGCACACGGGATTTTTCGTCCTGTCGGCCGGCATGACCATCGAGCCCTCCAAGGACCGCGGTCAGTTCGCGCTCGGCTACGCCTACCAGGGTCCCATCAAGAGCGCCTTCGCCCCGGCCAACGCGCCCGAGGTGTCGGATCCCAAGGCGCCGCTCACGCAGTCGCCCAAACCGGTTCGCGTGATCGTCATCGGTGATTCCGACTTCGCCAACGACGAATACATGCAGCTGGCCCGCATGGGCCTCTCCTACTACGGCGCCGGCGCACAGCTGCTCTTCAACGCCATCGCCTGGACCGTCGAGGACGAGGCGCTCGCCCCCTTGCGCGCCAAGAACATCACCCCGCGGCCGATCAAGGTCGCAAGCGAGGCCTCCGCCGCGTTCCTGCAATGGGGCAACGTGCTCGGTCTGCCGCTCGCGTTCTGCGTCTTCGGTCTGGTTCGCTGGCGCATCCGCCGCGCCACCCGCGTGGCCCAGAAGCTCTAGCCCTCCTCCACCCGACGTTTTCCGAGAGGATCGAGATGAACTCCAAGACCCTCCTTGCCGGCGGTGTATTCGCCGGCCTGCTCCTGGTCGCTCTGTTCGTGCTCCGCTCGCCCGAGAAGGGCTCCCGCACGGGAGAGGCCCCGCGGCCTGTCGCCAAGATCAGCGAAGGCTCAGTCGACACGCTCGAAGTGACCAAGGACGGCAAGACCACCGTCATCAAGAAGGACGGCAACAGCTACAAGGTGACGGCACCGGTCGCCTACGCGGCCGACACCGAAGCGGTCAAGCAGGCCTTCGAGGCAATCGAGAAGATCGAATTCTCCGGCATCATCAGCGATCAGAAGGCCAAACACGCCGATCTCGAAGTGACCGACAAAGCCCCGCGCGTGGTCGCCAAGAAGGGCGACACCGTGCTTGCCGATCTCATCATCGGCAAGGTCGCCAACAACCTCACCATGGTCCGCAAGCAGGGTTCGGACGAGGTCTGGCAGGCGGTCGGATCGCTGAAGTACCAGTTCGACAAGGACGCCGCAGGCTGGCGCGACAAGACCATTCTCGCGTTCTCCGATCCCGATGCCGAGCGCCTCGAGATCATCTCGAAGACCGGCGGCAAGATCGTGCTCACGCGGCCACCCAAGACCGATGGCGGCGCCACGGATCAGTCCTGGAAGGTCGCCGAGAGCACGGTCAAGGTCGAGCCTTTCGACAAGACCGTCGCCAGCGACGTCATCGCCGCGATGTACGCGCTCAAGGCGAATGACTTCGCCGACGGGGTGGGGCCGGCCGAGACCGGCCTCGACGCGCCCGAGTTGACCATCCACGTCGGCCTCAAGGGCGACAAGAAGGAGACCCTGCTCATCGGCAAGAAGAAGGGCGACGAGGACTTCTACGTCCAGACGCCGAAGAGCCCGCAGGTCTTCCTAGTCAAGAAGTTCACCCTCGAGCGCATCAACAAGCGCCCGATCGAATTTCGCGACAAGACCCTCTGCAACCTCGGCGACACCGAGATCACCTCGGTGGCCGTCACGCGCGGCAGTGACTCGTACACCCTGGTCAAGGATCCGAAGAAGACCGGCGACGAGGCCTGGAAGCTGGCCAAGCCGGCCGGCGTGACCCTCGATGCAACGAAGGTCTCGGGCATCCTCTCAGGCTTTCGCGAATGGAAGGCCACGAGCTTCGCCGAGAGCAACGATCCCAAGACCACCGGCACCGCCAAGCCCGCCGCCACGATCGTTGCGACCTCCAACAGCAAGGGACGCGGCTGCACGCTCAAGGTCGGCAACGAGCTGGCCGACAAGCAGAACTCCTACGTCGCCGTGGCCGGGGCTACCGACGTCATGGTCGCCCCCAAGTGGTCGCTCGACCGCTTGCTGGTCAAGGTCGACGACCTCAAGAAGAAGTAAGTCGGTCAGGGCTTGGCAGCGGCCTTGCGCCGCTGCAGCACCTTCCACATCGCCTGAGTGCCGAGCGCGCCTTCGCCGTGAGCTTCGTTATCGGCGAAAGCGTGCGCGGCCAGGGATGTGCCTTCGAGCGGCAAGCCGGCATCCCGGGCGATGGCATCGACGATCCGTAGGTCCTTCTGAATCAGGCGGACCATGAACCCGGGATCGAAATCACCGGCTACGATGCGCGGTCCCAGCTTTTCGAGCGCCCACGAACCGCCCGCCCCGGCCGAGAGCGCCGAGACCAACTGACGGCCGTCGAGACCGCTCTGCTCAGCCAGAGCGAGCGCCTCGACCACGCCGACCAGGTTCAGTGCGCAGAGGATCTGGTTGCAGGCCTTCATCGCCTGGCCCGCGCCAACGGTCCCGCAGTGGGTGATGCGCTGGCCAAGGGCTTCGAAGACGGGCCGAGCCTGAGCGAGATCCGAAGCGGCGCCGCCTACCAGAATCGAAAGCGTGCCCGCGCGGGCCCCGACGTCCCCGCCCGTGACCGGCGCGTCGAGAAACCGCATGGCTCGGGCCTGTAGGCGCTCACCGATGGAGCGGGCCGCCGCCGGCGCGATCGTGCTCATGTCGATGAAGAGCACGCCCGGCGTGGCACCCTGCACGGCGCCGCCGGGTCCCAGCAGCACAGCCTCGGCGTCGGGAGAGTCGGTCACCATCGAGATGACGATGTCCGCCCCGGCGGCCGCTCCAGCTGGATCGACGGCCACGCGAGCGCCAAGCGCTTCGAGCGGCGCCGCTCGGGCACGAGTTCGGTTGTAAACCGCAACGGTATGCCCCGCCGCCAGCAGGCGACCTGCCATCGGCGCGCCCAT
>JANNNO010000369.1:0-3308 GCA_031398585.1 Myxococcales bacterium | reverse complement strand
AGATCGCGGAAGACCTCGGCCACCTCGAACAGCGAGCCGCTCTTGATCTTCTCCATGAAGCCGCGGTACCGACGGTTCCAGGTGTGGCGGTCGCAGCGAACCGCCTTTTCGCGCAGGATCTGCAAAACCTCTTCGACGTCGTCGGCCCCGGCGACCGGGCGCAAGCCGACCTGGTCGACCTTGTCCGTCGGGACCAAGATTTTGAGCCCGTTCTCCTCTAGCTGCAGGACGTAAAATGCCTGCGGCGTGCCGTGGATCTCCTTCTTTTCGATCCGCAGCACTTCCGCGATTCCCCTCGATGGATAGACCGCTTTTTGGCCGACGGCGAACGTCATGGACACTGGTTCCCTCCACGAATACAGACGGAGATTGACGACCCAGACACCCTTCCGCGCGGTTCCGGCAGCGGGAGCACGCGCGGGTAGGATATAGAACTCTAGCGTATTGATTGGTGGGTTAGCCACCGTATCGTCCTGCCATTTTCGAGCCGCTGAGCGCCAACCCAGAGCCCCGCATGCCTGCCCGCAAACCCCCTTCCACGCGCCCCGCCGGCGGTCCCCCGTCCTTGGACGCGGCCGGACCGGAAGTCAGAGTCGAGATCACGGGCCTCGCACCGGGCGGCGATGCCGTAGGGCGGCAGCTGGGCGGGGACACCGACGGGCGCATCACCTTCGTCCCGCTTGCGGCGCCGGGCGAGATCGTGCGGGCGCAACTCGTGCGACAAAAATCCCGGGTGGCCTGGGGCGAGCTGCTCGAGATCGAACGTCCATCACAGGCGCGGGTGACCCCGCCGTGCCCGCTTTTTGGTCGCTGTGGTGGCTGCCAGTGGCAGCACGTCGACGACCGCATCCAGCGCAGCTCGAAGGGCGACATCGTCGCGCGCGCCCTCGGCATCAATCTCACCGAGGCCTCGCCGGTGGGGCCCAGTTACGGCTACCGCGAGCGCGCGCGCTTCACCGTCGGCTTCGGCGGCGTCGGCTTTCACGCCCGGCGGTCCCACGAAATCGTCGATGTGCCGGCGTGTCCGTTGCTGACCCCCGCGCTCAACGCGGCTCTGCCCGAGGCGCGCGAACGGGCCGCGACGCTTGGCCCGGGCGATGAGGTTTTGTTGCTGGCAGGGGCCGACGAGGTGGTCGGCGAGGCGCAGGGGCGCGGTTTTTCGGTGCGCGATGGCCGTAGCGAGGATCGCGAGATAGGAGACGCCGCCGCTTGGCCCGACGTCGCTGAACCCGGCAGTCCGCCTTTGCGCGTGCCGCCCCGCGGATTCGCCCAGGTCGGACGGGCCGGCAATGCCGCTCTCGTGGCGGCGGTGATGGATGCCGTTGGTCCCCATCCGGGTCGTGTGCTCGAGCTCTACGCCGGCTCGGGCAACTTCACCCGGCATCTTCTCGGCCGCGCCAGCGCCGTCATCGCCAGTGACAGCGACGCCGGCGCCGTTGCACGCGGACGTTTGAATGCACCGGCCGCCGACTGGCGGGTCGCCGCGACGCTGGGAACCTCGGTGCTTCCCATCGATACCGTGCTGGTCGACCCGCCCCGCGAAGGGCTGGACGAACGCAGCCTCGCGCTTGCCGCGGCCGGACGGCGCCTGGTGTACGTTTCCTGCGACCCGCAGACCCTCAGCCGGGATCTTGGCCGCCTGTTACCGCGAGGCCTGCGTCTCGAGGGTGCGGTGGCGCTCGACCTGATGCCGCAGACCGACCACGTCGAGGTCGTGGCGCTCTTCACGCGTCGGTGATCTGGCCGTCCAGATCGCCGTCGGATCTTCCGATCCAATGAGCGTGGACCACGCAAGCGCCCGCACGACCTGCCGACTTCAACTCGCCCCCGCCGTGAGCCGCCACCCGAGAGGGCAGGACGGCGGCTTCTCGTTGATCGAGATGCTCATCGTGGTCACCATCATCGGGATCCTCGCATCGCTCGCCGGCGTGGGTTACCGCCGATACGTGGGCCGTGCGCGCGTCTCCGAGGCCGTCACCCTGCTTTCCGAGATGGTCAGCAAGGAGCAGATCTACTTTCTCGAGTTCGGCTCGTATCTGCCCCTGCGAGCCGACGGCATTGTGCAACCGAGTCCCAACGAGGACGCCGCGGCCTTTTATCCCAGCAACCCCGGCGACGCCGCCTTCGATTCGGTGCGAGCGCCGACGTTGATCTCGAACTCTGCCCTCTGGCCCGCGGCCTGGCGTTCGGTCGGCCTGCGTCCGCGCGAGAATCAGCTGTACTGCACGTATCTGGTCAACAGCGGGCGACCTGGCGACGTGCCGCCCGCGGGGGCCCCGTTTGCCGGCAGCCTGCTCGGCACAGTCACCGCTACCGGACCCGCGTGGTTCTACGCGATGGCGGCGTGCAATTTGAACGGCGCATCGACGTGGCCAGCGGGTGTCACCACCTTGGGCCTCTCGAGCACGATCTCGTCCTTGCGGACGTTCAACGACGGGCAGTAGCCCGTCGGGGGCAACGACGGGCAGTAGCCGTCGGGGGCAACGACGGGCAGTAGCCCGTCGGGGGCACCGCTCCCCGCCGAGCGAAGCCCCGGCCGCGTTCAGCGATCCGCCCCGACGGGCGCCGCTGCGCACTTGCCCATCGTGCAGAGGGCAGTGCCTTCGCAGTGGTTGTTGCGGCAGCAAGGTTGCCCGGCTCCGCCGCACGTGACGCACATGCCGACCATGCCGACGTTGTCACACGTGGTGAGCGTCGCCGTGCAGTTGCGCTCCTCGCAGCACTTCATGCCCAGCCCGCCGCACTCTCGGCTGCAGGCGCTCATCAGACACGAATGGCCTTTGGCGAGGGTGCATTGATCGCCGAAGGACGTGCAGACGCCCTTTTCGCAGCAGCCGCCATTCAAGCAGCGGTTCCCAGGGCAGCAGCCGAGTCCGGGCAGACCGCAGTTGACCGAATTGGTGTCGGGAGGGCGGTTCGTGTCAGGTGGCGGCCCGACCTCGGGTTGCATTCCGCCGCCGGTGCCGCCCGTGGATTGTCCGCCCTGACCGCCCGCCTGCGGCTCGGTTCCGCCGGCCCCTCCCGTCGTGCCTCCCATGTTGTTCGGGTCCGGAGGGGGAGGGACGTAGCCGCGGCAGCTGGCGACGACCAGCAAAATGGCGCAGGCGGCGATCCAGGCAGAACGGCTGCCGCCGCGTCCGGCGGGGGAAGGAGTCGATTGAATCATAGGCGCGTCACATTCATAGCGGCTAGTAAAAGGTGGCCCAACATACTACTTCATCCTCGGAGTACGCACAAACCCGACAGACCCATCGTTTCGCAACCGATACCAGGACGCCACCCTGAACTGACGCCATGGGGCCAAGATT
>JANNNO010000328.1:0-3854 GCA_031398585.1 Myxococcales bacterium | reverse complement strand
GCCGGTCAGCAGGTCAGCGTCACGTTGAAAAAGAAGCCGACCAAGCCAGCGCCGCGCAAGAACTTCTTCGAGCGTCTCTTCGGCCGCTGACGATGCCATCGTCCTGCCTGCCCGCCGATCTCACGCCCCTGCCCCGCGCCTTTTACGCCCGTCCCACCGAAGTCGTCGCCCCGGACTTGCTGGGACAGATTCTGGTTCGCCGTGCCGCCGCAGGTCCTCCCCGCCTCGGTCGCATCGTCGAGGTCGAGGCCTACCTCGGCGAGCGTGACCTCGCCTCGCACGCCCGACGAGGCCCCACGCCGCGCGCCTCGATCATGTTCGGCCCGCCCGGACACCTCTACGTCTATTTGATCTACGGCATGTATCACTGCATGAACTTCGTCACCGAACGCGATGGCGAAGCAGGCGCCGTTCTCATCCGCGCCGCCGAACCGCTCGACGATCCCGAACAGGCACGAGTCTGGTCCGGGCCGGGCAAGCTCTGCCGCGGCCTCGAGATCACCCTCGCCGACCGGGGCCTCGACCTCACCGATTCAATGGCGACGCTCGTGGTCGCCGCGGGCTCACCACCGCGCAAGATCGCGCGCTCGGCGCGCATCGGTGTCGACTACGCGGGCGCCTGGGGTCGACGCGCCCTTCGCTTCTTCGATCCAGCGAGCCGCAGCGTCTCGGGACCGCGCCGCCGTTCGTCTCTCCGCTGAGCGTCCCCGCTGAGCGCCTCGCGATGCGCGCCGCAGGCGCTCGCAAGCGCGCGCAGGACGGATGGGTCCGCTCGGCGAGCTCAGCGCTGCGCGAGTCGCCGCCGCATGCGCTCGGCGGACATGCGCTCGGCGCGAACCTGCCAGACGTAGCCGCCACCCTCCACGGTCATGGTCCCAGCCGCAGCGTCGGCGAACTGGATCGTTCCAGAGGCAACCTCGCGTCCGTTGACCATGCCGATCACGTCGGCGGTGACCGGCGCCTGATCGGCCGCATTCACGACGTAGCGAAGGCGGAAGTCCGCGCCACCCGCTCGCTCCGAGCGCATCTTGAGATCCGCCGTCGCGCCAAGCTTCACCAGCGCCTGCGGCTTGATCAAGACCGACGCGCCCTGCGAGACCGTGGCCTCGAAGTAGATCTGATCCGGCTCCTCCGCTGTAGCGAGGCTGGCGCGCCCGCCCGCAACCGCGAGAACCAGCCAGAGCAGACCCAGGATCCTTCTTTTCGCTTGCTGCATGATGGCTTGCTGCGCTCCCGTCCTGCACAACTGCGAGTGCAAACCGAGGGCCGACGCCCCCGCCCGCGCCGACGGCCGCGTCGTTCGCCCTCGTGACGCGCCCGGCTCAACCGATCGGCATTGCAGCCGCTTCATCAGCGCCAGATTGGCAAGGCGACGCAACGAACCGGCCCTCGCTGCTCCTGCGGCCACCGCCCGATCTCAGCCGCGTCTGCCTTCGTGTTTCCCTTCGTATTTCCCTTCGTCGAGCCCGTGCGAACCCAGGCGCGCGACTCTTGCGCCAAGGGCATTGGCAAAGGCAGCGTCGTGGGTCACCGCCACGATCGCGAGGCCTTCATGGACGAAGCTCGCGAGCAGCTCGCTCAGCTTGCCGACGCGCTCGTCGTCGAGGGCGCTGGTCGGCTCGTCGAGCAGTAGCACGGCTGGCCCCACCGCGAGCGCCCGCGCCAGAGCCACCCGCTGCTGCTCGCCGCCCGAAAGCTCGTGAGGAAAGGCGGCGGCTCGGTGTGCGACGTCCATCTGCTCGAGCAGCCGGCGGGCGTGTCGTTCCGCCTCGATGGCGGGCACGCCTTGCACGTAGACCGGCCCTTCCATCACGTTGGCGAGCACGGTTCGATGCGCGAAGAGATGACAGCCCTGGAAGACCATACCCACGCGCTGACGAAGGCGCCGCGCTTCGCCCCGAAACCGCATGGGCGTCGCCGACGCATGCAGGACGGAGCCCAGCGACGCCACCTCACCGGCGTCGGCTCGTTCGAAGCCGACCAGGCAACGCAGGAACGTGGTCTTGCCAGTGCCAGAAGGTCCCATCAGGCAGAGCGCCTCGCCCGCGCACACATCGAGATCCACGGCGGCGAAAAGCGTCCGCCCACCGAACGATTTGCCGAGCCCGCGCACGGTCAGCACGGCCTCACCCGAGATCGGCGTGGCGGTCGAAGACGACGCGGAGACCGTCATGGACGCGGCCCCAAGCGGCGCTCGAGTCGGCGCAGTAGCTGCGACAGCGGCAAGCTCATCGCGAGGTAAAAGGCAGCGCAGAGCAGGCCCGGCAGCAACCAACCGCCGCCATCGACCGCCGCGATGGTCATACGTTTGGTCAGCTCGACCACGGTGATGACCGAGACCAGCGAGCTATCCTTGAGCAGGGCAATGAAATCGTTGGCCACGCCCGGCAGCGAGACCCGCACGGCTTGCGGCAACAACACCCGCCGCAGGACCATCAGGCTCGACATGCCGAGCGCTTCGGCCGCCTCGATCTGTCCCCGCGGTACCGCCTGCAAGCCAGCCCGGTAGATCTCCGCCTCGTAAGCGGCGTAGTTCAGGCCGAGGCCAAGGACGGCGGCCACCAGCGGCGACAGCGGATAAACCGGAGCCAGGCCGTAGTAGAGGACATAGAGCTGAAGCAGGACCGGCGTGCCGCGAAACAGCTCGATGTAGATCGTGGCGGCTACAGCGAGTCCGCGCCTGCCCGGCCGGGGCGACGGCAACCGCGCCAGCGCGAGCGCCATGCCGAGGATCATCGCAATCCCCATGGCCCCCACCGACACGAGCAGCGTTACCACCGCGCCCTGTAGGAACAGCCGCACCTGCTCGGCATCGAGCCCGCGCCGAGGCTGTCCGCCCAGAGTTGCCGGGATCAGGGGGCTCGGCTCTGTCAGCCGTTCCTGCCTTGGACCGTCGATGCCGTGGCGACGAAAGACAGAGCGCAGCTCGCCGCTGTCGATCGCGCTTGCGAGGGCCGCGTCGACCGCGACCGCCAAGTCGGTGGCAGCCGGACGCAGCCCGACCGCATAGTGCCCCTCGCCGAAATCGCCCACCACACGCAGACCGGGGCGCTGGCCATAACGATCGGCGATGATGTCATCCATGAGGACGGCGTCGAGACGCCCACTCGCGAGATCGCGATAGGGTTCGTCCTGCCCTTCGTAGGGAATGCGATCGGCTCCCACCTGACCCAGCAGCTCCCAGGCCCACGAGCTGGCGAGCGTCCCGACTCGCAAGCCACTCACACCGCTGAGATTGCCCGACAAGATGCGGGCGACGCGCGCATCGTCGGCGCGCATCGAGAGTCGTTCGGCGAAGACGAAGTACGGGCGCGAGAAACGAACCCGGTGGCGCCGCGACGGGATCACCTCGAGGCCGTTGAGGACGATGTCGATGCTGCCGCGTTCCAGCGCCGGGACCAGGGTCGACCAATCGGTCTGAACGAAGACCGGCCGTACGCCGAGCTGGCGGGCCAGCAGGGCTGCGATCTCCACCTCGAAGCCCTCGTGCTCCCCAGGACGCGTAGCCGACTCGAAGACGTAGGGCGCACCGCCCTGCAGATCACCCCCCCACCGAAGCTCGCCGGAAGCGCGAATGGCGGCGATCGTGTCGCGCGCGCCCCAGGCGTCGGCCGGACTGAGCGCCAGCGCATGCAGCAGGATTGCCGCCAACGAGGCTGTCAAGGAGGCCGCCGCTCGGCACCGCTGCATCGACACGGCAGGCACTCTACCGGCGCCGACCGGGAATCCTCAACCGGCCAGCACGCGCCACGCTATCATCAGCCGCGAGATGGCCAGCACGCGCCGACGGCCAGACGCACTCCTGCGACGCAATCCGCGACCGATGGGACTCGTGACGACCCTGGCCGCGGCCT
>JANNNO010000293.1:0-11891 GCA_031398585.1 Myxococcales bacterium | reverse complement strand
GAGTACTACGTCGCCAACAAGGGCACGTGCATCGCGCGTCCGCACCGCGAAGTCGACAGCTGCAACAATTACATGGCCGAGACCTTCAGCGATCGTCTCCGCAAGGTCGAATACGAAGGCGCTCCCCGCTTCGAGGTGATGGCCTACGTCGGCAACGGCCCGACCTCGGTGCAGCAGTGGCTCGACTCGATCTGGCACCGCATTCCGATTCTCAGCCCGGACGTGGATCAGGCTGGCTACGGCCGCCACGGTCGCTGTGACACGATGGACTTCGGCTACTCGAACCCGGTTCCGCCGGCGCCGCGCAACCTGGTCTTCCCGCGCGAGGATCAGACGCAGGTGCCGCGTTCGTTCAGCGGTCGCGAGTCGCCCCCGCCGCCGTCCGGCTGGCCGAGCGGCTACCCCATCACGCTCTACGCTGCCGAGCTGAAGGAGATCACCGAGCACTCCATCATGGTCGACGGCACCAACGTGCCCATCGAGCACACCTGGCTCGCGCCTGGCGACGCCCGCTCGCTCGACCTCTTGATCGACGAGTTCATGATGTACACGCACAAGCCGCTGGCCCCCAACACCAAGTACCGCGTCCGCATCGCCGGCACGCAACGGGGCGAGAAGGTCGCGTTCGACTGGACCTTCACCACCCGCTGACCGAAGCGTCGGCTCGCGGTTGCTGAACGCGAGCTCGCCTGGCGATTCGCCCCCGGAAGACCGTCAGTTGGCGGTCTTCGTCGCGCCGAAGGTAACGAAGGTCGACCCTTCCTTCTGACTTTCGTACTCGAGCTTGGCCCAGTCTTCGTTGCGCTCGACGGGCATCACGCGCACTTCGTCGATGATCCCATCGAAGCCCTTCTGGTTGCGCTCACGACCGCGCAGCGATTGATTGGCAATGCCGAACGGCAGGTCGATGTGTTTGCCGCCCGAGGTGATGGCAGTGGCGCGCTTCCCGTTGATGTAGAGCGCGAGGCTGTTGGATGAGTAGGGCGCGTTCTTGCGCATGATCAAGTAGTGCATCCAGACCTTGGTGGGCGGTGGCCCCGTGATGGCGCACATGTGATTGGTACCGGTGAGCGGGCTCATGCAGACCTCGGTCCTGCCCATGTAGTCCTTCTGCAGGCTGTAAGAGCCGTCGCCCTTCGAGAAGATGGTCTGGTAGTAGCCGTCCCAGTTGTTGGCGTAGGCCCACGCCGAGACCGAGATGGGGTGCATCTCGCTGCCGAAGTCCTTGATGACCTTGGGCCCTGCCACCTCGACCCATCGAATCTCGCCGGCGGCGCCCCCCTTGGGGTTGTCGAAGCGCGTGCCCACGCCGATGCGCGCGGTCTCTAGGCTGCCGGGAGCGAGTTTGATGCCGGTGCCGTGCGCCTCGTTCCAGCTGGCGTCCTTGTACCCGCCTTCGCCCGTGTTGCCGTCTTCATTGAGATGATAGACGCCGATGAAGCCAGCGGTCTTGCTGAAGACGGCTTTCGAATCAGCGGCGCTGGTCGCATCGGCGTTGCCCCAATGCAGGTTGATGGTCTGGCTCGCGTTGCCCTTGATGTCGACCGACACCCACAACGCGGCTTCCTTCTTGGCCGCATCCCATTGCTCGATGGCGTAGGGCAGCGGTTTGCCATCGGCAGAGGTGAAGCGCACGTCGTCGCCGGCCTGCTTGGCTTGCGTGAAGTCGAAGTTGGCGGCGCTCAGTTTCACGGCGACGGGATAGGCCGCAACGTCGGTTGCGATCCCCGCGCCAGCCGCCGTGGTGTCGAGTTTGAGTGGCTTCGAGAAGCGATGCTTGCTGACGTCAACGGATCCGGGCGGGCCGGCAGGTGGCGTGGCAGGTGGGCCGATCGGTGCGTCGCTGGCGGCGACGTCGGATGGTGTCGCGGCATCGACTCCGGTCGAGGGCGATCCGGCGGTGCCTCCCGAGCCCGTGGAGGGCGTGCCACCCGAGCCCCCGGTGGCGACTCCCGCGGCCCCCCCCGTGTAAGAGCCGCCGCTACCTCCCGCACCGTCGGGACGTCCGCCCGAGCCCCCGCTGCCCCCTCGACCGCCTAGGCCGGAAGGGGCGTTGGTAGGAGCTGCCCCGGGCGAAGGCGCCTCCTTGGCCGCGCAGGCGATCGTGAAACCGAAGGCAGCTACCACGAGGAGCGAAAAATGGAGAATGCGACCGGAAGGTGGGCTCATAGGTGCGAGTTAGTGGTCCGAAGCAGGCTTGCAGGCTCGCGAAAAAGTAACTTCCTTGATTTTGGTTCGCTTGCGGCCTCGGGAGCTCATGAAGCGGTCGGCTCTCGGGACGTCTGCTCGATCTCGTCGCTCGCCGGCGGTCCTCCGGTTTCGGACTGGTTACCCTCGCGCTTCGGCGACGAGAATTTTTCGTCTGTCGAATTACGAACGCCCTTCTGCCCGTTAATCAGGGCTTCTGGATTTTCATCCAAGTGCTAGCGTTCTCGCTCTTCGCGCGGTGACAGGTGGATCCTGCCTGCGAACTCCGCGCACCTGTCGGCCAGGCCAGAGGAGGGGACGATGAAGCTCGCGCAACGTCAGGGCGAAGGTAGTGACGGCAAGTGGACCGCAACTGGCGCAACCAACGGGGTTGAGCTCGAACGCGCGGATCGCGGTGCCGAACCGCTGGCACCCCATGTCCACCCGTCGATACAAGCGCCGGCGCGAGAAGACGATCCTTACCGCGGCAAGAGTGACGGCGAGATCCTGCAGCGCTTCGAGATGTAGCCGGTGCTCCGACCTGCGAGTCGCGGCGACGATGATCGCGCGACTCGTGGGTCAAGGATTCTTGGGAAGCGATTCGATCCACGCCCGCAGCGTCGCGAGCTCGGTCGAGAACGGCGGCAGGTCACGAACTTGGACCCCGACTTGCGGCATGGGACGCAGCCCGGTCGGTAGGTTGGTTCCCCTGGCCTGCAAGTACGCGACGCTCTTTTCCGGATCGCCGGGCACCACGCGGAAGTAACCCGGCATCGGTGCGATGCCCGGAGCCTCGGGCACCTTGCCGATCACGTTGGCGACGAAGACCTCGGGCCGCAGGTCGACGATGTTCATCTTACCGTTGTGGCAGTGAACGCAGTTGCCGAAGACGAAGCGCTTCACCTGCAGCAGGCGTGCGTCGGGTTCCGCGATGGTGGCGGCGGGTGAGGGTGGCGGGACGGCAAAGAGGTTGCGGGTCGCAACGGCCTCGAGCTCGCTGGGCGCATCGGCAGCACGGCGATGGTTGAGCCGGATCTCGTCGAAACCGATGATGACGGACGCGACTTCGGCATTCTTCTCGTGGCATTCCCCACAGTCGTTCCGTGAGGGGATGACGTGCTCGAAGCTCTTGCCGGCGACAGTGACCATGGCACTGCCGCGCTTGTTGCCGGCGATGTCGAGTCTTTCCGCCCGGGTGCCGTCGGTGTTCCAGCGGTAGACCGCGTATTCCCAGGGCTCGAAGCGCTCGGGCACGCGGCGGATGAAGCGGGTCTCGACGGGGCGAGGTTTTCCACCCGTGCCTTCGTCGAAGAACGTCTTCACGAAGAGCGTGCCGATCGGGTACTGCCAGGCCCCGCGGTTGGCGTTGTCGACGACCGTCCCCGGCGGCAGAAGCATGTGACGTTCCTTGGTGAGGCCGTTGCTGTAGAGCTCGGGCGAAGGGACGTAGAAGTGGCGCCGCGGTGAGATCACGCTGCTGCCGACGCCGGTGATCCCGGTCTGGTCGATCGAAGCGGGCAGAGGCGCCAGGGGGTGGCACTCGAGGTTGCCTGGCGGGCAGGGAACGGTCGCGGCGGTTCCGTCGGTCGCGACGACGACGTCGACCATGCCCGCGTCATTCGAGGCGTCAGGCGTCAGGGCGGCATCGCCCTTCTCGTTGCGCGGCGGCGTTGCTGACGAGCCGCAAGCGCCGACGACTACCGCGTAGACCAGAGCCGCGAGACAGACGCCGGACCCGTGGGACGCGTACAAACGACGTGAACTCATGTTGGCGACCCACGGTGGCGGCATCGAAGTGAGATGCCTCGGATTCGCGGACACTGCCACCCCATCGCGTATCGCGTGTCAGAGCGGTGCGACGGCGTCAGGGAGGATTCGCAACGCAGTACCCATCTTGGACACAATGTAGGTACCGCACAGAAAACAGTGGCTGAGCCCTTCCGGTTGGACTATTTTCCAGAATTCCTCGCGGTACAAGACATGCCCAAGGGGCGCCGCGGACCGAGCGAGTTTTTATACGTGTTCTGACTACTACCTGAGTTGGTAGGCCACTTCCGGGGCGTAGGGATCCGTGGGCGGTTGCGTTTGGGGGGTTGGCCAGCGGCCGTGTTCGATTCTCGACCGCCGCACGGGGCCGCGAAATTTTTCGAACTGAAGAGGTGAAGACATGTCGCCAGTGAACAAGACCCCCCGATCGCACGCGCTTGGTTCTGGAGCCGCCATTCTCGCGCTCTTCTTCGCAGCGGCCTCTTGCACCCCGCCTGAAGAGAACACCGGCGGTGAAGGCGGCGCAGGCGGCACCAAGACCGGTGGCGGCGGCGGCACGGCCTCAGGCGGCAGCGGCGGCAGCAAGACCGGCGGCAGCGGCGGCGGCTCCCCAGCCACCGGCGGCGGCGGCGGCAGCACCCCCACCGCGACCGGCGGCAGCGGCGGCGGCTCTCCTGCGGGCGGCAGCGGCGGCAGCACGCCAGCAGGCGGCAGCGGCGGCGGTAGCCCGCCTGCGGGCGGCAGCGGCGGCTCGACGGACACGGGTAATGTCACGCCCCCGACGGATACGGGCAACACGATGCCTCCTCCGGTTGGCGCGGGCGGCTTCGGCCCGACCTGCATGGGTGAACCTGCGGCGACCCCACCGGGTTTGAAGAAGACGCCGGTGACGGCTTTGCCGGGCGGCGTTCAGGCAGGACAGGTCGCCGGCGTTCCTGGCGAGAGCCGCATTTACATCGTGGGCCACAAGAACGGCCAGATCTACACCTTCGACAACGGCATGCAGTCTCCCATGGAAGGCGCCAAGGTCAGCGTTGCCACCGGTGGCAACAACGAGCAGGGCCTGTTGTCCATGGCCTTTCATCCTAAGAACAAGAACACCTTCTACTTGTTCTATACGGCGGCAGGGAATGGCCGCATTGTCATCGACGAATTCGAACGAACCTCGCCGACGGCGGCCACGAAGAAGGGCGAGTTCTACAGCCATGCCGGTTCGAATCAATTCCACAATGGCGGTTCGATCTATTTTAATCCGAAGGACGAGACTCCGTTCATCTACAGCGCCCATGGAGACGCCCAGGGACGCGCTGGGAGCGCCGCCGCCGCGCAAGGTACCAACGGCCGCATCCTGAAGATCGACACCACCAACAAAATGGCGACGACGGTCCACTACAACATTCGCAACCCCTATCGCATGAGCATCGATCGCCTGACTGGCGACATGTGGATCGGCAACGTATCGGGGCCTCCGGGCGGCAAGATCTACTTCGCCGCTCATGGCAAAGCATCGACGAACTGGGGACACGATTCCGCTGAAAACTCGATCACGGGCCAGGACGGGTCGGGCAACGCCATCGTCGGGGGCGTCGCATACCGGGGTACGAAGATTGCCGGTCTCTGCGGTCGCTATTTCTTCGGGCAGCACAACAACGGCGCCGTGAAGTCTCTCGTCCAAAAGGGAGGCATGCGTGAGGGCGGCATCACCGCACACGCTTCGCTCACCTCCGGCGGGCTGGCCTCCTTCGGGGAGGACGGCGCCGGCGAGATTTACCTGTCGACTCTGGGTGGCCAAGTCTTCCGTATTGACGCACAATAAGCCCTGGTGATTGGGTGGCGCCGCGGTGGGTTTTCGCCGCGGCGCTTTTCATTTCTGCAACCCTGTGAGGATCAAAAGCTACATGGGTCGTAACGTCGTCATCGCCGGGCTCTTGTCGCTCTCCGCGTTTGCCTGCGTCCCGCAGGGCGAAATGGAACCAGGCTCCGGTGGCTCGACCGGCGGGAGCGCCGGTGGGAAGACCGGTGGTACCGGGGGCGGTCGAACGGGCGGTAGCGGTGGGTCTGACAGCTCAGGTGGTTCGGGGGGAGGCAATGGCGGCGCCGCTTCTGGCGGTAGCGGAGGGGGCGGGGGAGGAACAGGGGGTTCCCCATCGCCCGACGGCGGCATGGGGGCCGACACGACGAACGCGATGGGCGATTGCACGAGCGCTCAACCGGAGTCGCTCTTCTGTAAACCCCTCGGCAAGATGCCGATGAGCATCAAGGGCACGGGCCTGTTCCCGTCGCTGCCCGACTTTTCCAAGCACGCCAACAGCCTGATTGAATTTCGCCCGAGCCCAGAGCTCTGGAGCGACGGGATGGGGAAGCAGCGTTTTATCCTTCTCCCGCAGGGCAAGAAGATCGACAACGCCGAGCGAGAGCGTTGGAATTTTCCGGTTGGAACGATCTTCGTAAAGACGTTCTTCGACGACGCCCCTGCCGGCAAAGCCCGGCCGATCGAGACGCGATTCATTCGGCGAATCGGCGATCTCACGATGGGGGCGTTTTCCGAGTACGACTATCACGTCTACCAATGGAACGCCGAAGGCACGGATGCGAGCCTGGTCATCACGGACGACACCGACGAGATGAAGTCCATCCCGGTGCCGATCACGATCAACCGCATGGTCGAAGGCAAGCCGCTGGTTATCAACGAGGGCAAACCCTTCATGCACGATCTGCCTTCGCGGCAGATGTGCAAGGGATGCCACGAAGAGAGCGGCATGGAGGGCGGCCAGACGTTCATCGGTTTCGACGAACTCCGCCTGAACACCAAGTTGACGGCAGCTTCGGCTAAGACACAGCTGCAAGAGTTCCACGATCGGGGAGTCTTTACCAAGGCGATGCCCACCGATCCCGTGACCATCGTTGATGCCGATCCACGTTTGTTGCGCATCAAGCGCGCGATTTTTGGTAACTGCGTGCACTGCCACATGGGCAACAAGGTCTTCGACCTGCGGCCCAACGTCTTCGTCGAGAACAATGTCAAAAAGCCGACCGAGGCTCAAAGCGTGAAGCCGCCGGCCGGCTGGCTGCGCGTGGTTCCGGGCAGCCCGGATACCAGCGTCCTCTACCGTCAGATGCTGCGCACGGGCCTGCCGGCCCCGATGGGTGATGCCGACAGGTTGCGACCCATGCCGCCTTTCGGCGTCGCGGACTACGCACCGACGAAGTCAGCCGTCGACCAGGCCGTCCTGGATGACGTGCGGGCTTGGATCATGAGCCTGCCGAAGTAGCTCATCCGACAGGAGAGAAGGCGCGCGACCGTGGAAGACGTTCGTGCACCTTTTCCCTTTCGAGCCTCAGGCTCCGCTCGACATCAGGCACGTTGACGAAGCTCCATGCAGTCCGTCGCTGACTTCGTCAGGCTTCCCCTCGCTGAATACAGGGCTCTTCGGGCAACGACGGGTATTTCCTACGACGACAAGTTCAAGAGCTGGAACGTCTTCCGCTATGCCGATGCCGCGCGGATTCTGAATGACCCGGCGACGTTCTCGTCGGCCGCGCGCAGCGTGAAGTTACCCAGCATCGTGGGCATGGATGGGGCCCGTCATCGCAAATTGAGGAGCCTGGTCCAACAGGCCTTCACTCCGCGTATGGTGGAGCAGCTGGCTCCTCGGATCGACGCCGTTGCCGGTGAGCTTCTGGAGAGCGGACGTCGTAAGCAGCGCTTCGACGTCATCCAGGATTTCGCCTATCCGCTTCCGATCCGCATCATCGCCGAGATGCTGGGGATCCCGATGGAAGACCTTTCGACCTTCCGTCGCTGGTCCGAAACCCTCGTAGCGGGCCCTCGGACCGACGCGATTCGAGGACAGTCGTTTGCCGAGGAACGTGAACGAACCTTGGCCGAGTTGGAGGAATACTTCGCCCAGCAGCTAAAACGTCGCAGAGCTCAGGCCGGCTCGGACCTGATCAGCTTGTTGCTGGCAGCGGAGGTTGATGGCGACCGTCTCCGCGAGATTGAACTGGCCGAGTTCTGCCGTTTGCTTCTCATCGCTGGATACGAGACGACCGCCTGCCAAATCGGGACAGGCGCCCTGGTCCTCCATGCGCTGCCGCATGTGGCGGGCCGCCTTCGAGTAGACCCCGCAATGATGCCGTCGGCATGCGAGGAGATCGTCCGCTGCTTCCCGTCCGTGGCGGCAAGCGTCCGCGTGGCTACTAGCGATGTCGAGCTTTGTGGTCAGAAAATCTCCGCCGGGGAGTCGCTCACCTTGTGGACCGGATCGGCCAACTACGACGAGACAGTCTTCGTCGACTCCGAGACGTTCGACGCCACCCGCTCACCGAATCGACACCTCGGCTTTGGCGTCGGACCTCATTTTTGTCTAGGAGCTCCCCTGGCCCGACTCGAGCTCCGGATCGCACTGTCCCGATTGCTCGAGGCCTTTCCTCACCTCGAGCGGGGCGACGATGCGCGGGTAGAGGCGATGGACAGTCCCTTCTTGCTTGGGGTGAAGAGCTTCGTCGTCAGGACCGATAGGTCTTAACCGTGTTCAGTCAGTGTCGGCGTGAGTGATGAGAGCCGAGGCCGGAGCTGTGTTGCGATAGGCCTCGCAAAATCGATCGTAGTACTCGTGGAGGAATGATGGGAACGTGTCACGAGCCCCCGGCCGCAACATCCAGCGCATCTCCGGTATCGGGCTGCGCTTGGGCTCCTGCGGCGTGTATCTCGCCCAGGTTCCAAAGAGTGAGAGTCGGAGTTTCTCTTTCCGAGTGAGCGCCTTGTGAATGATGCGCTCGTCATAGAACACCGTCTGACCGGCCTTTAACGACACCACCTGCATGCCTGGCAGGTCGGCTGTTAGGTGGTTGTCCATAGTGCGGTTTTCCTCGTCACTTCCCCATCTGAGGTGGCTCCCCGGGACTACTCGTAGATTCGAATCGTCTACAAGTGCTGTCGACCAGCGAAGCTTCGCCGTCGTACGAGCGCGCTCGATGGGCGGTATCTGCGATACGTCCGGAAAATCCTCCGGCTTCATCTTCAACACGTCACGATGCCAGTACAGGTCGAAGTCCGTTGTTAGCGGGTTCGTCAGTAGGCCGAGATATCCGAGCCGGATCTCCGGGCCGAGAAACGCGTGGGCCAACTCGAGCAGGCGAGGCGCGACCATGTATTCAGCGAATACCGATTCGCCGAACAGGCTCGTCAACAGGCCATCGATGACCCAGGGATCGCCTGGCCCCGCATAGTTTGCATGAAGGTGGACCTCCCCGGATCGCGCCTTCGCCTTCACTCGTGGCGCGGCTTGCCGCAGTCGATCCAGCATCGCGGGATCGACAACATCGTCGAAAACGAAGAAACCGTCGATGGCCCACCGTTCCAGAATCGCGTCGGAAACCATCTGTGATCTGCTACTCCTTCGGCGTGGACGGAACCTAGTATGTCCTCTCGTGGGCACCAAAGACGAATGTGTCGAAAGGCTCGTACTACTTTACGAAGGATTCCCATGAATCTGGAAATCAAGGTGCGTAGGCACGCAGCTTCGGCCGTTCATAGGCCCGCGTTCCTGGCATTCTCCCTTCTCACCGCCTGTTGGCTGGTCCCGAGGTCAGCGACGGCGTGCTCCCAGTGGGCGGAACGAGTCGAAACCTGGGATGCAAAGGCTGACGCGGTCGTCATAGCCGTTTGGCTTGAACGCGACCGTCCGCCCTCGGGCACAGTTGGCTTTCTTAGGCGTTCCGACAAAAACCGCCGTGGATTACGAGCCCATACCACTCAGCCGCAGCAGTTTGAGCTGCGCCGAATCTCGGACGGCATGGGCTTGGCCAGCTATACGTGTCCAACGAGTGGCCCCGGTCCTGCCGGCGCTACGAAAGATTCGTGCGACTGGAAGGCAGCGTTCGCCAAGATCTTGCCCGCCCCACCTGTTTGGGGAGCGGTTGGGCCCCCGCTTGATTCGAATCGCCTCCGAGTGAATTGGCAGGCGTCGCGAGGCGGCGGGCGAGAGTTCGTCTTGAAGACCCGGACCGCTCGCACCTGGGAGCCGTTGCTGTGGCTGGAGGTGATCGCTCGGGGATACCCAGAGCGGCACATCTACAAGGTCGGTGAGTCGGAGATCCGCGACCGCACCTTGACCCTGGCGCTCCAGTATCACTCTCGTGGTGGAAACTGCGCCCATACCGCCGTTCGCGTCTTCTCCATCCCGGAGGAGGACTTGCGCGATCCCTCTCGGCCTGGCCGATACGAACACCTCTTGGCCAACGTTCGGATGGATCGTGCGTTCGGCCACTGGCGAACTGTCACGATGCTCGGCAAAGTTCCGCCGTCTCGGCTAATCGAAGCCCTCGAGATCGCCGAGGTGGCGGGAGAGGAAGAAGAGGGCGCACGCTGGTGGTGGCAGGCGACTACGTCTACGCTAGCACGGTCGGACTACTTGGCTCTTCAGAGGGCGCTGACTGTTAATCCTGGCCTTTATCAGACACGCGCTGCGATCGCACGACGCAACTAAGAAGCTCCCGCCGATCCAAGCGACGACCACGCGTAAAGAGACAGTTCCCCTCCAACCGCAGAGGGAGTTCGGTTGATCGACCTGTCGTGGTGGAAGTGTCTCATTGGCTTTTTGACCCGCATCCGGGGTCGTCGGCGAGCCAGGTGATTTTGGGGTCTTGGGCGGAGTGACTCGTGGACTCGTCGGCCAGACTCTCCAAGACTAGCGGTCGGCTTTGTCGCCGGGTCGCGGGGGTACTCAGGGGCGCACTGAGCTGGTTAGCTACCCGCACTTATCGTCGTTACACTGCAACCCGCCGCGACATTCAGGTTCACTATTCTTTCGGCAGCACGACAAGCCGGGGCCTCCGCATGCTTCGCAATGTGAGTCCTGGCCGCAGCCCAGGCCGGAATTGCACCCATTGTCGAAAGAGCCCGGACAACACGGGGAACCACTGCCTCCACATGGATGGCAATACTCCCCGAAGCAGATGACCTTGCTTCCGTTGCATTGGCTGCCCGGGCAGCATTTCTGCCCGACAGTCCCGCAGGTCGCCACGCAGCTTCCGTCGCGGCATTGCTGTCCGGACCCGCAGCTCACCGTGCCGGTCTGCTGACAGGTTCTCGTCGTGCCGTTGCAGACGAACTGACCAAGGCGACACTTGTCCCCGCCAGGATTGCATGGCCCCCCACCCGCGCAGCGTGGAACGCAGCTTCCATTCCCGTTGCACATATCGTTGGCCCCGCATTCACTACGGTTTCCGTCGTCTTGACAGACTTTCTGACCGCTTGACTGACACACCATCTTGCCCGCGATGCATTGACGAGCACCGGGGTTGTTGTTGCACGGCTCACCGCCGGAACAAGCCGGGGCGCAGCGTCCCCCAGAGCAAACATTGGCTCCGCAGCCGTTTGCGCAACAAAGCTGTCCCACTTGGCCACAACCCACGCAATTCCCTTTGTCGCAGACGCCGCCGGAGCAAGCCGTGCCGTCGGGGCGGTTGGAAGCTCGACATCCGGATGGACACGTCGTGCTTCCGGTCGTGCACGGGTTGTTGGTGTTGCAAGGCTGATTCGGTGTGCATGCCGCGCGGCACGTCCCACCCTCGCAGACATTCTGGCCACAGTTGTTTCCTGCGCAGCAGGGTTGGCCGATGCCGCCGCAAGCGACGCAGGTGTTGTTTCGGCAGACGTTGGGGCCGCAGCCGCCTCCGGTGCAGCACGGCTGATTGATGCCGCCGCAGGCGGCGCAGGTGCCGCCGTTGCAGATCTGGCTGTTGTTGCAGCGGGAGCCGCCCATGTCGACGCAGGTTCGGGTGCCGCCCTCGCACGACCAGGAGCCGGGAACGCAGCGGTTGTGGCCGGGGTTGGTATCGCAGGTTCCGCCGCCGGCGCAGGGGGTGATGCACTGGTTGCCCATGCAGACCTTGCCGCTGCCGCATGCGGAGCCGGCGCAGTTGCTGTCGGC
>JANNNO010000284.1:0-9441 GCA_031398585.1 Myxococcales bacterium | reverse complement strand
TGCTTGGCGCGCTCGAAGTCCGTTTTGAAGCCGAAGTCCTTCTGTATCTCGGCGGCGATGCATGGCTGGGTCTCGATGAGAGACAGCTCGAAGACCGACTGCGCATTGTCGGTGACGGGACCGTACGAGTCGACCGCGATGGTGACGGGGCCCATGCCGAGAAAGCCGAAAGCGACCAAGCCAAAGGCGAAAACCGCTTCGGCACTCATGAGTACCGAAAGACCCTGCAGGCTGATCCCGTAGGCGATCCCCATCAGGCCGGTGATGACGACGCCCATCCAGTAGGCGCTGAAATTCCCGGCGGTGAGTCCGGCCAGCACGTTGAGCGAGGCGCCTCCCTCGCGTGATGCCGTGACCACTTCGCGAACGTGTTTGGATTCCGTCGAGGTGAAGACCTTGATGACCTCGGGGATGATGGCGCCCGCCAGCGTCCCGCACGAGATGATCGACGAGAGCTTCCACCAGAGAGTCCCGTCACCGAGATCCGCGATGAGGAAGTAAGAGACGAGGTAGGTCGTAGCGACCGAGACGATCGACGTCACCCAGACCAGCTGGGTAAGCGGTCTTTCGAAGTTCATCTTGGTGGCCTGGCCGTAGCCGGCCTTCACGACGCCTTCGTTGCCGAGGTACGACAGGCCGCTGGCCACCACCATCGCGATGCGCATCACGAAGAGCCAGACCAACAGCTTCACCTGCACCGTCGGATCCGGCACCGCCAGCAGCACGAACGAGATGAGCGCGACGCCGGTCACGCCGTAAGTCTCGAAGCCATCGGCGCTGGGGCCCACCGAGTCGCCGGCGTTGTCACCGGTGCAATCAGCGATGACGCCCGGGTTGCGCGCGTCGTCTTCCTTGATGTTGAAGACGATCTTCATGAGGTCGGATCCGATGTCGGCGATCTTGGTGAAGATGCCGCCCGCGATCCGAAGCGCCGAGGCGCCCAGCGACTCGCCGATGGCGAAGCCTATGAAGCAGTTGCCCGCGTAGTCGCGCGGCACGAAGAGGAAGATGGCGAGCATCAATACCAGCTCGACGCTGATGAGCAGCATGCCGATGCTCATGCCCGCCTTGAGCGGGATGGCATAAACGGGGTAGGGCAGGCCGCGCAAGCTGGCGAACGCCGTGCGGGAGTTCGCGAAGGTGTTCACGCGGATGCCGAACCAGGCCACCCCATAGCTGCCCGCAATCCCGATCAACGAGAAGAGCAGAATCACGCTGACGCGCACGGCGCCGAGGCTCTGCAATACGCCGAAGTAGACGACGATGATGGCGCCGATGAAGATCTCGAGCACCAGGATGAACTTGCCCTGGGTGATGAGGTACGTCTTGCAGGTCTCGTAGATCAGCTCCGAGATCTCGCGCATCGACCGATGTACCGGCAGCCGCTTTAGGTGCTGAAAGATGACGAGGCCAAAGGCGAGGCCGGCGAAACAGACGAACACACCCAACATGAGGAGGCTGTCGCCCGTCATCCCCATGAACGAGACGCGGCTTATGTCGGGCAGGACGAGGTTGGCTTCGCCGCCCTTGTGCGCCTCCGCCGCGCTGGCGGAGCCCCCGAGGAGGATGAAAGCGACACACCAGAACGCCCCCACGACCCTAGCCCAGACGCTCATGGGTCTATTAGACGTCAACTGCTGCGAGTCATCAACCGTTAACACGGGCAACCGCTGGCGCCGCCCAAGCGTCGACCGGAACCTCGGTTCGGAACTGGTCATGGAGCTACCTCGTCCTCTCGTTGAACGTCAGTCATCGTCGCCAGGTTGACGGAGTACCGGCAAGAACGTCCCCGCCGCAGCTGAACGCCATTCGGCTCCTCGGCAGGTAACGAAGGCGGGGACAATCTGGGGTCCGCCCCTGGGACTGGCAATGACTGACGACGATTCGGCCACGCGGTCGCGGCCGGACGCGGAGGCCGGCGGAGCTATTCGCCGGGCTTGAGCACGATGAGGCGGTAGTTCGAGTAGCCCGCTTGGCCGCAAGAGTAGAGGACTTCGGTCAGCAATCGGTACGGCGTGGATTTGTCGGCCACGACCATCAGCTCGCTTTCGAATTTACCGTCGCTCATCTCGGCGACCTTGCGTTCGCGTCGGGCGATCTTGCCGAGAATGTCGACGATCGGCTGGATCAGGTAGCCGTTGTCGCCATCTGGCTTCAACGAGCTGTCGACCTTGCCGTTGTTGATCGGCGCCACCGGCTCGCCCTCGATGAGGACGACCTTCTTGGTCACGAAGACCGAGACGGCCTCCTTGGCCATCAGGCGGCTCTTCGAGGCGGGTACCTGCAGGTTGTCGTCGAGAGTGAGCATCGACGTCGAGCCGCTGAAGCTCTTGAGCAAGAAGACCAAGATGATGGTCATCATGTCCATCATCGGTGTGATGTTCAGCTCGCGGATCGTCTCGGGCTCGGCCAGCTTGCGGGCAAAGCCGCGGATGGCCTTCTTGCCCTGCAGACGGGTCATTTTTTGCGGAAGTGGCATCGCGCTCCTTGCCCGCTGCTAGAGGATGCCGGCCGAAAAGACCACGTCAGGGAAGAGCAGCTTGCTGGAAGTGTCCTCGCGCATGGCGTCCAGCGTCTCCACGACCACTTCGTAAGTGACGTTGGCGTCGGCGTTGAACGTCGCCTTGGTCTCGTCGGCGTTTTCCGGCGAGGCCTTCACTTCCATGAGCGCCGTCGTCAACTTCTTGTAGTCGTACTTGCCGTCCGGGAGCTTCGGGATGAGCGGCAAGAATCCGCCCGAGGCGCCGATGGTGAAGCCCGAACCGCCCGCTGAGACGGTCAGGTTGAGCGGCGCCTTTTCCAGCTCGGGAGTGCCGGCACCCGGCCCGGAAGAGATGGTCGGCAAGGTGACGTTGACGTTGGCGAACTCGACGTTGTACGCGACCGAGGCGAGCAGGAAGATGATGATGTTGGTCACGATGTCGAGGTACGGAACGAGATTGATCTCGCCGTTCTCTTCTTCGGCCTCTTCCGCGTGCTCCCTCATCCGCCGCATGGCGGATCGGACCTGTTTCCGGGTCATGGCGTCGTTTCGATCAAGCCCGCGACGGACCCGTGCCGGCCGACTCTGCCAGGAGGTTTTCGAGCTTGAGAGAGAACGCTTCCAGGTCGGAGACCTGCTTCTTGGAGAAGGCCGATAGGATGGCGTGACCGATGATGCAGGTAACGGCGATGCCGAGACCCATCGCGGTGTTGTTCAGAGCGTGCGAGATACCTTGTGAGAGCATCGCCGTCTTCTCTTCCGGCTTGGCGGCGGCGACGGCGGCGAACGCGGTGATCAGACCGAGCACGGTGCCGAGGAGGCCGATGAGCACGGCGATGTTGGCGAGCGACCAGAGGATCTGAATCCGCTTCTTGAGCAGCGGGGTCACGTCGACCAGGGTCTCTTCGATCGACTGGGCGACGGCGATCTCGCCCTTGTGCACCCGCTGCAGGCCGGCCTTGGCGACCTGAGCGACCGGAGCGCTGGTGGCCGAGCAGAGCTTGACGGCGCGGTCGACGTTGTTGGCGAGGACGAGCTTCCGAATCTGTTCCAGGAAAGCGCGGGCGTTCACGCTGCTCTTGCCGAGGAAGAAGATGAAGCGGTCGACCATGAGGGCGAGCACGATGACGGAGACGCCGAGGTTGATGTACATCATCGCCCCGCCCTTTTCGATAAACTCTGCGATTGCTTGCATCTCAGCCTCCGCGAGCGCTCGTTGGCTCGCCGTTACCTGGCGTTGGTGTCTGTAGTGTGGATACCGCTGACTCGCCCCGCCCGCGGGGACACCCAATGCTGGTTGTGGTCACACCCAATGCTGGTTGTCGTCGGCAGGAAATGTGCTACGCCGCCCGTTATCTTAGTGGTGCTGCTCGGGGTGTCAAGATGGGCTTGGCCGACTCTTATGCATTCACCTGGCATTCACTCGGCACTCGCGCGCCCCGATCTCGCCGAACGGCGCTGCGCGAACGGCGCTGGCGACTCAGTGGCCGGCGGTTGGGAGGCTCGTCCCGCCGGCTTCGTCAAAGCTTTGCTTACGTGTAGTTCAAAATGCCTCGTCGGTGAATTTGGCCCCGGCGCCTCGGAAAGCGGTGGGAAGGGTACCGCGCTTGAACGGCATGAGGCGGGCATTGGCGTCCCGGGGTGAGGCAGGGCGGCCCGAATCGGGATTGGCCCGCGCGAAGACCACGCCATCGGGGATGGCGAAGTCGCGCACCGGGAGGCCCTCGTGCGCCGCGCGCATGAAATCGAGCCAGATTGGCACCGAGACCTGGCCGCCGGTCACGTCGTGCCCCATGGGCTTGAAGTCGTCGCGTCCGACCCAGACCCCGCAAAGCAGGTCGGCGGTGAAGCCGAGGAACCACGCGTCTCTGAAGTTGGTCGAGGTGCCGGTCTTTCCCGCCGCGGGCCGCCCGAGCGCGAGTGCTCTCTTGGCGGTGCCTGTCTCGACGACGCCCTTCATCAGGTCGGTAACGACGTAGGCAGTTTCAGGCGAGAGCTTCTGGACGGGAGGCCGTGGCTTGGTGTGGTCCTCGAGGAGCCGGCCGTCGGCGTCGGCGATGCGCAAGATCGACCGCGGCTCGACCCGTTTGCCGCCTGCAGGGAACGCCGCCAGGGCATAGGACACCTCGGACAACCCGAGATCGGCGGTCCCGAGTGACAGCGAGATCCCGCGGGGCAACTTCGAGGTGATGCCGACCTCGTGCATGAGGTCGATGACCTTGCTCACGCCCACCTCGGCCATCAGCTGCGCCGAGATGGTGTTGATGCTCTTGGCGAGCGCGGTTCGCAGGGTGAGCGGGCCGAGGAACTCGGGTTTGTAATTGCGGGGCGCCCAGATCCCCGACGCCGTCTTGAACCTGACCGGCGTATCCCACTTGATGGTGAGCGGGTGCATACCGCTGTCGATGGCGGCCGCGTAGATGAACGGCTTCATCGCCGAGCCGATCTGACGGCGGGACTGCGTGGCGCGGTTGAACTGGCTGCGGCGATGGTCGTAGCCGCCGACCATCGCGACGAGGTGCCCTGTCTCGGGGGAGAGGGCGACCAGGGCGCCTTCCAACGTCGGTGTGGTGGCGAGCACCGCGGTGGCGCGGGACTGACGACGACCCTTGACCGGAGGCGCTGGGGGCGCGTCGTTGTTGCGAAAGTAGATCGGCAGCACGTCGCCAACCGCGAGCCTCGACCCTTGCGGGGATCGCCAGGCGAGCGCCTTGGCCTCGTCGGGCGGTTCCAGCGGGACCAGCAGACCACCCGAGGCGACCATGATCGGTCGAGCGACGCTGGTGACCACGGCGGCATAGGTGGTGTCGGGATCCGTCGGGAAGAAGATCGGCGCCGCGCGCGCTGCCTTCTTGCGAGCGACCTTCTCGGCCAGAGACGCCGCACGGGCATCCTCGACTGGCAGGGAGGCGTTGCCGCGAGTGAGGTCGACGGTCGCGGGTGCCTGCGGGGGCAGCGTCAAGACGGGACCGCCCTGTTCGTCGTCGGAGACGGCAAAGCCCGTGGGCGCCAGGGGTCGCGGACGTCCTTGCCCGAGCGTGGCGCGTTCGGCCTCGGCGAGGTGGGCGATGGGGCCGGCAAAACCCAGGCGCCGTGCCAGATCGTCGAGGCCGCGGCGTACCGCAGCTTCGGCCGCGCGCTGCTTGCGCATGTCGAGTGTGGTGTAGATGCGCAGCCCCTTCTCCAGGAGATCCTCGTCGCCATACCGCTCGGCGACGTAGCGGCGCACGGTCTCGACGAAGTGAGGGGCGGCGACGTTGGTCACCGTGCGACGATCGTTGACGAGATAGAGCGGCTCGTTGCGCGCGGCCTCGGCCTCTTGCGCCGACAGCATGCCGAGCGAGAGCATCTGATCGAGCACGTAGCGCTGGCGGGCTTGTGCGCGAGCGAAGTTGGCGAATGGGGTGATGCGCGAAGGCGCTTTGGGCAGCGCCGCCAGCATGGCGGCCTCGGCGACCGAGAGATCGCCGGGGTTCTTGCCAAAGTACGCGTTGGCCGCGGCGCCGATGCCGTAAGCGCCATAGCCGAGATAGACGTGGTTGAGATAGATGCCGAGGATGTCGTCCTTGGAGAGGCGCTTTTCGATTCGGTAGGCGAGCAGTGCCTCGCGAATCTTGCGCGCCAGCGATCGTTCTTGCCCCACGATGAGGAGCTTGGCGACCTGCTGGGTGATCGACGAGCCGCCCTGCACGACGTGCCCGGCCCGAAGATTGACGATCGCTGCGCGCAGGATGCCGAGGTAGTCGACACCGCCGTGCTCGTGAAAACGGACATCCTCGGCGGCGACGAAAGCCCGTTTGACGACATCGGGGATCTCCGGGGCGGGCACGAGCACGCGCTTTTCGACGAAGAACTCGCCGATGGTTTCGCCGTCGGCACTGAAGATCTGGCTGGCGCGCAGGGGACGATAATCGGTGACGACGTCGAGGTTGGCGGGCAGATCGGAACGAAACTCCCAGATCGCCCAGCCGCCCAGCGCGATGGTGAAGGCGAAGATTCCCACTGAGCCGAGCAGTGCCAGCCGCAGGAACGAACCGAGCGGGCGTCGCCAAAAGGGTCGTTGGAGAAAGGACATGGAGGCGCGCAGGAGGGTCGCGGCAGCCGCCGGCCTCGGGGCCTGGCGCGGTCCGTCGACGACCGATGCCCTCACTGTCGGCGGCCGGCCCGCTGGTCTTTAGCGGAGGTGTGCGCCCGTCGATATCTGGTTCATGGAACGGGCTGGGACGACTTCGCGCGCGCGGGGCGGAGCCTTGGGGGCGCAGATGTGGGTGGGTGTGGCCGTGCGAGGCGCTGGGTTGGTTCTGGTGGCCACGTTGGCAGGCGTGCCCGCGGCCTTCGCCGCCGATGGGGGCCTCGCCGACCCGGGCGTCGCGCAAGTCGAGACCAAGACGACGAAGGCGGCCCCGCCGGCTGCGGGCGGGATCGCAGGGCCGGCGGGCTTCGGCGTCGAGCCCTGGATCAACACTCGCAAGACGCGGGCGCTCGACCATCTGATCTACGGGCTGCCGGCCTTCATCGCCGAACGCCTCGCCACCGGCAACGAGCTTCGCCTCGCCAGCTTGCCGGAGCTGTTTCCGCGCGTTCAGCCGGCGACGGTGAAGTACCTCGTCGGTGGTCGCTTCGAACGCGGCGCCGACTGGAAGGTGACCGTCACCGTCGATATTCAGGCAGCCGGTTTTGGACCCCGCGGCGGCGAAGTGATCGCGAGCGCTTCGCGTTCGGGAGCCACCGAGGCCGCAGCCACGTTGGCGCTGGAAGCGGCGGTGGCGGCCTTTGCGGCGGTGCCTGGTCTGAATGTCGATGCGGCGGCGCAGGGCGCGGCCCATCCCGTGCGGTTCGCACGTGATCCTTACGCCTTCGTTCTTTACGGACGCGGGCTGGCCGCGCTTCATGGCCAGGGGGCGCCGGCGGCGCGGCTCGAGCGATCGCGCAAACACGTGATGCGTTCGCTGGTCATCGATCCGAAGGTGCCCGAGACGCGCCGTCTTCTGGCCGAGCTCTACCTGGCGGCTGGCAAACCTGGTCACGCGCGCGCCGCTTTGACCAGCACCCTCGAGCTGCGGCCCGAGTACGTTGCGGCGCTGCGCGCTCTGGGGGCGCTCGATCGTGCTGCCAAGATTCCGGCTGCACGGGCCAGCCTCGAACGGGCGCTGGCTCTCGATCCCCACGATCAGGAGTCGCGACGTCTGCTCGGCGAGCTCTATGCCGAAGCGGGCGAGCTCGGTCCGGCGCAGAAGCTTCTCGAGCGCGTCCTGGCGGCACAGCCGGAAGATCTACAGGCTCGTCGTAGCCTGGTGCTGGTGTTGGCGGCGCGCCAGGCGGGCGAAGAGCTCGTGGTCGCGCTCGAGGAGATCGTGAGGCTCGATCCCGACAACGTCGACGCGCGTATGGATCTCGGTGCGGCCTACATGAGCGAAGGGCGCAACGCCGACGCGGCCTCCACTTACGAAGATGTGCTGCGACGCCGTCCCCGCCATGCCGCGGCCCTGAAGTTGACGGCCGATCTGGCGCGCGAGCGTGGCGATGTTGCCCAGGCGTCGGCGCGCTACACGCGGCTGCGGCTGCTGTCCCCGGGGGATCCGCGCCCGCTCTTCTTGCTGGCGTCGACCCACGCGGATGCCGGCAATATCGATCTCGCCGAACGGTTCTTCAGCGCCGGCCTCGCCTATCCAGCGGTGCGGGCCGACGCTCTTTCCAACCTGGGCGCGCTGGCGATGCAACGAGGCGCTGACAAGCAGGCGCTCGGCTACCTGTCACGGGCGGCCAAGCTGCGGCCGGATCGTTCGACCATCCGATTCAATCACGCCGTCGCTCTCCACCGCGTCGGACGTCACGTCAGCGCTCTTGGCGAGCTGCAGGCGGCTGCGAGCCTGACCCCCCACGACCCGGGCGTGCACTTCTTCTCGGGCGTCGTCGCGCTTCGGCTCGGATTGCTCGCCGAGGCGATGCGGAGCTTCGAAGAGACGTTGGCCATCGATCCCAAACATGGCGATGCCCGACACAACCTCGAGCTGTTGACCGGCCCGAGCCTTCGCCGCGAGGGCGTGCTCACGTTCGCGGCGGCTCCTGCTACCACCACCATCCAGATCGTCAGAGCGCAGAGCGCGGGTCAGACACGCTGAGCATGCTCTCTCGTCGAGCCCAGACCACCACCGCCATGGATCACTTGGCGAGCCTGGCTCACTTCGCGCAGCGGACCGCCATTGACCACCCCTCGTAGAGGTAGACCCGCCTCACGGTTCCGCTGGCACCGCAGCGACGTTTGTCGGTCTCGGGGAGCACACAGACTGCGTGAGGACCCGCGCGCGTGCGCACCTCGACCTTCTTGCCAGCCGCGATCGCGGTGATCGGGCGGCCGTCGAGGGTGAGCGAAGAGGGGCGCGCGCAGCGGGAGTTGTCGATCTCGATCCAGATGGCGGGGGCGGTGTCGGGATCCTGGGTGCCGGTCGCTATCGGGGCGCGCGGCGGGGCGGCGTTCACCACCGGTGGCAGGGGCGCATCGGGGGCGGTGAGGGCCCAGTCATCGAGGTTTTCCGGGTCCGGCGCGCCCGCCAGGCCGCTCGCTTCGCCGACTGCGTTTTGACCGGGGCGGCGTCCTGTCACCTTGCAGCCGGCGTGGAGCAGCTCGGCGCCGAGCTGCTGGTGAAAGGCCGCACGCATCTCCTGGTAGTGCAACAGCAGCTCCCCATATAGCTCGCGGGCGCGGCTCACCTTCCATCGGTAATCGGGCGTGAGTGCCACCGTGTCGCCCAGCTGCGAGCCTCGACGGACCTCCCGGTAGCGGCCTTCGAAGCGTCGCCCCAGGGCAAGAAACCGCCGACCGGCCTCGCGCGCGCGGGCATGGGCCGCGAGAGCGCCGGGGGGACAGGCGCCGGCCTTGTCGCCCACGGTAGGTCTGAGCTCGACCAGCGTTTCGTTGACCGCCCGCGAGAAACCATCGCGGGTCTTCTTCATGTCGC